>NZ_JBMDYO010000003.1:0-362281 GCF_049310885.1 Pleomorphochaeta sp. DL1XJH-081
CTACAGGATTGGACCTGCCATTTCCATATCTATTTCACCTGCTCTTCCCCCCCAACCCCAGAAAAACTCACTGAGCCTCAATTATCTTCCCTGCCTCACAGACTCTTTATCAACAGCCGCCCTGAGCCGTTCATCCTCAGTAACGATAATAGGGCTTTCTTTGATAAAAATCGCAGCAAGTACTGCAGCAAATAATAAAGCCACGCTAACAATCAAAACATGCTCTAGGAACGCTCCACCATGAAGATTCATAAATATAAGAAGTATTACACCAATAAAGTGACCATTGAGGAGAAGGACGCCTTGTGAAGAGGCCTCTTGTACTGGATAGCTCAATTCTGCAGCATATTGATATCCCAGGGGAATAGCACTTTGGAAGAAAAACCCGAGGAATCCTGCCGCGATGAATCCAAATATTGTGGGAGAGGAAAATAGTGTATCCAACAGCGGTATTGCCGCAAAAACTACAACCCCAACGAAAATTCCGAGCATGGAAATAAAAAAGAAGATCTTTCTTTTTCTGAGATAATCAGACAAGAGCGGTATTACTACTGATCCGATCATACCACCACCCAATAATATCAATCCAACTACCCCATTGGAGTTTTGGACCCCTATGAAGGCAGTTATACTGTCGATCTTTGCGATAAAAACATTGAATAGTCCCCACATCAATCCAAAGATGGCAATAAATCCCCCCATATGTTTCTTATGGAGCAATAATCGAAATGAGCTGATAAATGAGTCTATCTCAATCGGTTCCAGTGACGATGGCGTCGGTGGCTTCTCCTTTATGAAAAACAACACCGCAAGAGCCCCGATCGCTGTTGCGATTCCCAACCAGAGCAATAGCTGGGGAATCCCTTCCCCGTAACCCACCAGTTCAGGATTACTGACAACAGCATATGGGCTTATTATCATTATCAATAAAAGCCCCAAATACTGTGCGAATGAGACTAGACCGATGGCAAAGCCCCGCTCACGTAGAGGAAACCATCTCGCTGTAACGAGCGTCACATTGTTGAGAATTAGTACATGTG
Organism: Pleomorphochaeta sp. DL1XJH-081; assembly: GCF_049310885.1. Classification (NCBI taxonomy): domain Bacteria; kingdom Pseudomonadati; phylum Spirochaetota; class Spirochaetia; order Spirochaetales; family Sphaerochaetaceae; genus Pleomorphochaeta; species Pleomorphochaeta sp. DL1XJH-081. The sequence continues at coordinate 1,041 of NZ_JBMDYO010000003.1, forward strand.
CGAAAGAAAGGCCTACTTGGGAGACAACAACTGTCCAAAAATGATTTGCACCGAAGCCTTTTAGCAGACTGAAAATTGCAATGAGTATCGCGCTGGAACGAAGTGTCCATTTCAGCCCAATCTTATCAATGGCAAGTGAAGCGGGAATACTGATGAATATGAAGACCAAAAGATGGATCAATGTAAGGAGATCTGGCCCGATGATTGAATCTGCTGGAATTTGTGTGGAGTAAAAAGCTCCTGCAGCACGCGATATCGGCGCAAGGACCAACCATTGCATCTCCGAGGCCATGATAACCGCCATCAGAGCAATCAAGACTACCCAACGGTATGAATAAACACGAACACTTTTCATAGCGACCTTCTGGCTTGTATACTATATGAATGATATCGTTGCGTATAGTACGGAACTAAAAGCCTTGATGCTTCAACAGGAGAAAATAATGAACCCGACCTTAGATTTACTCATGAATCGTCGAACCCACCGTTCTTTTTCCGATAGGCCAATTGAGCATATTCATCATGAACTAATCCAACAAGCGACACTTCGAGCACCAACAGCAGGAAATATGATGTTCTATTCTGTCATTGAAGTCACAGATAAGAAACGTCTAGAGACACTAGCCGTTCTTTGTGACAACCAACCTATGATAGCTAATGCTCCTATGGTCTGGCTATTCCTTTCCGATGTACGCAAATGGGTCAATTTCTTCAGTGAATCGGGATCCGTAGAAAAGGGGGAGAACAAGAATATACCATGGAGAGCCCCAGGAGCTGGAGATTTGCTTCTCGCTATGAGTGATGCCTTGATTGCAGCACAAACAGCAGTAGTTGCAGCCGAGTCTTTAGGAATAGGTTCCTGCTATATAGGAGATATCCTAGAGAACCATGAGAAGATAACAGAACTGTTCAATCTTCCCAAGTATACTGCTGTCGCTACCTTGGTCATTTTTGGATACCCAAAATCGACAGAACCTCTGGCCAATCCAGCCATCAGGTGTCCCGTTAACTCAATTTTTATGGAAAATTCTTATAAAGAACCTCATCTCCAAGATCTTGAAATTGCCTTTGGAGCACAAGAACAACAATTGAAGAAACAAGGACGTCTTCCGTTTGGAAATACGGGTACCATTTCCGATTTTTACTATTTTAGAAAACACACGAGTGACTTCATGAAGGAGATGGATCGCTCTTCAAAAGCAATCATAGACACCTGGATTGCTTCTGAGTAAAACAACTGAAGAATTAACCATGAAAAGAGCCGCCCGAGAGATACTCCCGAGCGGCCGATTTTATGCCTTTCGACGTGTGCCGTTACATGACTTCTCCTACATCTTTGTAGAACTTCATGCGGCGTTTTGCGTCCTCTTCTGCTCTCTTGAAGAGCTCTTCCGCTTGGTCTGGATTCGTCTTGTAGAGTGATGAGTATCTTCTTTCGCTCTTGATGAATTCCTGGTAATCACCCTTGGGTTCTTTTGTATCCCAAGAGAATCGCTTACCTTCGCCCAAGGAAGGGTTGTAACGGAACAACGGCCAATAACCGACTTCAACCGCCAACTTCTCCTCAACCTGACTCTTCATCATATTGATTCCATGGTTGATACAAGGTGCATAACAGAACACAATTGAAGGACCGTCAAAAGCGACAGCTTCCTGCAAAGCTTTCTGGGCATGCAACCTGTTTGAACCCATGGAGATCGAAGCAACATAGACATGACCATAGCTCATCATCATGAAGCCCATGTTCTTTTTACCCATCTGCTTTCCTGCATTCGCAAATTTAGCGACAGCAGCGATCGGAGTTGCCTTGGAAGCTTGTCCTCCAGTATTCGAATACACTTCAGTGTCCAAAACGAGAATATTTACATTCTTACCGGAAGCGACAACATGGTCGACACCACCGTAACCAATGTCGTAAGCCCAGCCATCACCACCGAAGATCCAGACATCCTTCTCACTGAAGTAGTCCTTCAATTCAATGATTTTTCGCAAAGCTGCCTTTGCTTCATCACTCTTCGCAGCTTTAAGGGCATCATCGAGTAAAGCCTGAGTCTCATTCTGAGCTGTAATCGAAGCTTCGGTCTTGTCATTCCAAAGTTCCAGATTCTTTTCAATCGCATTAGTCAAAGCTTCGGTAGTACCTGCTGCAAGCAGTCGGTCGATATTTGCTTTAAGCTGTCTGCGGTTGGCTTCTACAGCCAGACGCATACCAAGCCCGTACTCGGCATTGTCTTCGAAAAGTGAGTTACCCCAAGCTGGACCACGACCATCAGTACGCTGAGCATACGGAGTGGTTGGGAATGTTCCACCATAAATGGAGGAGCATCCGGTCGCATTGGCCACAATCATCCTCTCCCCACAGATCTGGGAGACCAACTTGACATAGGGAGTCTCTCCACAACCGGCACATGCACCAGAGAACTCGAATAAGGGTTTCTTGAACTGCATACCTTTGACCGTGTCAACAGAAATTCCATCTACTACATCATCTGGGAGAGCATCAAAGAATTCAGCATTGGTGGTCTCACCAGCCTTCCGCTCAACATCAATCGGACTGAACTGTAGGGACTTGGTCTTGGAAGGACAGGTTTCGATACAGACGCCACATCCCTGACAATCTTCAGGATATACTTGGATCTTGAACCGTAACTCTCTATCGTTCTTGGTGCTGGACTTGAGTGTGGTGAAGTTTTCTGGTGCATTCTCCAAATCCTTCGGATCAATCTGTTTTGCCCTAATAGCAGCGTGGGGACAAGATTGTACACACTGGTTACACTGGATACAGTTCTCACTGATCCAATGTGGAATGAAGGGCGCTACACCACGCTTTTCGAGGCGAGCTGTATTGGTTGGTAATGTACCATCAAAGGACATCTTCGAAACCGGAATGTCATTACCCTTGAGATGCATGATCGGCTCAATGATTTCCTTGGCGTAAGCATCAGCATCGTCACCGATGAGTTTCTTGGGCTCGTAGGCTTTACCGACCTTAGAGGGAATCTTTACCTCTTCCAATGCGTCGGACGCGCCATCGACAGCTGCCCAGTTCATTTTAACGATATCCTCACCCTTCTTGCCGAAAGTCTTCTTGATTGCATTCTTGATCAAGGTGATGGCTTCATCCTCTGGGAAAATACCAGAAATCTTGAAGAATGCCGCCTGCATGACCGTATTGATGCGTGTTCCCAAACCAACCTTCTCTGCAATCGACAGAGCATTGATATTGTAGAATCGAATCTTCTTATCGATAATCTGCTTCTGTTCGTCAGCAGTAAGGTGTTCGAAGACCTCATCAGAAGGAATCTGTGAGTTCAAAAGGAAGACTCCACCCTCTTTCAAAGGAGCAAGCATATCATAACGACCGATATATGCAGGGTTATGACAAGCAACAAAATCGGCGCTATCAATCAACCATGGCATGTTTACTGAGCTCTTCCCGAATCTCAAGTGACTTATGGTAATACCACCAGATTTCTTTGAGTCGTAAGAGAAGTAAGCTTGTGCATTCATGTCGGTATTGCCACCAATGATCTTGATGGAATCCTTATTTGCACCAACGGTTCCATCGGAACCGAGTCCCCAGAACATACAGGAAACGACACCCTTGGGTGATACGTCAATCTTATCTTTGACAGGGATGCTCAAGTTGGTTACATCGTCCACGATGCCTACAGTGAAGTTATGCCAATTGCCTTCATTCAAGTGGTCATAGACCGCTTTTGCATGGCTTGGTGTGAAATCTTTGCTCGACAAACCGTAGCGTCCACCAATAACCGAGATATCGGTTCTTCCCATCTGGGAAAGAGCTGTTACAACATCGAGATAGAGAGGCTCACCGATGGAACCGGGCTCTTTAGTTCTATCCAGAACAGCAATCTTTTTTACAGATTCAGGAATGGCTGCCACGAAATGCTTTGCTGAGAATGGGCGGTATAGACGAACTTTGAGAACACCGACCTTTTCTCCCTTCTTGTTGAGATAATCGGCTGCCCACTCGAATGTATCGAGTGCGCTACCCATTGCAATAATGATCCGATCTGCATCAGGTGCTCCGACATAATCAAACAAATGGTATTGCCTACCGGTGATTTTCGCAACTTTGTCCATATATTCCTGTACGATCTCAGGAACGGCTTCATAATACTTATTTACCGTCTCTCGACCTTGGAAATATACATCTTCATTCTGTGCCGCAACTTTCAATCGGGGTTTTTCTGGGCGTTGGGCGCGGGAACGGAATTGTTCAATATATTCGGGTTCCACCAACCCCTGCATATCTTCGTAGGAAATTTCCTCAACTTTCTGGACTTCGTGTGAAGTTCTGAATCCATCGAAGAATGAGAGAAACGGAACCTGAGCCTTAAGTGTAGCAAGGTGGGCAACAAGTGCAAGATCCATAGTCTCTTGGATACTGGTAGCCGCAGTCATGGCGAAACCGGTATTCCTACAGGACATGACATCTGAATGGTCACCGAAAATTGAGAGGGATTGTGCTGCCAAGGATCGGGCAGAAACATGGAAAACCGTCGGGAGCATTTCTCCAGCGATCTTGTGCATATTCGGAATCATCAACAACAATCCTTGGCTTGCTGTAAATGTTGTCGTAAGAGCTCCTGCAGAGAGAGAACCGTGTACCGCACCAGCTGCACCGGCTTCCGATTGCATTTCTGTGATATCTACTTTCTCACCGAACAGATTGATTCTTCCCGTACTTGCCCATGAATCGGCATATTCCCCCATTGGTGAAGAGGGGGTGATGGGATAGATCGCCGCAACATCGCTGAACGCGTACGCTACATGCGCGGCAGCGGTATTGCCATCGATAGTAACCATTTTCTTGTTACCCATATTGACACTCCATTGAAATAATATTTACCTGTGGTCGACTTGTGACCACAACCATTTGCACACAATACGACCCTGTAATAAATACAGGGTACTTACCCCTTGACTATAACGCAATAGCGGGGGGTTTGCAACCATAGAGTGCTGATTCAAACATTAGAAACACCTATCTGGAAGCGGCTGTTTTTACCATTCCACGTAGTCGGACGAACAAGAACCCGATAAGAATGGCAACACCTACCGAACCCAACCAAAGAACTCTGAAATTAGCTATTGAGAGGACCAAGCCTCCTACGTAAGGCCCTAGTGCGGTACCTATTCCGACTATGACACTTACTAGGGAATTGAACCTTCCTCGATGTGTACTTGGAGCATGCTGATTGACGAATACATTACCATTGGTCGCCAATAGAATCTCACCTATGGTCCAGATAAACGTAGCTCCGAGAAAAGCTAATAACGAAGAACATACTGCGTACAGGCCAAAACCAACTACATAGAATAATGTTCCAAGAGCCATGTTCATTGATCTTGATACATATATTGTAGCTCGTGTAACTATAGCAGTCATGAGTAGCACGGTTGCGGCATTCACAGTCATGAGCCAACCATATCCTTCAGTTCCAGATTGTGTTCCGAACAAACCATGCATTTGCAATGGCAATGCAAATGCATGCTGAACATAGATGAGGTTATATAGGGTGAACGCGACAACATAGAGGACTAACATCCTATTGGTGAAGAAGAGCTTCCACAAAGATCCAGAAAAAGTAGATTCTGCCCTAGCTTCAGTAGTTTCCCGTGTTTTTGGATATTTGGGTAGAAAGAATCCTAAAAGACTAGCTGAAATAACCAAAGTAACCGAAGAGACAATAAATAGAAGTGGCAAGTTTCGGGAAAAGAGAAACGCCGCAACCAAAGGTCCCACGGCTACACCGATATTTGAGCCGAGATACAGAAGAGAGAAAGCCCTTGCCCTTTCCATCTCTCCATGTGAATAATCGGCTATGAGCGCGTGAGAAACCGGCCAAGTCGCGCCACGAAACGGTGATGAAATAAGAATGATATAGGCGACTGTCATGGGAGCAGTATCTATCAAAAGCCCACTGAAAACATAAAGTACTGCTACAATTGCCTGACACGCTACCATTACATATTTACGTGGATACTTGTCAGCAACGAAGCCTCCACCCAACTGACCAAGTATAGTTGCGACTACGGTCATTGTAGTGAATAGTCCAGCTTGATGCTCCTCCATGCCGATGGATACCGTGAGTATCAGCACTAGTAACATCTGAACGAAATCACCAAATCGATTGATGATCCGAGCAAAGAAGAGGATATGTATTGATTTGTCCAATGATCTATAGGAACCTCCCGTACGAAGACGGGAGGTCGATGATGAATCCATGGTATATACTACTTCACAATATCAGCATTCGCTGTGCCCACAGGAAAAACACTTCTTGCATCCCTCTATGTTCACGAACGTCACATTCCCACATACCGGACAAATATCGGGAGTAACACTATGGGCGACCTCAGCAGCCAACCCAAGATCGAATTGTTTTGCTGCAAGGTCAACATCATCTTCATCCGGAAGTGGTGGATAGCTGGATCCATCCTGCTCAATCCCTATATGATCTTCCAGCACTTGCGCAACGGCATCAGGCAGGCTCATTACCCTATTCTTTCCAAATCCCATTGGTCTTCCTGAACCGATTCCTCGCAGTTGTGCGATTACGGACTGGGCTCGTTGTTTAGGAGTCAAGGGACTGGGCATACGTAATATAAGACTGATAAGTCGTCCTAATCCCTCAGCATCTGCAGAAACATCCGAACCGACTTTCGCTACATTGATAAAGACTTCGAACGGCTCTCCATACGGTCCTCCATCTGAATTGACGGTAATATAGGCAGTTCCGATCGGAGTAGCCTTACGATAGGTGGTTCCATGAAGAACTTTGGAACGGATACGAGATTTTGGCTCCTCAGCCACAATCTTGGGGCTCTCTTGATCTACTTCAGCAGCCTTTTCTTTCGCCTTTGCGATGAGAACCTGGGTATCACGTGAACCATCTCGATAGGTAGTTCCACCCTTGCATCCGAGATCATAGAGTAATTCATACAGGTTTGCGGTCTGTTCAACGGTATATTCTGCTGGGGTATTGCCAGTCTTTGAAATACTTGAATCGACCCATCGCTGTATTGCTGCCTGTACTCTTACATGGCCTTCTGGAGGAAGATCCATCGCAGAGACAAAAAAATCTGGCTTCTCTTTACCGGGATTGGCCTTGATCCAATCATCATACACAGCGACCCTTTCTATATGGGAACCCATACGACCTACTCGTTCCCATTCCCAAAAATAGTAGGGTTCAATCCCAGTACTGGTTCCCACCATCGTTCCTGTTGTGCCTGTAGGAGCCTGGGTTAATAGCGTCACATTTCGGATTCCCTTTTTGGCTATACGGTCCCGTACCTCTTGTGGCATCTCTTTCATAAAACCGCTTTGCAAGAATTTCTCCGCATCGAATAACGGGAAGGAGCCCTTTTCTTCTGCCAAGTCAGCACTTGCATTATATGCCTCGACACAGATGAACTTGTACAGCTTATCGATAAAATCGATAGACCGGTCACTACCGTAGGCTAGCTCCATTTTGATCAGCATATCAGCCAATCCCATGGTCCCCAGACCTACTCTCCGTTCCGATTGCTGCTGCTCTTTATTCTCCTCATAAAAATAGGGAGTATCGTCAATCACATCGTCGAGGAATCGAATCGCACCCCTGACCGTTCGCCCGAGATCATCCCAAAGGACTTTCTTTTCCTGGACAAACCGGGAAAGGTTGATGGAACCGAGATTACATACACCCCAAGGTGGCAAACCCTGTTCACCACAGGGATTAGTACATTGGATACTACTGTAATACCAAGAGTTCGACATTTTATTGTATCGATCTACGAAGAATACACCTGGTTCGGCGGAAGCCCATGCACTCTCTATGATTGCATTCCAGATTTCCTTAGCCTTTACCGTCTGATAGGGTATCACTTTCTTCCCTAATGATTTCCAGCGATCCAGATCCCCATCCCATTTTTCGTTGTAATCAGGATCCGAAGTATCTGGGAAATAGGTAGTCCAATCATCATCCGAACGAACAGCTTCCATGAAATCATCGGTAATACCCACACTAATGTTGGCATTGACGATCTTATCCATTTCTCGCTTGCTATTGATGAAGTCGAGAATATCAGGATGCCATACATTCAAGATGAGCATGAGAGCTCCTCTTCGGGAACCGCCCTGCTCGATAAGTCCAGTCACAAAACTGAAAAGGGCACCCCAGGAAACCGAACCACTTGAACGTCCATTTACTCCTTTCACGTAGGCATGACGAGGTCTCAATGAAGACAAGTTCATACCGACGCCCCCGCCACGGCTCATGATTTCGGTCATCTGCCCTAATGAGGTAATAATTCCACCACGGCTGTCTTTTGGTGAGGGAATCACATAACAATTGAAGTAAGTTAGGTTCTGATCGGTTCCAGCCCCAGTAAGGATCCTACCACCAGGGACAAATTTCCAGTCCTCTAAAAGCCAGTTGAATTCTTTTTCCCAATTGGGACGAGTACTCTTTTTTTCCTGTGCTGAAATACCTTTCGCTACACGGGCGAGCATTTCGGAGGGATCCGTTTCGGTCGGTTTGTCGACATGCTCCCTCGTGGTTTGTATTTCGGTACCATCCTCAAGCAAGACAGTTACTGCATCTCCTGAGATAGAGAGCACCTTTCCTATTTCGCGTTGCCCTGTCTGGGGATTACTTACCGCAACGACCAGATCATCGACCTTCAAGGTACTTTTCTTTCCGTCTTTCTGAGCATATCTATCTAAGAAAATCTTACGTCCTAATGGCGTAAGTGCATTTTTCGCCGTTGTCACAATACTAGCCCTCACTATTTTTGATAACTGTCCTATTCGGACCTTTCACAAGATAGCATATTAGTAGAAGGGAAACAAGGTAAAAATAGCGATATTTAGCGTATATTACTCAGCCAATACACCATATATAGTGTATAGATATAACTTTTATGGTAATCTTATACGACAAAAAAAGGTACGGAAATCATACATTCCAACTGCTATCTCGACATATCGCATACAATAGTTCCACCAGATTAACATAGTCAGAAAGTGCAATCATACCTGTATGGCTATGGGCATATCGTACAGGAACTCCTGTTACAACCGAGGGTATTCCTTTGTTCGCCAATGCCAAAACCATGGCATCGGTACCTCCCCCTTTCCGGACAGCCTCTTGTATAGCTATATGATGTTCCCCGGTAAGATTTCTTATGGTCTGTAACAACTTAGGATTGCCTATATGCGTTGGGTCGAAGATTCGGACATGGGCACCATTGCCCATACAAGTTTGTGGATTTACGGGTCCTCCAGGCACATCATCGGCTGGGGCTCCTTCCACAATTATCGCAACATCAGCTTCGATATAATTGGCTAACACCTGAGCACCTCTTGTCCCGACCTCTTCCTGGACAGTGAATGCCAAAACAACCGTAGCATCACATGGACTTTCTTTCACTTTCTTTCCCAATTCAATCAGGGCTGCAACACCAATCCTGTCATCAAAGGCTTTACCAGAAAGGGTTTGACATCTCTGATCATGATGGAATCTACCAAAAGGAACTATAATCGAACCGATACGGATATTGAAAAGTTCGACAACCTGTGTTCGATCCTTTGCTCCAATATCGATGAACAACTCTTCAATTTCTGGAACTTGTGAAGAATTTTTGGATAAGAAATGTGGAGGGATTTGTCCGATAACTCCGGGAACAGCCTCTCCCAAAGTATTGATTACATCGACCGACGATGATGGTAGAGTTCGGGCATTCCAACCACCTACAGGTGTAAACCGTAAAAATCCATTCTCCAAGATATCGGAAACCATAAACCCAATCTCATCTGTATGTGCTACGAATAGTCGCCGAGGCCCATTAGGGTTCTTTCCAGGAATTTCACAGATGATATTCCCTATACCATCGGTTGAGACGTTCCCACATAAAGAGATATGAGATCGTATGATATCTGCTACTGCATCTTCGTAGCCACTGGGGCCAGCGGCTTGGATCAGCTGACCAATCAATTCAATCATTTCTGCATTCATAAGCAAATTATAGTAAGAAGGCCGTCCTCTTTACAAGAGAACGGCCTCGATACATAACCTACCCTTTTGCAAGGATGTGAGAAACTGAATTAATATCCGAGATCAAGCATCGCATCGGCTACTTTTTTGAACCCTGCGATATTCGCTCCCTTCACATAGTTGATATAGCCATCGGAACCCTTGCCTTGAGAAACACATGCAGCATGGATATTCTGCATGATGCCTTTGAGCTTCTCGTCGACTTCAGCGGCATCCCAGCTGAGCTTCATGGCATTCTGAGACATTTCCAATCCAGAAACTGCAACACCTCCGGCATTAGCGGCTTTTCCAGGGCCGAAAGGAATCTTCTTCTCGATGAAATATGGTACTGCATCAGCCGTGCAACCCATATTGGAAGTCTCGACGATATATGAAACTCCATTGGCAACGAGAGTCTTTGCATCTTCAAGCGACAACTCATTCTGAATAGCACAGGGGAACGCCATATCTACAGGAACTTCCCAGGGTTTCTTGTTGGAAATAAACTTTGCACCGAATTTATTAGCATATGGAGCAACGACATCATTATTAGAAGCCCTCAACTGTACCATGTAGTCCCACTTCTCTTGAGTGTTGATACCGTCTTCATCCAAGATATATCCATCCGGACCACTAATAGTCACAACCTTTGCGCCAAGTTCTGTCGCCTTCATCACGGCGCCCCATGCAACATTACCGAACCCACTGACTGAAACCCTTTTGCCTTCCATGGTGTCGCCATGGGCTTTGACCATCTCGTTGGCAAAATACATAGCCCCAAAACCTGTGGCTTCAGGTCTAATCAGAGAACCTCCCCAATTTCGACCCTTGCCAGTCAATACTCCGGTATTCTCATCTCTAAGACGTTTGTATTGTCCGTACATGTATCCGATTTCCCTTGCGCCTACACCGATATCACCAGCAGGAACATCCGTATTCGGTCCGATGTATTTCTGCAATTCGGTCATGAATGACCGACAGAATCGCAAGATCTCATTATTCGATTTGCCTCGTGGATTGAAGTCCGAGCCACCTTTTCCGCCACCCATAGGAAGGGTGGTAAGGCTATTTTTGAAAGTCTGTTCGAACCCAAGGAATTTTAGCGTGCCCAAAGTGACACTGGGGTGGAATCTAATACCACCCTTATATGGACCTAATGCATTGTTAAACTGTACACGATATCCACGGTTGACCTGGACATCGCCATTATCGTCTTCCCATTCTACCTTGAAACTGAAAACACGATCGGGTTCAGTAATTCTTTCAAGAATCTTTGCATTGACATAGGCGGGATTATCGTTCACCACATCGATAATCGACTCCACGACCTCTGCAGCAGCCTGGATGAATTCGGGTTCCGCAGGATTGCGTCGCTCCAAATCTGCCATAAAATCTTCCAATCTATACATGGTAAAACCTCCCTTATAACCAGCAGTGTCCAGACGGCGAGAATAGACGTAAAGACACCTTCCAGAGAGAAGTGTAATTCATCATATATCAGCTGTCAACAGAAATATCTCTGTTTTCATGAATAATTAATTTTCATTTTTCTGGATACAGCAGAATATCTGAAAATCTTTTGCCATATGATAAATGAAAGATCTCATTATACTAGGGCAGGCCATAGGATGAAGAGACTTAACCTCCTTCTCAACCCTTATGAGGGAGGTATCTCAGCTTTCGTTTCCTACATTGTTTGTAATAACTGCAAAGGCATGCATTGCTGGCTATAGTCCGGCTATTTGGAAACCTTTCTGAATCTCAAGAACATGAATAAACCCGAGACTGATACAAGAGCAATACAGAGATACATGGCAAGGTCATAGGAACCGGTCGTATCTACTATGTATCCTCCAACCCCAGGAGCTATGATTCCAGCGATTCCATAAGCCAAGAAGCAGATTGGATAGAGTCTGGAGAAATTCAAAATACCAAACTGATGGGAGATATTTCCAGCATATAATACAAAATTCGCACCAAAAGCAATTCCCAATAAGAATAACGCTCCCAAAAGAACGTACAGTGGTAGAGGGAAAACCATTGCAAGTGCAACAAAGGCAAACAACCACAGTGATATTGGAATACTCAGTTGTCCCAAACGATCGAAAATATGTCCCCATACTATTCGTCCAAATGCATTTCCAATAGAAAAGATTGTCACCGAAACGACAGCCCAATATTCTGGAATACCTCTGGAAATGACATAGGGCGCCAGATTGCCAATAACCAACAATCCAGCAAACGTTCCTGAAAACATACCCAACAGATTTATTCGCATAGCCCTGTTAAACCACAACCTACCAATAGGCTCTCTATGAACTATAGACTTCTCTGAAGGAGTATCAAGTAGCATCGCCAAGATGAACAAAAGAACTCCCGTAGCATACGCATACCCTCTCATGAACACTTCGATGGAAAGGCCGGAAAGTTTGAAGTACTCAATCAATGAGGAGAAAATGATCGCTCCTGCCCCAAAACCACCAACTGCTAGGCCAGTAACCAATCCCTTCCGTTTCGGAAACCATTTCATACTTACCGAGAGTGGACAAACATATCCGAACGCTATACCAGACCCTGAAATTATTCCAATAGTTAACAAGAGAATAGGAAATGAGCCATTGGAAAAGGAGGATAAAAAATATCCAGCCATATACAAGAATGAGCCAATCCCGGCAGTGACCTTTGGTCCTTTTATGTTCAATAGATGCCCTGTATAAAGCATGACTAAGGTAAAAACACCAATAGTTGTCCCAAATATGAACCCACTTTGAGCATTGGTGACACCATAGCTCTCCTTCAACCAAGGGGTAAGCGTACTCCAGGCATAAATCCCTCCAAGAATCGTCTGCATGAATATTCCGGAAAACAAAACCACCCAGCGCTTTACGGATTTTTTCATACTCCTCCCTTACAATCTGTCAAAAAAAATTGGAGTGATGATACCGGGACAGCCCATCAATTGCAATAGCCATCGACTGGAGATAGCTTCGATTTGTTTTGCTCCAAAAATAGAAATCATGCTACGATATATTACTATGAGAAAGTTGATGACTGCCAGCGATCCCTTTGGAGAATTGATGCCTCGCCATATCTATAAAGTCGTTTTGCTTTGCAGTGAATACGATCAGTTCCTGATTGAAGAGGATGGACGAGTTGAAGAAGAATTGTTTAGGGAATACACCCAGCTAGGATTGAGCAATCCTCCAAAAATCACCTATGCAAGAAATATCGACGATGTATTCATGCTGCTATCAACAAACAAATTCGATCTGGTTGTAACTATGCTTGAACTTGGCAGTACGAGTGTTGTCGAACTAGCCCAGGCAATCAAAAATCAATATCCAAGCATACCCATAATTGCGCTCTCACCTTCCCCTTCTCATCGGGTAAGTGAACATCTGCGAAAACATCATGTTGCCGAGGTTGATTACCTCTACTACTGGCAGGGAAACGCAAATATCTTTCTTGCCATGGCAAAACTCCTTGAAGACAAGATGAATGCACTGCACGATGCTCAAACTGCAGCTGAAGTACCGGTAATTATCCTCGTGGAAAATTCGGTACGATTCTATTCATCATATCTTCCCATACTCTATACAGCCATAATTCAACAAACCAGGATGAGTATGAGCGAAGGGCTCAATCCTTGGGCTACAGCACTACGCATGCGTGGAAGACCTAAAATCCTGCTCGCCCAAAATTATGAAGAGGCTATGGAGCTATACAATACCTTCAAAGAGAATCTGTTGGGAATCATCACAGATATCTCCTTCGACAAAGATGGGGTCGCCGACAACGAAGCAGGATTGAAGCTCTGCCATTATATCCGTGAACAACACCCGGATCTTCCCATTCTTCTCCAATCCACAAAAGACGATTATTACGAATTGGCAAGGACAGAACATTCCTCTTTTATATGGAAATTGAGTCCTTCACTATTGAACGACCTTCGGCAATATGTCTTCGAAAACTATGGCTTTGGACCTTTTATTTTCAAGGACCATAACAACGGAAAAGAGATCGCTAAAGCCGAAAATCTACGAGAAATGCAACATACACTTCCTAATGTACCTATTGAGTCTTTCATTTGGCATTCGAATAGAAACGATTTCTCCCGTTGGCTAAAGGCGCGTAGCCTCTATGTTCTCGCAAACCTCTTCCGCCCCTACTCTGTAAAAGATTTCAAAAGTCCTGAAGAGATGCGCAACCACATGGTAGAGATGATCAAAGAATTCCGATTAAACCGGGGAAAAGGGGTGATTGCCCAATTTAATAGAAATAGTTTTGACGAGCTCTCGTTCTTCAGTCGTATAGGATCAGGCTCATTGGGAGGAAAAGGAAGAGGTCTGGCATTCATTGATTTCAAATTGCGCCAGAGCGACATCATTGATAAGTATCCATCCATGTATCTCTCTATTCCCAGAACTATAGTCATAGCTACAGATCTTTTTACGCAATTCATGGAAGATAACGACCTTCACGATGTTGTCGCAGCCTCCCTTCCGGATGAAACATTGAGAAGGATTTTCCTTTCAAAGCCCCTACCAAAGGAGCTCCTGCTCGATCTACACGCAATTGTTAAAATATTGAAAGTCCCCCTCGCAGTCAGATCTTCCAGTATGCTCGAAGATTCCCATTACCAGCCTTTTGCCGGTGTGTATGAAACCTGTATGCTTCCCAACACCGGTTCTGAGGAAGAGCGTCTCAAGGCGCTCGCTAGTGCAATCATTTGTGTGTATGCCTCTACATATTATAACAAGAGTAAGGAATATCTTAGAGCAACCAACCATATGGTGGAAGAGGAACGCATGGCTGTAATCATTCAGCAGGTAATCGGTAGCGCCCACGGTGATTACTGGTACCCAAATTTCGCAGGAGTCGCACGTTCTCTAAATTTTTATCCTATCGGGACGGAAAAGGCTGAGGATGGCGTCGGGATGCTCTGTTTTGGTTTCGGTAAAACGGTCGTTGATAATGGAATGGCATTCCGTTTCTCGCCTACGTATCCTAAAAGAAATCTTCAATATCTTGGAGGAATGGAATCAAGTTCTCAGACCGAGTTCTATGGACTGGATATGACCCACCCTTATACACCTGAGGGAAATCCTGAGAATCTGGCGAACCTTCCCCTCTCAGAGGCAGAAAAACATCCCGAGAGTCTCCGACATATTGCCTCAACTTTCGACATATCCCGAGGTATGTTGGTAGATCAATTAAGTGCGCAGGGACAGAAGGTCATCACATTCAACAGCATTCTCAAATATAACAGCTACCCTATAGCCGCTATTGTAAAAGATTTGCTTACTTTCGGAGAACGGGTAATGAGTACACCCATCGAAATCGAATTTGCATGTAATCTTAATCGCCCGAAATGGAAAAAACCGGAATTCAGCCTTTTGCAGATACGACCTATCGTATCGGGTATGGAATCGGAGATCCTACAAGTAGACAAAGATGAGCGGGAGAGAGCGATAATAGTCTCTCACCATGTCATGGGCAATGGCCATAACGAAGATCTTACTGATGTGGTATATATCAATACCGAGACCTTCAATCCAGCGAAAACGGCTGAGATGGTATTGGAATTGGACGCAATCAACGCAAAATTCGTCGAGTCAGAGACAGAATATATTCTTGTGGTGGCGGGAAGACTGGGCTCAAGTGATCCGTGGCTCGGTATTCCAGTCGTATGGGCACAAATTTCCCATGCAGCGGTGATTATAGAAACCAGTCTTCCAGGATTCCAAGTAGAACCAAGCCAAGGAACTCACTTCTTCCAGAACATTACCTCTCTTGGGACTATCTATCTGACAGTCAATCCGGTACACAAGGATGGAATGCTGGATTTCAAACGGCTCGATGCATTCCAACATATCGATGAAACACATCATTTTAAGCATGTTCGGTCGGAAATACCTTTGATTGTAAAGGCAGATGGACGGAGTAGACTTGGTGTCGTGACTACAAAATCATAAATGAATGATATTAAAGGTATGCAAGCAAGCTTTCATATCCTGTATCGCCTCATTTGGAAATTAATCCATAAACCAAGTTTTATCATTCGCTCCAGATACAACCGAGGAGAGATAATCCCAGACAACATCTTTTGGAGGTTTGGCCAATACGGTCAATCTCTGTTTCTTTACTGGATGAAGGAATGAGATACTTCTAGCATGTAAATGGATACCACCGTCTTCATTCGATCGCTGAGCCCCATATTTGAGATCACCTTTTATATGGCTCCCCATCGCAGCCAACTGAGCCCGTATTTGGTGATGTCTTCCTGTAAGTAGTCCGATTTCTAAAAGGTAAAACGACTTCGAAGCAGCTACTACCTTATACGTCATGCGAGCCTCTTGGCTATTATTACGCTTCTGGACAGAAGCAAAAGTCTTATTCTTCTTTGTATCTCGGGTGACATGATGGACCACCAGCCCCTCATCCTGTGTTGGAAGCTTGTCCACTACAGCCCAGTAGGTCTTTTGGACCTCATCAGCAGAGCGGAACATAGAATTCATGCGCACAAGGGCTTTTTCTGTCTTGGCATAGACAACCACACCACTGGTGGGCCGATCGATACGATGGGGAATTCCTAAAAAGATATTTCCTGGCTTATTGTAGGTTTCTCGAAGGTAGTCCTTCACCGTATCGGCAAGTGTCGCATCCCCGGTCTTGTCCCCTTGGACAAGTTCCCCTGGCATTTTATTGATTATAATTAAATGGTTGTCTTCAAATAGAATTCTTGGTGCAAGACTATGCATTGCTGTTCTCCTCATCCGGTTCATCATCAAAGGGGTCTATATCCTTAAAGAGTGAGGGTTCATCACCATCTTCAGCTTTCGGATCCTGTTCATACTTTATCCGTATGGTTTGGGCCTCTTTGGTGCTTAACCGCACTCCATTTGCTTTAATCCCTTTTACGAGGAATCGGGAAAAATAGGTTCGATCTTCCAGATTTCTATACCCTTTCCCCTTTTTAAAGGTGATAGTAATCCTAGCATCCTCCAATGCGGAGAGGGTATAGAGCTTGTAATTTCCTTCCGGAAGAAGCTCATATGTCCTGTTCAAGATAAATTGTGTAATCTTACATCGCTTTATAAAGAGATATTTCAATGATTTCTCTTGATAGATGATAGTGAAAACGGTTTTCTCCAGCTCTTCCTTATCAGCGATAATACAGTATCGCATCCCTTTCCCCACAAACAGCTTTTCAGGAGCGTCTGTGACAAAATAGGTTCCCTCTTTCTGGATTATTAAAATCCTATCAAAGGGAGAGACCAAACATTGGACCGTACCACTTTTTAAACCGTACCCGAGATAACCGGTACTGCTATCATATCTCAAAGACAGATCCCTGTTGGCAACCTCTTTCGCATCCACCTTCTTGAAGGATCCTATTACAGTTCTCCGCTCTCGAGTCTTTGGATCCGAAAGTTTTCTCATCTCCGCAAGATACGCCAGAGCATAGTCGACTAGGTGCTCCAGATGGAAAGTAATCTCCTCAAGCCGAGCATTAATTTCCTCAATTTCGTGCCGATTTTTCTCAATATCGAAAAGACTGATCCTTCGGATAGGAATCTTAAGAAGACGTTCAACATCATCTACCGTAACTGATCCAGATATCTGATCAGAAAATGGTTTGAAACCACTGATTACAGCCTTTTCAATCTCTTCTTGGGATCGCTTCTGTTCAATCTTTTTATAGATACGCTCTTCAACAAAAATTCGCTCCAAAGTCCGAGCATGGAGACGATCGAGAAGATGTCCTTTCTCCATTTCCAGTTCCCGCTGAAGGACCTCTACAAGATACTTCGCATGATATTGGATCATCTCGGAGACTGGCATGATTCGAGGGATACCCTCACAAATGACCAAGGGATTGACCGAGATGGATTGTTCACATGCCGTAAAAGCATATAAAGCATCTACCACGTCATCTGAGTAGGTATTCCGTGCAAGTACAATTTCAATATTCACCTGGTCGGTAGTGTAATCGTTTATGCTGGCAATCTTAATCTTTCCCTTCTTTGCCGCATCCTCTACCGACTTGATCATTTTTTCAGTGGTAACACCAAAAGGTAACTCCTCTATCACGATCCTTTTTGCATCCTTGGTATTGAGTTTTGCCCGAACTAAGACTTTCCCATTGCCCTCATCATATGACGAAACATCCATGAGTCCGCCTGTTATAAAATCGGGGAACAATTCAAAACTCTCTCCCTTGAGCACAGATCCGATAGCATCAATTACCTCTATCAGATTATGGGGGAGGATTCTCGTGGACATTCCGACAGCAATACCCTCCGCACCTTGAATAAGCACTACAGGTAATTTAGCCGGAAACGTAAGAGGTTCCTTGTTTCTCCCATCATACGAATCCACGAACTCAGTCAACTCGGGATTGTATAGGACTTTTTTTGCAAAGGGTAAAATTCGGCACTCGATATAACGGGATGCAGCTGCCGGGTCTCCGGTCATCACATTGCCAAAGTTACCCTGCCTATCGATGAACAGAGCCATATTCGCCAAGTTCACTAATGCGTCGCCAATTGAAGCATCGCCGTGAGGATGATATTTCATACAGTGACCAACGACATTGGCAACTTTGTGGAATTTACCGTCATCCATCTCGAATAATGAATGAAGGATCCTTCTTTGAACGGGTTTTAATCCATCTATGATATCGGGTATTGCCCTATCCTTGATAACGTAAGAGGCATACTCGAGAAAATTGACTTTGAATACTGATTCAGCGTGTGCCATTAAATGAGATTCTCCATGATAAATTCACGACGGTCGGGAGTATTATCTCCCATATAAAACTTCATAGTCAGATGCATTTCCCGTGAAGAAGCTATCGAGACGGGAATGAGACGCATCTGATCCCCTATAAACTGTCGGAACTCGGAAGGATTGATTTCTCCCAAACCTTTAAATCGTGTGATTTCAGCTCCTCGAATACTTTGGACAGCAACATCCCGTTCCCTTTCGCTATAACAGTAAACGGTCTCTTGCTTATTCCTGACACGGAATAACGGAGTTTCTAAAATGAATAGACGTCCAGCCAACACCAGATCCTCAAAATAGGTTAAGAAATAGGTCATCAGAAGATTCCTGATATGGAAACCATCGGTATCTGCATCGGTTGCGATTATCACCTTTCCATATCGCAACCCATCGACACCGTTTTCGACTCCAAGTGCAATCATGAGATTATACAGTTCTTCATTCTTATATATTTCGGTCCGTTTCTTATCGAACACATTCAATACTTTACCCCGAAGACTGAAAATAGCCTGGGTATGCACATCCCGGACACTAACCATTGAGCCCGAAGCGGAATCGCCTTCGGTGAGAAAGATCATGGTCTTCTCACCCTTCTCGCCATTTTGATTGAGATGATATTTACAATCTTTGAGTTTGGGGATATTTATGGAAACCTTCTTGGCAGCATCCCTGGCGGCGCCCTTTACTGCCGCCAACTCTTTCCGTAATTTTTCATTGCTTGCAATCTTATCCGATAACTTGGTGGCATCATCAGGATTCTTCATGAGAAAGTCGACGATTGCTTCCCTCACCTCTTGGGCAATCCAGGTTCGTACCTCAGTATTCCCCAATTTGTTCTTTGTCTGGCTTTCGAAGACAGGATCCTGCAATTTGATGGAAATTGCTCCCGTTAGCCCGTCTCGGACATCGGGGGCAGTATAGGATTTCTTATAGAACTCGTTTATTCCTTTCAGGATTCCTTCCTTGAAGGCCCATAAGTGTGTTCCCCCATCACTGGTATGTTGTCCATTCACGTAGGAAAAATAGTTCTCTCCGTAATTCTGGGTGTGGGTAAAGGCAAACTCCAATTTATCAGAACGGTGGTGGATGATCGTATACATCCCATCAACACCCACTTGCTTATCCAATAAATCGAGCAACCCACGTTTACTTGAAAAAATCTTCTTATTGTAATCGATGGAGAGGCCCATATTCAAATAGGCATAGTTCCAAAGGCGTTCCTCTATAAACTCATCATTGAATTTATAGTTACCGAAAATGTCGGGATCGTGATCTGGGATGAACTCGATCAACGTTCCATTAGGCTCCTCGCTTTTACCCTTCTTACTACTCACCAATTCTCCTTTGGCGAAAAGAGCTTCAAACGTTACACCATCCCGATAGGAGACTACTCTAAAATGGGAGGACAATGCATTGACAGCTTTCGTACCAACACCATTCAATCCAACAGAAAACTGGAACACTTCATTGTTGAATTTTCCTCCGGTATTAATGATAGATACACAATCGATAACCTTACCTAATGGAATTCCTCGTCCAAAGTCACGGATGGACACCTTATCATCATCCAGTCGAATGGTGATCCGGGCTCCATAGTCCATAATAAATTCATCGACACTATTGTCTATGACCTCTTTCAGCAACACATATATGCCATCTTCAAAATGGGATCCGTCTCCTAGTCTTCCGATATACATTCCTGGACGTAGACGGATATGCTCAAGAGCACTTAGAGTCTGTATTTTGCTCTCATCATAGGCCATTGGACCTGCTGGAGATTTTTTCTTTGCCATGGGTATTCAGTATATACGCTTTATCGCTACTTGGAAAGTCTAGTGATCATCTTTGGTTTTCGGAAAGAAACTCAATAAGTGCAAAATTCGTCTTTTCAGGATGGGTTTCCATTGGAATATGAGCTGAACCTCCAATCACATAGAGACGCATGTGGGGCAAGTATTTCCCAATGACCCTCGATTTTTCCAATGGCACAATTGTGTCGAGTTCCCCCCAGATTCCAGATACCGGTATATCCAAAGTTCCCACCACTGAAAGTGGAATCGATTCAGAGGTCTTGGCAAAATTGGTCAAGCTTCGTGCTGTCCCAGAAATCTCAAGAGGGACCAAGTATGCAGAGACCTCCTTCGAAGTAGGAACACGTCCATATGCTTCTTCTAGTATTTTTGTGACACGCTCCTCGGTCAGCAAGGAACGTTCCAAATAAATTTGTGTCCATCGTGCAAAGGGAGGGAAATTGACCAAAGTGTTGAGAATAGACTGCCTATCCTCCAAAGCGCCTGCTATGAGAGTGAGACTTGCGCTTCTGTAAGGATCAGCAACAGCCATGGCAGCTACTGTACCCCCACCCATGCTATGACCCACCAGATGCCAAGGCATTGCGGAGAACTCGGAAATTGAGGAATTCCTATCCAGATCAGATAATAGGGACCATAGTAATTTAGCTCTACTAGTTTGACTATGATCGAATTTTTCTGGACGCCCGCTATATCCGAAACCAGGGAGATCTACCGCGACTATTATATATCCCTCTTTTTTCAGTACGTCGATCATACGATCGAAAGAATAAGTTGAGCCGCCCAACCCGTGTACCAATAGGACCTTTCCCTGTGGGTGCGGATCCAAAGGGACTAAAGAACGATAGTGGATCCAAACACCATCGACTAACATGTACTGTGACTCTGCATAGGGTTTGATAGTTGGATGGGAACCTTCGGACTGTGATACGGTGAAAGCATAGGGGAGCAAACAGGAACTGAAGAACAGAAAAGCTACAAACAACAATGCTGATATGAGATAAGATTTCTTTTTAGTCATGCTACTCTTTTCCAAAACTACGCTCCTTCGCCTTCTCAATTCTTTCGACATACCGTTTGATCGCAAACTTCCTCTCCAACCCTTTGTCATTCATATACCGAACATTACCGAATATGGGCCGTTCTACCCACGGCCTATCGTGCTTGCCAAAGCACCATGCTACCCCTGCATAGCCATTTGGATCTCGTCCATCCAACTGAAATCTATTGTTCAAATCCAGAGCAGTAGAGAAAGCCTGTTGGGGAGACGGAGACCACTCGAGAATCTTCTTACCCCAATACATCCGCATATACCCATGCATTGTTCCGAAGTATACCAATTCCTGCTGGGCGGCATTCCAATACGGATCATGCGTCTTTGCCGATAGAAGTTCTCTATAGGTATAGCAGTACTCCCTTGGGTCTACTTCATGTTTGGAAAGACTTTTCTGTGCCCATTCTGGTAAGCCGCTATAGCTATCATAGCGTGGATTGTAGTATACGAAATTGATTGCGAGTTCACGTCTGACGATTAATTCTTCGATAAAATCCGAGACGTCCCCAACAGCCTTACCTACGACCTCGTTATAGATTGATACTGGTGAAATATGTCCAAAGTGGAGGTAGGGGCTAAGACCAGAGTCGTATGGATCAGCAGGATCGTTATGCCGTGAACCATACCCTTCCAAACGATTCTCAATGAAATCGTTCAACTGGTTTTGGGCAGCTGTTTCTCCCCCGCTAATCCAGCTGCATTCGGAAGCTCCTGATGGAATATTAACCGTAGACATGATATGAGGAATATCCGATAACGATAATTCAGGTATATTCAATGCGATATCTGTAGATGATATCTTAATAGCTCGAAGGGGTATGGATGATACAAAATGGGCTATCATCGGTTCAATTTTCCTTCTTAAAGTGGCAGCAGAATACTCCTCTTTGGAAGATGCTGTCTCTACAGGTACCACTACATTCGTCTCTATTTGGACCAAGCTACACGAAACTCTAGCCGCTACCTCTTTTCTCCAGAGTCGTTCCAGCTTCCCATAAGCAAAATCGGTAACCATCATTGCAGCATCTCCAGCCAGACGGAGCGGTCCTTCAATCGGCCCTTCTGGAGATAGCACGAACCGAATGCCCATCTCCTTCAATCGTGTTTCGACATCCGATAACCCTTCCAAAAGAAATCGGTAATGTCGCTTGGTGGCATTCAGGAAATCACCGGTCAACCCAAAACAGACTATCAATGGCTTGTGGAGTGAATTGGCTATTTCGATTGCGTATGAGAGCGCTGGATTTTCCTGGACACGTTGTGCACTCTGCATCCAATAGAGAATATAAGTTCTCTCTCCTATCACTGGCTTACTGTTACGCATTCGTATCCGCTCTTGTGGTACCATATGCCCTCCATACCAAATCCTTTTGGAAAAACAATACCATAGCGGAGGTGGTTTGGCAGCCACATGACAGATATTTCCAGCAATCCTTGTATGTTGTTTTCATAGCTTGCCTTATCCACCGACTTTCTAGTATAGTAGACCCCTATGGAAGATCCTTTACCTAGTACAGACAATTCGGAGCCTGAGAGTACAGGTCCCCAGTGTAGACGACATTGGAGGACTCTATGAGCCTCCATATTGGTGCAATTATCATACTGTTGTTTCTTTCCGCATTTTTCAGCGGATCGGAAACGGCCTATACCTCTCTTTCCTTTTTACAAATTAGAGAACTGGAGACTGATGATCGTCGTTCAAGTCGTCTTGCCGCACGACTTGCTAAAACGCCCGATCTATTATTGACAACCATCCTCATTGGAAACAACATCGTCAATCTTACAGCATCTGCGCTAACCACAACGCTAGCGATCTCAATTTGGGGAAACACTGCCATAAGTATAGCTACGGGAATACTGACATTCCTTATTTTAATTTTTGGGGAAATTACTCCAAAACATCTCTCCATTACCTATAACACAGCAATGGCACGACTCTCCGCCTATCCAATAAAATTCCTAACTATCGTCCTTTACCCCATAATTATGGTCATTCGCTGGCTGAGTTCTCTCATTACACGGATGTTCGCAACAGAAGAGAAAGCATCCCTTTCCCTTGACAGCCTCATGCATGTTGTGGATGTCGCTGAAAATGAAGGAATCGTGGATGAATACGAGACAAGCCTGGTTCAGAGAGTCCTCCATTTCAGTGAAGCACCGGTGAAATCAATCATGACACACAGGACAGAGGTATTCAGTCTCTCGGATTCCATCAGTCTTAGAGAGGCATTCCCCCCGATAATCGCCAGTGGATACTCCAGGATACCTGTTTATCATGAAAGTCCAGAGAATATCACCGGTATATTGCTGGTTCGGGATGCGTTGATCGCAGAGGTGGATGGTAGGCTCGACCAACCGTTATCCGAGTTTACCCATACCCCTATTTTCGTCCCAGAGACTCGTAAAGTTGACTCCATGCTCTTCCAATTTCAGAAAGGAAAACTCCAGATCGCTGTCGTTTTAGATGAATATGGAGGATTGTCGGGAATCGTATCAATGGAAGATATTGTAGAACAGCTTTTTGGTGAAATTTATGATGAACATGAAACCGGAGAATTATTACGGATCAAGTCGGAAGAATCGGGTACATATTTGATCAAAGCCGATACGACCATGCAACAAATCAATGATGAACTGGACCTGGAGATCAAACGTACCGACCTCTCCTGTACTTTGGCAGCTTTCCTGATCGAGCAGTTGGGGACTATCCCTGTCCCTGGAGAAGAGATATCCTTCCCCTACGGAATCTTCACCATTGTTTCCATGAAAGGGAAGAGAATAGAATCGGTTCGTCTCACACCTATCCAACCAGGAGAGGATTATCAACAGAACGACTTCCATTGACACCCTTTGGAGTCGGTTGTATGATGCGCGCATGAGTACGTATCCTTTTAGCGAAATAGAGAAAAAATGGCAGGAATTCTGGGATAAGAACCGAACATTCAAAGTAACTGAAGATCCTTCGGTTCCTATCGAAAAGCGCAAATATGTATTGGACATGTTTCCTTATCCATCGGGAGCAGGCCTCCATGTAGGGCACCCTGAAGGATATACCGCAACTGATATTTATTGCCGGTATCTTCGTATGAATGGGTACAATGTACTACATCCCATGGGTTTTGACTCCTTTGGTCTACCTGCCGAAAACTATGCAATCAAGACAGGGACACACCCAAGGACTACAACTGAAAAGAATATTGAGAATTTCCGAAAACAGATAAAAAGTCTCGGTTTCTGTTATGACTGGGATCGGGAAGTCTCGACCCATACGGAAGAATACTACCGTTGGACCCAATGGATCTTTTTACAACTATACAAGAAAGGCCTAGCCTACGAAGCGGAAACTCCAATAAATTGGTGTCCCAGTTGTCTTACCGGACTTTCCAATGAAGAGGTCAAGGATGGCAAATGCGAACGATGCGGCTCTCTTGTATCAAGAAAGAATATTCGTCAATGGATTCTCAAGATAACAGCCTATGCGGATCGTTTGCTCAACGATCTGGATACTCTTGATTGGTCTGATTCCATAAAGAGCATGCAAAGCAATTGGATTGGTAGGAGCGAAGGCGCCAGTGTCCAATTCAAACTGGAAAAGCTTGGGGATAGCCTAGAAGTCTACACAACAAGAAGTGATACACTTTTCGGCGCTACGTATATGGTCGTCGCCCCTGAACATCCTTTGGTCGAAAAACTGACAACTGAAACACAAAGAGAAGCTGTGGAAGAATACATCCATCAAGCTTCCCATAAATCCGACTTGGAAAGAACCGACTTGGCTAAGGATAAAACGGGCGTATTCAGTGGAAGTTATGCAATTAATCCAGTCAATAAGAAGAAGATACCAATATGGATTGCCGACTATGTATTGGTATCTTATGGAACTGGAGCCATTATGGCTGTTCCTGCACACGATACCCGAGACTGGGAATTCGCCAAAAAATTTGATCTCCCTATCATTGAAGTCCTGAAAAGTGAAGTCAATGTTCAAGAACAGGCTTGGACTGAAGATGGTATCCATGTAAATTCAGGATTCCTCGATGGATTGAACAAAGAGGACGCTATTGAGACGATGAATTCCTGGCTGGAAGAACAGGGTATTGGCAAACGAACCATTAACTATAAGTTACGTGACTGGGTATTCAGCCGTCAGCGTTATTGGGGAGAACCAATCCCATTGGTCCATTGTACCTCTTGTGGTACCGTACCTGTACCGGAGGACCAACTCCCCTTAACTCTTCCCGAAGTTGATTCCTACACACCATCGGGAACAGGTGAGAGTCCATTGGTTACTATTCCCGAATGGGTTGAAACGACATGTCCTTCGTGTGGAGGTCCTGCCAAACGGGAAACTAATACTATGCCACAATGGGCGGGTTCCTGTTGGTACTATCTCAGATATTTGGATCCCCATAATTCAGAAGCTTTAGCATCCAAGGAAGCCATTGATTACTGGATGCCAGTGGATTTGTATGTAGGAGGTGCGGAGCATGCTGTCTTACACCTTCTCTATGCAAGATTCTGGCATAAAGTCCTTTATGACTTGGGAATTGTGAACACTATAGAACCTTTCCAACGACTGGTGAACCAAGGAATGATCACTTCATTCGCCTATCAGCGGGCCGACAAAACTCTCGTGGCGACCGACGAAGTTGAGGAGATAGCACCCGACACATACGTGGAAAAAGCTACGGGAGAAAAACTCGAACGTGTTATCGCCAAAATGTCCAAAAGCTTGAAGAATGTCATCAATCCTGATGAGATCATCAATGATTATGGAGCGGATGCCATGCGGACATACGAGATGTTCATGGGGCCACTCCAAGTTTCAAAGCCATGGGCTACTACAGGACTCTCTGGGGTATATAGATTCCTAGACCGTGTCTGGAGATTGACTGAACGTACAATCTCTGAGGATGCACCCTCCGAATATATGTTGAAGGTTCTTCATAAGACTATCAAGAAGGTTACCAAAGATACCAATAGTCTTGACTTCAATACCGCGATTTCCCAGATGATGATTCTAGTCAATGAATTGTATAAGATTGAGGATTTGCCTCGCTCTATCTGGGAGGCTCTGATTCTCATGTTAGCACCTTATGTCCCTCATTTGGCTGAGGAACTATGGGAAATGGCTGGTCATAAACCCTCAGTCGCTAACCAGAATTGGCCAAAGTATCGTGAAGAGTTGACAATAGATGATGAAGTTGAAATCGTAATCCAAATCAATGGAAAGTTACGGGCAAAGATCCAAACAGCGAAAGGAATCGCGAAAGATGCAATCCTCTCAGAAGCGATGAAGCAGGAGAGGATCATCGAACTTACAGAAGGCAAGACCATCATTAAAACGATTGTTGTTCCTGACAAACTAGTCAATATAGTCGTGAAAGGCTAAATATCCAACATGGAGGCAATGGTTGCCATTGCTTCCATGTTCAACTTTTAATCCTGCTAAGACCTCCCAATGATGTCTCTCGGTATAATGAGGGTAGTGCTTGGCCGGTCTCCATCATAACATCCACAACATCATCGAATGATACTTTATGCCTTCCATCCGATAACAGGGCATAGTTTGCATGATCCAGTGCCCGCATCGCACCAAGTGCATTCCTTTCGATACAAGGGATCTGCACCAATCCCATCATGGGGTCACAGGTTAAACCAAGATGATGTTCCAAGCCCATTTCGGCTGCGTATTCAATCTGATGGATCGAGCCTCCCAAGAGTTGGGCGACGGCACCTGATGCCATCGCGCAGGCAACTCCAACTTCTCCTTGACATCCGACTTCAGCACCAGATATCGATCCATTTGTCTTTACCAAGTTCCCGATAAGACCTGCAGTAAGAAGAGCACGTAGTATCTTTATCTTCGGTAATTTATATTGGTTCCTGATGTAGTAGAGTACCCCTGGAAGAACTCCACACGAACCACAAGTTGGAGCTGTCACGATCTGACCTCCCCCAGCATTCTCCTCAGCTACAGCCAAAGCATAACTGATTGCACGGGAAGAGGTTCCGACAGGACCCGACATATCCTTAGCTTGGGCAAAATATTGGGACGCTTTTCTTGGTAGTTTCAACCCTCCGGGAAGAACTCCCTCCTCATCTAAACCACGCTCTATTGCAGAGACCATGACATTCCAGACTTCTTCTACAAAGGTGAGTATTTCCCTTCCCTCATATTTTACAACCAGCTCCCATAGTTGCATTCCCTCTTTTCTACAGTAGGCAAGGATATGATCCATTTTGCTCAAATATTTGGGGTAGGTTTGTTTTTGGGAAGAGAGGACATCTCCCTCCTCAACCACTTTCCCTCCGCCAACGCTGTAATAGGTCTTTTCACGAACAAGAGAATCGTTTCCATCAAAAGCTTTAAGTGTAAGGGCATTAGGATGATAAGGTTTGAACTGCTCAGGATACCAGTGGATAGTAAGGGCTTTCTCCTTTTGACCGAACACTTCCCTCAAAGTTGTATCTGTAAGGTGCCCTTTTCCTGTAGCAGCAAGACTTCCATAGAGTTCCGCTTCAAAATGGTCAGCATCCGTTTGTTCTGAGAGGAAGCGCTGCGCAGCGTACCTCGGTCCCATCGTATGGCTACTAGAGGGACCATATCCAATCCTGTAAAGCTCTCTTATCGATTCCATGCGCATACTCTATCGATTTCCTTGTGCTATGGGAAGTCTCCATCGTCCTCCAAGAGTTTCTGATAAACAGCATCGGAGATCCTGAGTAGAGCATCTAGTGGCACCAAATGCCAAAAGACCTGTTGCGAATCATCATCTGGTACTACCAATCGGAGCTCTACCTTTGCAGCAAGATTTATATAGCGGAAAATACCTGGTGGAAGCTCCCCAATCCCAGAAACCATCGAAGAGAAAGCATAGAATGAAGTGATCCAGGGAGACTCTGCTATCCAATGTCCACCAATCAGATCAGAGATTTCGATGTGCATCATATTACTTTGTTTCAATGAATCGGAATCCAATCCACCACTCACCAAATCTTTTGCTAGCCGATTCCAATCAATGGCGATTCCACGCGAATCGATATACGAAATTTCCTTGGCGAGTCGATAGAAATTCACTGTCTGAACAGGTTCTGGCCAATTCTGGGCGACTTGGAGTAAGGTTTTTGCCAATAGGCCATCGCGTAGTTCCAATGTAACGGTACTTCCACTACTTTGGGCTTGGTAAGCCCCTCCAAAAGGAATCCCTTGGCCTAAAGGAAAAGCAGCGATAATACATGTGGAAGAGGGAGGAACAAGTAACCGGAAGGTGCGTACTCCAATTGATAGCTGCTGTTGTTCAACTCCATGAAGCCCTTGATAGATGACAGTATACCAAAATCTTCTTCCTGAAGACACTTCCCAAGGATGATCCTCTCCGAGAGAAACTTCGATCCAAAGGTTCTGTTCACAACCTGAGAATAGCAGTAGTGCGGAACATACGATTATACAGCGGAAATAGAGAGATAAACGACTTCTCATACCCAGATAACGTCGCTTACGAGATCAATGCTTCAATTGCTCCAAATAGGAAACTCTCAATCGATAGAAGAATGACTTGAACGACTCACTGGCATAGTCGGCATACGTCCATGGAAAACTTTGGAATTCCTTGTCACTATACATAAGCGTGAGTTCCCCATAAATCCCATTATTCAAAGGAATTCTATGACTTCTATTCTTGGTTGTAGCTAGAATTAAATTCTCTGCGGATAGCATACCTGGATCAAGATTGATCTTCCGATTACCCTCTTTCATGAACAGAACTTCTATCTCATTGGACCGCGTTTTAAACTGTGCCAACATCGCAGGATCGACCAGATTTTTACATACGATGAAAAATCGATCCGGATGAGCTCCCATCTCCCTATCGTAGTATTTGGTATAGTCGAATGGAATCGCTTCGGTCACAAACTCAATCGGACCAAATGTCTCTTCAACAAGAGAAAACAATCGGGAATGGGCTTCAGTATTTACTGACAAGACTCCTATGACCAATTTCACTGGACGGAATGGTCTAGGACTTGCCATGCTAGTTACCTCCTGTCTCCGTGGAAGGTCCCGAGAATCCTGAATGTGGTACAAGCGGCTGTCAATTCTTCGATCGCTTTCGTGAATTGGTCCTCTGGAATCAACTCAGATTCAATGAAGAATGCATATTCCCAAGGCTTGCCCGGGATTGGCCTAGACTCCAATTTTTTCATATTGAGACCATACTTTGAGAGAATCTGGAGAACCTCAAACAAGGATCCCGGTCTGTCATTTACAGAAAAGACCATAGCAATACGATTCACTACCATAGCACTACGGAACACTTCAGCCTGTTCCTCCCTGCAGATGATATAAAACCGGGTAAAGTTGCTGCTGTCGGTTTCCAAACTCTCTTGGAGGATCTCCATGTGATGGTAAGTGGCAGCAATCGAGCTCGCAATCGCGGCACAGGAGCGATCTTTCACTTTGGCGATATGGGCTACGGCTCCAGCTGTATCAAAAAAAGGTACCGCCTCTGCATTAGGCAGTTCCTTCGCCAGGAATTCTGCGCATTGGGCTAATGCTTGTGGATGTGAAAAAACTTGCCGGATTTGGCTAAGTGAGGTTCCTGGAATACCAATCAAATTGTGCCGTATACGGATTTGTTTCTCCCCTACAACGGTCAGATCTGGATGGCTATTGAGTAGGTCGAGGGTCTCGTTTATGGTTCCCCCAAGCGTATTTTCGACAGGAAGCATTCCATAGGCGGCTTCACCCGCCGACACAGCCTCGAATGCGTCTGAAAAGCTCCTACAGGGAACAGTCTCTGCAGTCTCATCAAAAATAAAACGAATCGCCTGTTCACTGTATGCACCAGGTTCTCCCTGGAATGCGATTCTCAGGGGAGAATCCTTTTGTGTTGGAACACTCTTTGAAGGCTTTTCTCCAATAATGATTTGTGACCTCGGAATGCGTTCCAACGATTTACCGACTACCGGGCAAAGAGCTTGGATATCATGCATCAACTTATCGAATTGCTGTGGATACAATGACTGTGGACCATCCGAGAAGGCTTTATCAGGATTATTGTGGACCTCGACAATCAAACCACTTGCTCCTGCAGCAACAATAGCGAGAGACATGGGCGCAACCATATCCCTCAGTCCTGTTGCATGACTTGGATCGGCGACTACTGGCAGATGAGTCAATTTTTGCACAACTGGAATTGCACTGATATCCAGCGTATTCCTAGTTGCCCTCTCATAGGTTCTAATTCCACGTTCACAGAGAATAATCTGGTCAGTTCCAGAAGCCATCAAATATTCGGCTGCCATGAGCCATTCTTCAATGGTTGCAGAAAGACCTCTCTTTAGCAATACTGGTCGACCAGTGCTACCGACCTCCTTGAGCAATTCGAAATTCTGCATATTCCGAGCGCCAATTTGGAACATATCGATGTAATCCAACATCATCGTAACGTCCCTCGGACTGACAACCTCTGTAGTAACCGGCATATCATAGGCATCGCCGGCTTCCCGTAGATATCGCAAACCCTCTTCTCCCAAACCTTGGAATGCATAGGGACTTGTTCTTGGTTTGAAAGCTCCTCCACGAAGAATAACAGCACCGGCATCTCGTACCTGGGAGGCTATCTCCATAATCTGTTGTCGGCTTTCCACTGCACAAGGCCCAGCCATCATCACAATGCGCTGTCCCCCGATCTTAACCTTTCCGACTTGTACGATTGTATCGCTCTTCTTAAGTTCTCTGGAAGCCAATTTGAATGGTTTGGAAATAGGAATTACATCGGCTACTCCTTCGAGTAATGAAACTTCCCTAATATCGATCCGATTGGTCCCCACTGCACCGAGGACAGTCTCTTCCTGACCTATGATTTCCTTAACTTTGAAGCCTCGGCCTTTCAGGAAATCCTTTATAGAACTCTTTTGAGCATCGCTTATGTGTTGTTTGAGAATAATGATCATGGTAGAAGAAACCTAAATCTTTTACCATTTGCTGTCAAGGTTCAACTATTGAGTAGTTGTCCATATCACTTGGATTTGGCTATGATAGCTTACATC
Organism: Pleomorphochaeta sp. DL1XJH-081; assembly: GCF_049310885.1. Lineage (NCBI taxonomy): Bacteria > Pseudomonadati > Spirochaetota > Spirochaetia > Spirochaetales > Sphaerochaetaceae > Pleomorphochaeta > Pleomorphochaeta sp. DL1XJH-081. The sequence continues at coordinate 32,795 of NZ_JBMDYO010000003.1, forward strand.
CGCGGGAGGAGCTTTAGGAAATGGATTGGGATGATATTTTTACAAGAATGAAGATGAGTATACGTAGTTCTGATGAAGATCTCCCCTCGGTTTCAACGATTGCACAAGAAAATCATAATCCCTTTAGAGTGCTCATTTCCACAATAATCTCATTACGTACTAAGGATGAAGTCACCATAGCGGCTTCAAGAAGGCTCTTTAAAATTGCCGATACTCCTCAAAAAATGATCCATATCCCTAAAGAGGTCGTTGAAAGAGCAATATATCCTGCTGGCTTCTACCGTGTAAAGGCGGAAAACATACTGGCTATTTCGCAAATCTTGATACAAAAATTTTGTGGAGAAGTCCCTTCTAGACGGGATACCTTATTATCTCTTCCGGGAGTAGGGGTGAAGACAGCGAATCTTACCTTAAATCTAGGATTCGGTATCGATGCAATTTGTGTTGATACGCATGTCCACCGGATCTCCAACCGAATGGGATGGATAGAGACTAAAACACCTGAACAATCGGAATTGGCTTTGGAGAAAATTATGCCTCGCCATTATTGGATACCTCTTAATGAACTTTTAGTCACTTTTGGGCAACGAATATGCAAACCGATCTCACCACTCTGTTCTCAGTGTCCTGTTGTAGATGTATGCCAAAAGAAGGGAGTGAAAACGTCCCGATAGACGTGATCATCCAAGGTCGAATGTTGCTTCGACAATCTTTGCTATAGGTTCAGCTCTCCCTTGTGTATAGAAATGTACCCCTGGAACCTTCGCTTTTATCAACTCAGTTACCTGATCGATACAATAATCAATCCCAATTCTTCGGACCTGAGCAGCTGAGGAACTCTCCTCAATAGCCTTTACCAGTGATACAGGTAGATCGACACGAAAGGTCTGGGGCAACAGGTCGATATCACTTTTCCTTTGGATAGGTTTAATTCCAGGAATAATAGGAACAGTAATTCCCGCATTCCTACACTGTTCGACAAAAGAGAAGAACCTTTCATTTATGAAAAACATTTGTGTAACGATATAATCGGCACCAGCATCGACCTTCTTCTTCAACATTGCGATATCATGTTCCAAATTTGGAGCTTCAGCATGTTTTTCCGGATATCCCGCTATACCTATACAAAAGGAGGTAGGAGCAGGATCACGCAATGTGGGATCCAGGTATTCTCCGCGATTTGTAGCCGCAATCTGCGCAACCATACCATCCGTATGGTCATACCCACCTTTAGCGGCTATGAATCGACGTTCCCCATGTGGAGGATCTCCACGTAAAGCAAGCACATTCTCTATCCCCAGAAAGTTCAATTCAACCAATTGGTCTTCCAGTTGCTCTTTCGTTTGTCCTCCACAAATAAGGTGAGGCACTACTGGAATGCCATATCTGTGCTGAATTGCGGCTGCAAGTCCTACGGTTCCAGGTCGCTTTCGGGTAGTCCTGCGTTCCATCAGTCCATCGGGTCTCTCTATGTAAACTACTTCCATCTGATGGTTTGTTATATTGATATAGGCAGGATGGTAAGGAATTAATGTTTCGATCGCTGCGTTCAAAGCCTCCATAGTATGGCCTTTCAAAGGAGGAAGAAGCTCGAAAGTAAAGAGTGGTCCTTTTGCTTGTGAAATAATATCTGTAACTTTCATCTCGGCTCCTTCATCCCTGCTCTGCATCAATTCGCATGGTCTGTTCCAATTCTTCTACAGTTCTACCCGTTTTTCCAGCATATTCGGAAAGCTGGTCTTTACCAATAGCTCCAAGAGAGAAATAGGAGCTACCTTCTCCTGCAAAATAAAATCCGCAGACAGAGGCAGCAGGCTTCATGGCGAAACCCTCGGTTAATTCTACACCAATACGCTCCGTTGCTTCCAGAAGGGAAAATACCTGTTTTTTCTGTATATGATCAGGTGCTGAGGGGTAGCCGATTGCAGGTCGAATTACTGTTGCATCTCCTAGCTTCCACCATGAGGAGGAAAGTCTATCCTCAAGATATTCACTGAAAGCTTCCGCAAGACGATCAGCAATCATCGATATCAGGAGAGCTTGGTACTCCTCCCCCTGAATCCTGAAAGATTCGACCAAAGATTCGACTCCAAGACCTGCAGTCGCAACAAACATACCTATAGTATCAGGTTGGGAAGGGTGTATATAGTCAGCTAAGGATCGGCAATATCCATCTCTGCCAGGAGTTTGCATGCGTAAGAACTCGAAAGTTTGGGAAAAATTTCCAGTAGTTACTTCAATCGATCGGTCTCCCACCCTCTTTGCGGAAAAGATTCCAACCACTGCTTTGAAAGCTCTGGAAAAGACAGAAGTCACTCGACTAGAAGCTAACAACTGTTCTGCATCTAATCGCAATTTTTGAGCCTCCTCCGATTTGGGAGGAACTCGCCAACCTGATGCAATCATATTCCATCGTATTCGCCTTACCAAATCTCCAAGCGAAATATCTCCTACAGTATAGACACCATGACAAGATGGCATAGGAGCGGGATGCTTCTTCAAATACCGGTGTTCAATCGCTCGAGGCAATACCCAAATCCCACTACCATGGGATTTGCTATTCAATTCCCGGACTTTCGCATATCGACCCTCAATTTCCTTAATGAAACCCTCTCTTCCAGCAGAGACCAGCTTGAGTGCAACAGCAACGGCATTCGATGCATCTGTGGAATGGAATACTCGAGATCCATAACATGGTGATAATTTTAGTGCGGTATGTTCTTCGCTTGTAGTCGCTCCTCCCACCATGATAGGTATCTGTAGACCAGATTGGTCAAACAGTTTGCAAATGTTGGCCATCTCTGAGAGCGATGGCGTGATCAGACCGCTTAACCCTACAATATCGGCAGAGTACTTTTTGGCTGCATCAAGGATATCCTTAGCAGGAACCATAACACCCAAATCGATTACCTCGAAGTTATTACATTTGAGTACGAGAGAAACAATATTTTTCCCGATATCATGGACATCTCCCTTTACCGTAGCAAGAACTATGGTCCCGCTACTACGGCTTGCCTTGGTGTTCAAAAGATCCAATCGAGGTTGTAAGATGTCCACTGCTTGTTTCATGACACGCGCCGACCGGACAACTTGGGGTAGAAACAATTTTCCTTCTCCAAACAGTTTCCCTACATAGGCCATACCATCCATCAGGGGTCCTTCAATCACGGAGACCGGGTCAGAATTCATTGTTTCCGCCAAATCCTGTTTCAAATAGGAATCTTCTCCAATCAGCAGAGCATGGGAAAGTCGTTCACCGACGGAGAATGATCGCCATTCTTTCCGTTCCTGTTCCTTCCCCTTGGATTCAATCTTGCCATCCCATTCAAAAGGAGTCATTGCAAGTTGGACCAATGCATCGCGAGCATTTTTAGGGTTGTCTTCGTCTGCCAAAATTGCTCGCCTTATTACCGAAGCGGCTTGGGATGGGATTCGCTTGGAATCCATGAGAGTAGAAGGATTAATAATTGCCATAGAAAGACCCGATTCAATCGCGTAGTCCAAAAAAATGGAATGGATAGCTTCTCTTAGGGTATTGTTTCCCCGGAAAGAGAAAGAAAGGTTGCTAATCCCACCACTAATGGAAACCGCTGGATAATGGGACTTTATCCACTTCACCGCCCGTATGAAATCATTAGCATATCTATCATGTCCATCGATCCCTGTTGCTATCGCCAATACATTCGGATCGAAGATAATCGAACCAGGGCGGCAGATTCCGGAGTCGACTAATAGGTGATATGCCCTATCCGCTACCTGGCATTTACGTTCAAAAGTATCAGCCTGACCCTCTTCATCAAAGAGCATGACGACCATGGCTGCACCCATCTTCTGAATATATCGCGCCCTTTCCAAAAATAAAGCATTGCCCTCTTTTAGACTGATAGAATTTACGATGGCACGACCTTGAACCTCTTTCAAGCCTGCGACCACAACCTCCCAATTCGATGAATCGATCATAAAGGGAACACGAGAGATTTCGGGTTCCGCTGCAGCTAGTCTAAGGAATGTGACCATGGATTCCACCGGATCGATGAGAGCATCGTCCATACAGATGTCAATTACCGTTGCTCCTTGCCCAATCTGACTCTTGGCAATGCTCAATGCTTGATCGTAGCGTTTCTCTTTGATAAGTCGAGCAAATTTTCGAGAACCGGCTACATTAGTTCTCTCTCCTACCGCTATGAAACGGTCATGAATATCCTTTCTCAGCGGTTCCAGCCCACAAACTCCAAGTCGTTCTTGGACTGGAGGAATTCTTCGTGGTTTGACACCACGAGCAGCCCTAGCCATCTCAATTATATGTTGTTCTGTGGTTCCACAACATCCACCAAGAATGTTCAAGTGCCCGGCTTCCAACTCTGGCATCAACAGATGCGCCATATCGCGGGGTGTCTGCCGATAGTTACCCTCATTATCAGGAAACCCTGCATTTGGATGAGCGCTGATTCTGAATGGAGAAATCTCAGAGAGCCGTTGTAGCAGAGGAATCATCTCTTGAGGTCCTGTTGAACAATTGATTCCAAGCGAAAATAGTGGGTAGGGAGATAAGGTATCCACCAAAGCCTCAAGAGTTTGTCCCGACAAAGTCCGAGCACTCTTATCACTGAAGGTAGCTGAAACCATGAGAGGAATATCTTTTCCCTGTTCCTCCATGATTTCCAATGCAGCTACGACTGCTGCCTTTGCCACTAAAGTATCAAATACCGTCTCGATCAATAGCAGATCTACCCCACCGTCGACCAAAGCACTCATCTGCTGTTTGTACATAAACACAAAATCATCGAATGACACATCACGGTAGGAGGGGTCATCGACAGATGGAGAGAATGAGAGCGATTTACCAGTCGGCCCTACTACTCCTGCTATGAATACATATCTGGAGGGCTCCTGTGTTTCGATGATCTCCGCTGCAGCTTTAGCGATTTCAACAGCGGCAAGGTTGATATCGTAAACATGGTCTGAGAAACCGTACTCTGCCAAAGAGAAGGCATTGGCGCCGAACGTATTGGTTTCTATGATATCTGCACCTGCATTGATGTATGAGAGATGTATATCTAAGATTTCGTCACTACGGGTAAGGTTAAGTAGTTCATTACAACCATATGCTGGACCGATATTCTCAAAAGTAACATCATCATCGGTCAGTGGGATTTTTTGAATTTTTGTTCCCATCGCACCGTCAAGTACGAGAACTTTTTTTTCGGCCAGCTCGACCAGGTATTCAATGCGGGTCATGCATTTCCCCCAAGAAGACGATTTGGGGCAGTGTATCAGTTGAAATCTGTATGCTCAAGAGTAAGCACCGGCACTAGTTGATAGGAAGGAACTTCATAGGGATGTGCAGAGAGAAGAGCCGATACAACTGCAGATATTACCGATTCGTCAACAGTCATTTCAACACGGTATTCGTCTACCCTCTCGATTTCACCAACTGAACCGATATACGGGGAAGAACCTTCCATAGGGAGGAATTGGCCAGTGCCAATAACCTGCCAACAACATTTTTCATAATTTCCCATTGTTCCGGCTCCTGCGGCGAATACCGCCTCCTTGACCTGTTCCACATGGGATACAGGGACATGAAAGACAAGCATATACATACCTTCCCCCTTCTCTTGCTCCGTACGTAATAAAAAACTATGATGATGAAATCATGATACGTCTCATCGTCTTTCTTGGCAACAAAGGAAAAACTTACCATAGGACCCGACATAATAGTGGTTGGTTATTTCTTGAATCTCTACCGGAAATCCCTCCAGCGATCAATTGGCAAGAGAAATTCCATGGATTATGGACCAAGACAGAAATCGCTAACACAAGAATTTACCTCGTAAAACCTATGACCTATATGAATGAGAGCGGTATATGTGTTGGGGCGATGGCGAAATACTTTTCCATCAAGCCAGAAGAAATTCTCGTAGTCCATGATGATTTGGAACTCCCGTTTGCCACAACTCGCATACAAGTCGGAGGGGGCATGGCTGGACATAACGGTCTCAGATCTATAAAGACTGCAATCGGTTCAAAAGACTTCATACGATTGAGGATTGGTATAGGACGTCCCCAAAGGGGAGACGTCACCTCATATGTACTGGGTAAATTCTCACCCATGGAGGATGCTGAACTTCCTCTGATATTCGATCGAAATCACGAAATTTTACGTAATTGGATCGCAGGGGGATGCAAAATCGGGGATTTACCTCTTTTCTTCACTCTAGGTGAATAAGGGATTTCTGTTGACGTCAACGACTCTGAAGGCGATACTGGAATAGTAGATTCGCATTAATAAAACATGGACCATCAGGGGGAATAGTATGGCAGCAAGAGATTTTCGGATTGCACGTAAAACCCGACAAGAAATTTCCTATGAAGAACCGGTTTTTGCTTCAGAGGATCAACTTGAAGGCATGTACGAGCAAGCGAAAGCTCTTGCCCATACATATAATTCCACTCAGAAGAGGGAGGGAGGAGAGGTTTTCATTTCGGCTGCAAAACTTCATGCTACGGGGATTCTCCACCTTCTGTACCAATCGGTAGTCTCAAGATATCTAGTAGAGCAAGATCACGACTTCTTCACTCGACTGACCCCACAGATAACCAAAAACCACTCCTGTCAGGATGTTCTGGTCTTCTTCTCTAGGGAATTTCCATCACCTTTACTCAATAAAAGCCGTCCAACCGCTCCATACTTGATGGAGGAATCAACCAGAGGTTTTTTTATCCATCAAGTCATGCTAGAAAATCCTGCACTCACCAAAGCCGCAAAACCTTTCATTAAACCGGAAGGAATCCAATTCCCCCCAGCTTCCATGGCAATTACAGCTTTGATGGGTGGTTATACAAGATCAGCTCCACGAGTTGGAGAATATGATGAGGATTTGTTTTCATTTCTCACCGGACCAGCGAAAGCCCACCCTGATTCTCTTACAGCACAAATAAGTTACATCCTCAGAAAGTGGAAAGACCTGATTCCCGAGAACTTACAGAGGCACCTGCTACGTGCTATCGACTTCGTCCAAGAAGAAGAGAAACCACGATTTCATGGCGCAGGACCTGGTCCGATCGAAGTTCCTTCCTATGGCTCTCCTGATATGGAATATGAAGCCTACAGTTCAGACCAGAACTGGATGCCTAACGTAATTCTATTGGCAAAAAGCACCTTGGTTTGGATGGATCAATTATCTCGTTATTACGGTTATCCAGTTGATACGCTCGACAAAATACCGGATCGTGAATTGGATCTTATGGCTGAACGCGGATTTACCGGATTATGGTTGATAGGCATCTGGGAGAGAAGCAATGCCTCAAAAAAAATTAAAAATCTTTGTGGTAATCCCGAAGCTGAGGCTTCAGCTTATTCTCTTAAGGGATACGATATTGCTACAAGTATAGGTGGTTGGGCAGCACTCAAGAATTTGGATGAACGATGCAAAGCAAGAGGTATCCGACTTGCCAGTGATATGGTTCCCAACCACACTGGACTCGATAGCGATTGGGCTCTCTATCATCCTGAATATTTCATTCGGACACCCTATCCACCATTTCCATCTTATTCATTCAATGGGGAGGACCTTTCACCGGATCCTCGAATCGAGGTTAAGATTGAGGACCACTATTTTGACCGTACCGATGCTGCAGTGACCTACAGGAGAAGAGACAAACAAACCCATGAGACTACCTACATTTTTCATGGTAATGATGGTACTTCTATGCCCTGGAATGACACTGCACAGCTTGATTTCCTCAATCCAAATACTAGAGAAGCTGTCATTCAACAAATACTCCATGTGGCAAGGAACTTCCATGTAATACGATTCGATGCGGCGATGACGCTTGCGAAACGTCATGTCCAAAGATTGTGGTATCCCCAACCAGGTAGTGGTGGCGATATACCTGGACGTGCGGAAGCAGGGATGGACAATGAGGAGTTCGCACAAAGAATGCCTCAGGAATTTTGGAGAGAGGTAGTTGATCGTGTTGCCAAAGAGGTTCCCGATACATTACTTCTCGCAGAGGCTTTCTGGATGATGGAAAGCTACTTTGTCAGGACTCTTGGCATGCATAGAGTATATAACAGTGCATTCATGAATATGCTCAAGAATCAGGAAAATAAGAAATATCGCGATACTATTAAGAACACACTTGCTTTCGATCCTGAAATCCTCAAACGCTTCGTCAATTTCATGAACAATCCAGATGAGGAGACCGCGATTGCCCAATTTGGAGATGGTGATAAGTATTTTGGAGTCTGTACTCTCTTGTCTACCATGCCTGGACTTCCCATGTTCGGCCATGGGCAAGTTGAAGGGTTCAAAGAAAAATACGGAATGGAGTATCGAAGAGCCTACTGGAACGAATATCCGAATGACCACTTGATAGGTGAACATCATAAGAGAATATTCCCCCTTCTAAAAATCAGATATGCTTTCAGTGGCGTAGACTATTTCGATCTTTTTGACGTTCTCGACGGCGATTCTGTAAGTGAGTCCGTCTATGCATATGTGAATGGAACTCATGAAAGAAGAGCTTTGGTACTGTACAACAACCAGTATGAACATGCACAGGGAAGAATTTTCTCTTCGGTTCCAAAGCTGGTACGGCATTCAGATGGAGGACGAACAACCCGAACGAAATCATTAGGGGAAAGTTTGGGACTCACCGTCGGTGGTCGACAATACATGCTGTATGAAAGTTTCCCTGACCGCCTGACCTATATCGTACCATCGATGACTGTATTCGATGAAGGAATGTGGGTTTCTTTGAATGGATTTGAAACCCGAATCTTGCTTAACATTCGAGAAGTGGAGGACCATGATGGAACTTACGAGGCATTGTACCGATACCTCGAGGGTAATGGAACTTCGACACTGGAGCGGGATTTGGCTGCAATAAGACTACAGCCGGTATTCCAAGCCTTAGAAAACTTCCGTTCTCCATTCATGTTTGGGACAATACACAGTATTATCGAAGGGAAGACTATCAAGAGTAAGGATCTAAAGAAATTCATCCTCATGGCAGGAGAAGCCTATGCTCGCCTGACGGCACTCTATGAGACACTTCCCCAAATGACAGTGGATGCCATTCCATCTCTCTCTGCTGAAATACAACCAAAACAACTCCTCCAAGAACTTGAAGCATTCATCAATTGCCTCAACCCGTCCAATGGTTCCAAACTCCTCTCTTCAGGTGGTATGGTCATGGATGAATTGCCCCTTTTAGTGCTCTCTTCGCTCATCCTAAAAGCTTTTGTTTTTCCTGACACAACAATGCATGAAGCTGGTTATATCAATGAGAGTCTTCTGTTAGGTAAGTTTTTTGCTGATCATGCACAACGTCTAGGTATTGATGAATTTGCTCTTGAGGAAATATTGAGAAGAGCAATCTACATTACACTTGATATCAAGGAAATTCGCATGGAGTTACATGATAACGAACCAAACCCAAAGCGATGTCTGGAACGTCTCTTCGATAGTCCCGAATTCAAACGCTCAGTAGGGTGGAACGAATACCAGCATGTACAATGGTATCGAAAGGAATCGTTCCAAGAGACTGTATTCCTAATCTCCCTTGGTGCCTGCGTACATAGTACCGCCGATGGACAAAATAATTTGGAGAAGCTTCTTTCCTCATGGTTGAAAGCGGATCTACGAGCCCAATATAAGGTCAGAACCCTTCTGGAACAAGTGAATTGACTTATGCATAACGATAGGATACTGTTGAAAATATGAAGACATGGATCACATATCCGGCGGCAATAATCTTTGGATTGGCAGCTACTTTGCTCCTAAAAGATTGGCAACCATATACCGATTTTCTCAATGCGATTGTCCCTTTCGCCCATCAACTTGGTCTTTTTGTCCTATTCCCCATAGTCTTCACTCTTTTTACTGCAGCGACGGCATCCCTGAGAAGATATAAGGATACAATTATCGTCTTCTCTTCAGCTTTTTTCTGGGGATTGATTACCGCTTTGTTGTTGAGTTTCTTAGGTATGGGACTGGCAATAGCCTCTCCGTTCGTTCTTGATCTTCCCCCTAGTACAAGTCAACCTGAAGTCAACTTCTTTCAATTTTCAACATTGTCAAATTTTTTCATCACAACTAATGCCTTCAACCAGTTCACGGTAACATCGATATCTCTTCTACCTATACTTATTGTTGCCATGGTTTTCGGTATCTCTCTTCGCCCTGATAGGGAAGCCATCCGTCCCGCTTACGTTGTGGTGAACTCTTTTGCAGAAGCCATGATGCGTCTTGCACGTATCTTCAGTGTAATTGGAGCTGCATTGCTTTTGGTCATAAGTGCAAAATGGTTCATAGATTTCCCTGGACTATTGGTCTCAAAAGAAAATATTTTATTCAGTGTTGCATTGTTGGCAACCGTAGTAATAGCGATATTTCTTCTTTTACCCTTACTTTTCGGTGTAGCGACCTTATTCAAGGGAGGTAATCCCTATAAGATTCTCTTCGGTACCATGGGTGCGCTATTAGCCAGTGGATTCTCTGGCAGTCTATTGTTCGGGACCACTCCTCTTATTGCCCTTACCCAACACAACTGCGGAGTCCGAAAACGGGTCTCTGGAATTTCAATCCCTCTTCTTACCATACTCGGACGCGGTGGTTCTGCTATGGTTGCCAGTTTTACAATCATTACCCTTATTGAAAGTATGGGGAATCCGCTTTCATTACAATCTATGGTTGCCATTGCGCTCTTTTCTGCGCTCTTCTCTTTTGGGGCATCGTTCTCTCCCGGTCTAGAAGTTATCTTCATCATGGTTTTCGTAATGGGAGGCATACAAGGAGAAGGGACTTCTATCCTTTCATCTGGAATCGTTGTTCTATTGCCTTGTCTTCAAATGGCGGCTCTGATAACCGATTCCGCTATCAATGCCTTTGGGACCACTTTCGGATCCAGAATAGTCTCTCCTGATGATAGGGTTCCCATTGAAGAAATGATGTAATTGTCATGAAGCAAAAAACGCAAAAACTTACCTATATTATCGCCCATGGAGTACTTGTTGTATTTTTATCATCAATCGTATTGTACCTTTTGCTACATCGAATCTTACCCCAGCCATTCGAAACGGGAACTCACGACAGATTGGAGCCGATTGCACCCTTTTTATTACCAACCTTCCTCCATATCATCCTATCCTTCATAGGCATGGTTCCTGCTCTCTACCTTCCCGCCACATCTAAAAATGAAATTGAACGGGTCCTCATGCCTCCAATGTACTTAAGTATGACTCTCACCAACATTCCAGTGATAGTACACGCAATGGCTTATCGGGAAATGGGTCTCATAGGCATGAATCCCGTAGCACGTATCTATGTTTTTGCCATCCTGTTCACTACTATCCTTTTACTATTCATGGGGCTGTTCCATTTAGGTATAAACACAAGCAAGATTTTCCAATTCACCTTATTAGCAGCACTTGGTTGTATTCTCATCGCGGTTATGGTGCCTCTTTCCGTGGCAATGAATCCGATGGATCAGACGATGTGGATTACCGATCGCCAATTTTTTCTCATTCCACTCTTGGTTGGAGTAATCGCAGGATTCAATTATTTAGCAATCTATCTTCGTGAACGCCTACAACATTCCCTATTTCAAAGTATCAGTATCATATTGATCATATCTGGGTATCTACTCAATGTATCTCGGATGTCAGGTCCCATGGTATGGTTGGGAATAATTTTCTTCGGAATCGGAATTGTAATAGGAATTCCCAGAGGAAGATTCAGCCAAATACAATAGAATGAAAAGGCCTCCAAGGAGATTTTATTCAACTTGGAGGTCTATATTTCCATTTCAAACAGAAAAGATTACTTCAATTTAATGATACTTTGATCGTAATCCTCTGGGGGTTCAAAACCTAAGAGATTCATGCAGGTGGAAGCTATCGAGCTAATACCTAGACCACTATTCAGTTCCAGCTCATATTCCCCATTATATTCCGGATCATATATAATAAATGGAACAGGGTTCAACGAATGGGAAGTTTTTCCCTTTGGTGATCCATCTTCCTTTCGACTGACAGAACCATCCTTGGCGTGTTCGAACATATCGTCAGCATTGCCATGATCTGCTGTGAGGATAAGAATTCCACCAGCCTCCTTGACGGCATTCTTCAATCGACCGAGTTGCAAATCCATCCCCTCCATGGAACAAAGCACAGCTTGATAAATTCCCGTATGTCCCACCATATCTCCATTGGGATAGTTCATTTTTATAAGATCGTACTCACCACTCTTTAAAACTTCGATAACTTTATCGGTTATTTCGGCACATTTCATCCAAGGACGTTGCTCAAAGGGGACATTATCCGAAGTAATCTCTACATATGTCTCTAATTTTTCATCGAATTTCCCAGACCGGTTTCCATTGAAAAAATATGTGACATGCCCATACTTCTGAGTTTCACTGATTGAGAATTGCTTCACACCACTTTTCACAAGATATTCAGCCATCGTCCGATCGATAGAGGGAGGACTCACAAGATATTGGGCGGGAACGTGTAAATCACCATCATATTCCATCATGCCAGCGTACTCGACTTTAGGATGCCGTTTTCTATCGAATTCGGTTAAAGATTCCGCCTCGAAGGCTTTCGTGATTTCTAATGCACGGTCACCTCGGAAGTTGAATAGAATAACACTATCTCCATCGACAATTTCCCCTACAGGCTTTTCACCATCGGCAATCACGAAAGGAGGTAAGTCCTGGTCGATAGCTCCAGTTTCCTTACGCAATGTTTCAATTGCTTGGTGGGCAGAAGGGAATTTTCGACCTTCGCCGAGAACGTGAGTCTCCCATCCTTTTTTCACCATATTCCAGTCGGCATTGTACCGGTCCATGGTGATTACCATTCTTCCACCACCACTCGCAATTCTGGCATCGAAGGATTCATCGTTCAATGATTCCAAATACGCTTCGAATGGATCGAAATATTCCAGAGCACTCAACTCCCCTACATCCCGTCCATCAAGCAAGGCATGTACCCGAACACGTGAAACACCATCTGATTTCGCTTGAGCGATCATTTTTCTAAGATTATCTACATGGGAGTGGACATTACCATCGGACAACAGTCCAATAAAGTGCAGAGTCTTCGACTTCTTCTTCGCATTATCAACCAACTTTTTCCAGGTCTCTCCAGAAAACATGGCTCCTGTCTCGATAGAAATTCCTACCAACTTTGCACCTTGGGCGAAAACCCGACCACAACCGATTGCATTATGTCCGACTTCACTATTTCCCATATCATCATCAGATGGTAATCCAACTGCTGTTCCATGAGCTTTCAGCTTCGTCCATGGAGCACTTCCGTATAGGGATGACAGTGTTGCAGTCTTTGCCTCAGCAACAGCATCACCCTCTTTATATTTTCCAAATCCAACTCCATCCATAATAACTAGGACGACAGGACCTTTTCTCGTTACTTTGTTGTGTTTTTTCAATGGTTCTACCATATTGATCGATCTCCTTAGCATCGGCCATTGGCCAACATATGTTGAATATACCTATAGAGCCGAAAGAGGTAAAGTCGCTTCTTCCAACCAACTCTTATCGGCCTCAGGAAGTTTATCGGATAACTCATCATAAACCCATCCGTGGTAAGCATTGAGCATTTGGATCTCAGGTTCGGTAAGTAAAGAGACTTCAATCAATTTTCGTTCGAAAGGACATAGGGATAACACATCGAACGCCAAGAACTCTCCAAATTCCGTTGTCCCTGAGCTTTGGGCAACAAGTAAGTTCTCCAATCGGATACCATACAATCCTTCTCTATATATTCCAGGTTCATCGCTCATGACCATACCCTGCTCAATAGCAACGGTAATCGGCTTTGGTGAAATATTGAAAGGTCCTTCATGAACATTCAGACAAAAGCCCACACCGTGTCCGGTACCATGACCGTATGAGTAACCCGCCTGCCAGAGGAACTGTCTTGCAAGGATATCCAACTGATAACCATAAGTACCAACAGGAAAACGTTGTGCAGCAAGGGCTAAATTCCCTTTCAGGACTAATGTATAGTCACGTTTCATTTGGTCAGAAGGTTCTCCAAAAAGCAAAGTACGGGTAATGTCGGTCGTCCCTGTCGCGTATTGTCCTCCAGTATCCAGAACCAATAGTCCATCACCTAGTAGATCGACCGAGGATTCCTTTGAAGCACTATAGTGAGCAAGGGCTCCATGTGGACCGAATCCGGCAATGGGAGAAAAGGAGGGGCCAAGATACTCTTCATGCTCGGAGCGGAAGTTTTCAAGTGCTTCGGCTATCGATAACTCGGTGTATACTTTTTCCGCTCGGTTCAGCTGTGATAAGAGCTTGACCATAGCGATTCCATCCAAGACATGGGCTCTTCGCATACCTTCGATCTCGATATAAGATTTTTTAGCTTTTAGATTAGTAGAAATATCGCGGCCTTCTACTAGATTGATTCCTACAGGAATAGCTTTAAGCAATGTTACGCTTGTTTTCTCCGGTGAGAGGAAGACGGTATCAGTCTCTTTGAAGACTTGTGGCAAGTAATTGAAGATTTCTTCATATCCACGTACTTCTCCGAAAGAGGAAAAATCATGCATCCAAGAAGAATCGACACGGGAAGCCTCGGTAAAAAGAACTACCTCTTTCTCCCCAATCAAAAGGTATGCAAGAAAGACAGGATTGAAAGCGATATCTGAACCACGAAGATTCAACAACCATGCAATATCATCCAATGATGAAACTACCGTATAGGAACAACCATAGGTTGCGATCGTTTCCCGTACCTTCTCAATCTTTGCTCTAGCACTGGTTCCAGCTATAGCTACATCTTGAGCCCTTACAAGCTCACAAGGGAGAGATGGACGTTCCTGCCATATAGTATCTAACCAATCTTCAGTATAGACGAGGTTCACACCCTTTCTCGATAGAGTCTCTCTCATCGATCGGCCTACAGCAATGGAAACAGTAAGCCCTGTCGTACCCACAGTGGCCCCCAAAGGAAGATTATCCAGTATCCATTGGGTATGGTCTACGACTCCCGGATTCCCCAATCTTTGCAACTTGAACGGAGTTCCTGAAATCTGTTGAGCTGCTTGGATGTGGTAACGAGAATCAACCCATAACAGCGCTGTTTCTTGTGTAATAACTATGGTCCCCGCAGATCCAGTAAATCCGGAAATCCATGCTCGGGTGCGCCATCTAGGAGCGACATATTCACTTCCATGAGGATCGCTCCCAAAATCTACCCAAGCATCGATTTGCTCTTCAACCATAAGGTTTCTTATCATTTCCAGTCGATTTGTTATGTCTGACATGTAGGCTCCTATCTATTTGTGCTTTTTCTTTTTTTTCTTATGGCGTGGCTTATGGACACTTTGGGGCACAACTGGAGCCGTAACATCAATACTATGTTTTCCCCAGATAACCAACATGAGGATTCCCGCCAAAATCATGGCGAAGCTAAGCAGTTGACCCATAGAGATATTAAATGGAGAGAGAAACAATGCAGTCGGTTCTGTCTGTGCTCCTAAGGAGAGGATGAAGCCGAGGTTTGAATCGGGCTCCCGCAAATACTCGATAAGGAAGCGGACAGAGCCATATCCAATAAGATACCAACTCAGCGTGTATCCTGGGAATTTATCCCGTTTTCTCATGAAGAACCAAAGGAAAGCCCATAGAATTACCCCTTCAAACAGTGCTTCATACAACTGGCTAGGGTGCCTGGGAAGATTCACCATAGCTCCAGAGATATACTCGATTCCCACCGCATCGGCAATATTTCGTACCCATTCGTAATTGGTGGAGAACGATGGTGCACGGGGAAATACGATTGCCCATGGAGCTGTGGAGACACGGCCCCATAATTCTCCATTGATAAAATTCCCCAACCTTCCAAAGGTATATCCGAGAGGTATTCCTGCAACAAGAGTATCGGCTATTGAAAGGAATTTCATCTTATATCGTTTAGCGAACAACATTGCCCCCGCAACGGCACCAACAAGACCTCCGTGATAGCTCATTCCCGGCAAGCCTACGAATTGTCCATTCGAAAATGGCCAGAAGATTAACCATGGATGTTTCCAATAATAGAGTGTTCCATCATAAAACAATGTAGAGAAAAGCCGGGCTCCTAAAATGAGCCCGGTTATGGTAAAGAGAAAGAGTGTATATGCATCATCATTAGATATTTTTATAAGCCCTTTATTACGTTGTTTTATAAAAAGAATGAATGTGACCGCAAAGGCAACAAGGTACATGACACTGTACCATCGGATTGGCATTCCTGGAATGACATACGGTGATATCCATGAAGGATAAGCAATAAATTGAAACATGGCGGAAGTGTACGCTGAGAAATCATGATGGTCAACCATACATTTGTAGCCGTCTGGCGTAAAATTTTATATATTACATCCATGAAAAAGATTGTAAGTATCATAGTATTGGTAATCATCTCTTTCTTTATCAGCCAGGCAGCCGCCGCAACCGGTATCGAAGAGCAATTGATTCCCGCTTTCCTGACAGGGACACCACAGACTACTGTCGCGAATTACAGTCAAGATGAAATTTCCACCAATATGCAGAAATTGGAGTTGCTTTATCGTCTTGTCGAACGCGACTTCCTGTTTGATATCGATCATAAAGAGGTGTATGAAAGTATGGCGAAGGGTTTGTTCTCTGGCCTTGGGGATGACTACTCCGCATATATCGTTTCAAAAGAAGCCGCAGATTTCAGTGAAGATACCAGTGGCACCTATGGAGGTATTGGTGCGTATATATCGAAGAACTATCTGGAATACCGTGACTTCACGAAACCCGAAACCTATATGGTCAATATCACTAGTGTATTCCCCGGCTCTCCAGCAGAGGCAGCGGGACTCCGTTCAGGTGATCTAATAAGCCATATAGATGGTGAGCCTGTTGAAGATTGGGAAGCTGACGAAGCCTCCAAGGCACTAAAAGGAACACCAAATACTCCAGTGGTATTAACGATTCAACGAGGTTCATCGGAATTCCAAGTTACCGTGATACGTAAGATAGTCTCCATCCCGACTGTAGCAGCTGAAGTTCTGGACAATGGGATCGGATATCTACGTATCATCCAGTTCACCACTACAACTGGAGATCAAGTACGAGAAGACCTTTCAAAGCTTCTTGACGAGGGAATTACATCCCTCATCGTTGACCTTCGCGATAATCCAGGTGGAATCGTCGATGCTACCATGAATGTTGCAGATATGATGCTCTCCGACCAGTTGATTGTGCACGTAAATAGTAAGGATTCGGCAAAGAACCGGTCCTACGTCTCCTCTTCGCGTACGCTGGTTCCACAGACCATGCCTGTCGTCGTTTTGGTTAACAATGGGTCTGCTTCCAGTTCAGAAATACTCGCTGGAGCTCTGAAGGACAACGAAAGGGCAACTTTGATTGGTACGACAACCTTTGGAAAAGGTCTTATTCAAATAGTCTCTCCCTTCGGAGATGGATACTATACATTAACAACCAGTCAATATCGGACACCTGATGGCAATGATATCCATGAATTAGGTATTCCAGTGGATATTGAAGTGGAGGACTTGGAAATCGAGGAAGAGGAAATGGATGCCTATATGGAATTTATCAATAGTGGTGTCCTTACCGATTTTGTCGAAGAACATCCCGATTTCAACAAAGATAATATAGAGCTGTTCGTAGATACGATAGTTGGTGATGATGCGATATTCGAGACCGATATATATCGATTGTTGATTCGTCGTGAATATTTGTATCAGATGCCTTACGATGATAGACCTATAGCAGATACCGATTACGATCGCGTTCTCAAGAGAGCCATTGAATTCTTGGAGACTGGAAACTAATGCGGATTTTTGTACTCCCTTCCGATTTTCGGGGAGCTAGTAGATATACTATCGAAGGTAAGGATGTCCATTACCTTACAAAAGTTCTTCGCCTATCGGAGGGAGACTCCATTACGGGTCGGGATATTGAGGGAAAATTTTGGGATATTACGATACAAACGATCCGGAAGGATTCTTGCATTCTGGCATGCCATCCCACGCAGTCGATTGCATCATCTTCAACCGATTCCCTTCCCGTATTCCGGGGACCATTTCCTGAAATCCATCTTTACCAGGCCATATGCAAAGGGAAGAAGATGGAGCAGATTGTTCGGCAGGCAACAGAACTAGGTGTGACACGGATCATCCCCATATCCACTGAGTTTTGCGTTGCCGATATTTCTAAAAAAGAGAAAGATCGAATATCTCGCTATGAATCCATTGCCAAGGAAGCCATGCAACAAAGTGGTTCTCCGGTGGTCACCGAGATAGGGAAACCTCTTCCTTTCGATAAAGTGGCATCAGATTGGAATGGGCGAGGGACGGCCCTACTGTTCCATCAAACAACTGTCGAAAAACAAAAAGAGTTGTATGAAATCCTTCAAATACAGAGAGACAATAAAATTCATACACCTATTGCGATCGTAATTGGATCAGAGGGGGGATTTTCAGAGCGTGAAGTAGCATCATTGATCGCTGAAAACTTTCTTCCTGTCTTATTGAAGACCAATATTCTTCGTGCCGAGACGGCAGCTATTGCATCAATTGCAATCGTACAACAATTCATGGTTGACACGGTGTCGTAAATTTACGACATTGTTTATACAAAAATCACCTTATATCCTATAGACACCCCTATCTATAAACAACTTTGCTGAGGAGGAATAGAGGTGTCACTATATCTTTTGTCGAATGACATGAAACTACGTACCGCGATAAATCGCCAATTGAAAAAACCCTGCCCCGCTGCGACAACCTTTAATCGGATCACAACGCTCAAGCAGGCTATGGAAACCGACCGACATGCTGTATTGCTGATAGACGATGAATTCTCAAAGAAGGGTCTTCTCTATTTGATCCATACCATTATGAAGGAACATCTTCCTGGGAAAAAAATTCTCATCTCAAGTGCATCCCACCTTGATGCCCAAGCTGGATATGTAAAGGATAATTCTTTTGGTATACTTCACAGATGTTCTAAAATTGAACAACTAATATCATGCGTGATAGAGGTAGCGGGAATCAGAGCAATAAGCGACCATCTGACAAAACCGCAAAAAGACCGACTTATGAAGACTCAAGGTAATAACCGACTCTCTTCTGTTCTTATCGGACAATCGGCCAACATCACGAATATACATAACATTATACAGACTATAGGCCCAAATTTTACCGGTGTACATATTGAAGGTGAAACGGGTACCGGGAAAGAGGTGATCGCCAATCTCCTTAGGGAAGAATCGGAAACACCAGATCCTTTTATCGTTGTTAACTGTTCCACTATTCCAGAGACATTAGCGGATACTCATCTATTCGGTAGTAGAAGAGGCGCCTATACCGATGCGAAAGAATCCACGCCTGGGTATGTTGGCCAAGCCAATGGTGGCGTACTTTTTTTGGATGAATTGGAAGATATGGGAAAACCGGTACAGGCAAAATTGCTCAGGCTTCTCGAAACACATAGCTATCAGAGAGTGGGAGGTGATTCTATCCAACAAAGCAGATTCAAATTGATCACAGCTTCCAACATACCGCTTAGAACTCTCCGCGATACCGATAAGATTCGATCTGATTTATTCTATCGTTTAGAAAGATTGGTAATCCATATTGCACCACTACGAGAGAGGAAAGAAGACATACCACTATTGGTAGACCATTTCTTATCTCTTCTCGGCGAATACCGAAGACCTGACAGAACTACTATGAGGCTGATCATGGACTACAACTGGCCTGGAAATGCACGAGAGCTATTTCATGAATTGGAGCGACTATCCGTTTTTGCCAGTCAGACTGCCCAAGAACTCTCATTCAAGGAAATCCTTACTGAATCAGTGTTGAGAAGGGTTATATAGAGAGTATCAGAAAAATGGAATGTATAAAGATAATAGCCTGTGGAAAACTTGTGGATAGAGAGGGTGTTCGGAGGGCCTAACTTCCTATATTAAAGCCAATAATTCTTATATAGGTATTGGATAATCATAAGATATACAAATAGCAACTAACTCTTTTATAAGGAATAAGTTGACAGTATTAGTGCGAAATGTCTTTCGCCTGCCTTTGGATAGGTTGACAAGATAGCACCCATGTGCATCTGAATACAGATAGGAATAGGTTGTGGATAACTTGTTGACTAGTGTTGGAACACCTGTGGGAAAGATAAGGAATATTGAACGGAAATCCTTAAAAAATATACGGTTAGGTTCTTCTTTCGATAATTGCACCAACCCCCAAGAGCTTCTCTTCCAACCGCTCATATCCCCGTTCTATCTGATAGATATTTTGGATAGTAGATACACCGTCAGCACAGAGCGCCGCTATCACCAATGCCATGCCCGCACGAACATCAGGGCTAGAGACCTCAGCCGGTTTGAGTTTCACCGGCCCATGAACAATCGCTCTATGCGGATCGCAAAGGATAATATCAGCGCCCATCCGAATTATCCAATCGATGAAGAACATCCTCGATTCGTACATCTTCTCGTGTATCAAAACCGATCCGGTCATTTGCGTAGCAACCACAGTGATGATACTTAATAGATCGGCTGGGAAGCCTGGCCATGGAGCATCATCGATCTTGTGAGTCTGTCCATTAACAGTTTTCTTGATTATACGCATTTGGTCAGAAGAGACGAATATTGAATCATCACCAATCACCCTCCAACCAATTCCAACCCTTTCAAACCCTTTTGCTATCATGGGCAATTGATTGATATCTACTCCAGAAAGTTCCAATGAACCTTTTGTAGCAGCGGCCAGACCAATAAAGGACCCAACCTCCATATAATCTGAACCTATGGTGAAGTCTGCTGAGGAGAGAGTTTCTACACCTTCGATGGTTACAAGATTCGAACCAATTCCACTGATATGGGCACCCATGGAGACAAGCATCCGGCAAAGATCCTGTACATGTGGCTCGCTTGCAGCATTGCTGATTACGGTAGTTCCTTTAGCCAAAACTGCTGCCATTATGACATTTTCAGTAGCAGTTACAGATGCTTCATCCAAAAACACTGGAGAACCAATCAATTCTGGAGCGACGATTTCCAGATATCCATCATCACTTATTCGGCATCGACTACCAAGTGATTCTAAAGCGAAAAAATGTGTATCCAGTCGTCTAAACCCGATAACATCTCCTCCTGGTGGAGGTAAAATGATATGACCGATACGAGCTACCAGCGGCCCTGCCAGAAGCAATGAAGCACGGATAGCATCCACTAGATCTGGAGGCAGTACCTTCGCCTGGGAAGCCTCTAAATCGCCACTGGTGATTGTAAGTGAGTTTGGGCTATGCCAGGTTACCTGAGATCCCAAGCGTTCGACCAACTCCACCATTACCCGCACATCCTCAATGGCCGGGACATTATGAAGTGTAATCGGAGCATCTGAAAGCAATGTCGCAGCAATACATGGCAATGCGGCATTTTTATTACCACTGATTGCTACGCTACCATTAAGAGGTGTTCCACCTGTAATGACGAAAGATCCCATACCTCCATCCTACAAGGGAAAACTTCATTTGACAATCCAGTTGAATGGAGCAGGAAAGACAGGTAATATAAATGAATGGAAAACGATTCTCCTCGGGTATATGGTATCGGCAACCCGCTTATTGATATTATCGCACAAGTAAATGACCAAGAACTTGATAGGTTGGGGATTCATAAAGGGGCAATGCATCTCATTGATGAAAAAAGAAGAGAAGAATTGCTTACCCATATTGAGAACAAGAAGCTTGAATACTCGTGTGGAGGGTCATGTCCCAATACCATCATCACACTAGCTTCTTTAGGTATAAAGGCTACGCTGGCAGGAAAAGTTGGAAATGATGAGTTTGGGAAAATCTATAAGGATAGATTGACATCCCTAGGAGTTTCCGATGAATTGGAAGACTGTCCGGAACCGACAGGCTCCTCCATCATACTTATCACACCCGATTCCGAGAGAACAATGAATACCTATCTTGGTGCAAATCGATTCTATGCAAAGCAAGATATCTGTGAGAATACTCTAGCTCAAGCCGATTATTTCCATTTTACTGGTTATATGTGGGACACTACCTCCCAAAAAAGCGCAATCAAACATGCAATTAAAATTGCAAAAAGTAATGGGGTTACCATCACATTCGATATTGCAGATCCTTTTGCCGTTGGACGGAATCGTGATGAATTCTTAAATCTTATTTCAGAACACGCCGATGTTGTATTCGCCAATAGTGAGGAAGCCCGGATACTTTTTGAGAATTACGACCCATATGAATGTTGTAAATCAATGGGTAAGTTATGTGATACTGCAATCGTAAAAAACGGGAAGATGGGTTCTTTCATTTCTCATAAGCGGAAATTAATACGTATTCCAGTCCAAGGTCCGGTCACACCAACCGACACTACAGGAGCAGGGGATGTCTATGCTGCAGGATTCCTCTATGGACTTTGTCGAAATCGGTCTATAGAAGAGGCTGGATATATCGCATCTCTACTGGCAGGAGAGATTATCCAACAACGAGGAGCTCAACTCAATAAAGAAAAAGCGGATAAAATACGTTCCAATCTGGAACAAACTTATCCGCTCTAAAAAAATTATGAGAAAAATATCTACCGCAATTTCGCCGGCTTAGGTAATTTGGCTTCCCATGGAACTCCAGGTTTCCCAAAATGTCCATAATTCATATGTGAGCGATAGATAGGCCGTAACAAATCGAGTTGTTCAATGATTCCGGCAGGGGACAGATCGAATTCCTCCCTCACCAATTTTTCAATCTCCTCATCGTCCGTTATTCCCGTTCCAAAAGTATCTACAACGATAGAGACTGGCTCAGGAACACCAATAGCATAGGAGAATTGGACTTCACATCTTGAACACAAGCCCCAAGAGACGAGGTTCTTTGCAACGAATCGAGCCATATATGCGGCAGAACGATCTACTTTTGAGGGGTCCTTTCCACTAAAGGCTCCGCCTCCGTGACGTCCCATTCCTCCATAGGTATCGACTATGATCTTACGACCAGTCAAGCCAGCATCTCCCGAAGGCCCTCCTATAACGAACCGTCCAGTGGGATTGATATAATATTTAGTTTTCCCATGTAGTAGTCCGGTAGCTCCTAAGACAGGCTGGATCACCTCAGACCTTAGATATGATTCAAGATCCTCGCGTTTAACCTTCTCATCATGTTGATGGGAAATGACTATGGTGTCGATCCCAACCGGAGTACCGTGATCGTACTCAACGGTTACCTGCGCTTTCGCATCTGGTCTTAACCAGGACACATCCATCATCTTTCGTAGAGAGGCTGCCCTTTGGAGAATTCTATGACTGAACATGATTGGTGCGGGCATGAGTTCAGGAGTCTCAGTGCAAGCATAACCAAACATCATCCCCTGGTCTCCCGCACCTTGAAAACCGGAAGCACTACTGGATGCATCTACTCCCATCGCAATATCGGGAGATTGTTTATGCAAAAATTGCATCACTTCAAGAGTTTTATAATCAAAGCCAGTATTCTCGAATGTATATCCGATTCCTTTGACCACTTCCCTGACTAAGGATTCAACATGTAGTTCAGCGTCGGTAGTAATTTCCCCACCAACTACCACTCGGTCAGTAGTAGCAAACGTCTCACAGGCGACCCTTGAGTGGGCATCTTGCAAGAGACATGTGTCGAGTATAGCATCAGAAATCTGATCGCAGACCTTATCGGGATGCCCTTCACTTACGGATTCGCTGGTAAACAATTGCCTTCCACGTCTTTCCATGGTCTTTTCTCCAATTTACTGGTCTTTTCGCAATGGGGGCAATTCATCATCTACAGAGATACGGACTTGCTTAAAAAGTCCCTCACCCTCACTCTTAGTTGTTATTCCTTCCATATCGTTCAACGCGGTATGGACCAGTCTCCGTTCGAAAGGATTCATGGGATTGAGTAATTTAGAGCGTCCGCTTCTTCTCACTTGCTCAGCCGAGCGATACGCGAGTTTTACCAATTGCTCTTCGTGACGCATACGATAATTTTCACTATCGATTACAACTTTGATTCCAGGATTTACCTGCCCTGCATATACATTCACAATCAACTGTATAGCATCGAGATTCTTACCTTTCTTCCCGATGATGATCGAAGAATGTTCAGAGACAATATCCAAGCCCAGTTTTCCCTCTTTTCGGAAATTCACATGGACCTCTCCAGGGTATCCCATTCTTTCTATAAGGCCAGAAACATAATTGACAACCTTAATCTCGTACTCTTCTAAATCTTGTACTTCGACCTCTTCGTCAACTTCCTCAAATTCATCGTCGGGTAGATATACCCGTATCCGTACATTGCTCTTTTTGAATAGTCCACGTTTTCCAGAATCGATTATTTCTATATCCAACTCATCTTGTTCGAGTTGTAGTTCCTCCATCGCTATTGCGATGGCCTCTTGTTCTGTTTTTCCTTCAAATTCTTTAACCATGTTATTTACCATCTCCTAGAGGAATCTTATTTCTTCTTACCTTTTCCGACTTTTCTTAATGAAAGTGTGGAACTTTCGCTCTGGGCTTGGGTCCGTCTCCGCTTTTTATTCATATAAATCTGCTGCCCAATTGAGATGAAGTTCATGACCATCCAGTAAAGCAACAATCCGGAGGGAGCATTATACAGGATGAAGAAGAACATGATGGGCATTCCGTACATCATGAATTTTCCTGTCATTCCACTTTGTGTAGCGCCTCCAGCTTGGCTTATCTTGAAGGAGAATATCATAGAAACTCCATAGAGAATGGGAAGAAGCCGAATATCACTTCCAATCAGAGGAAGACTAAGTGGTGCAAAATTAATTATTGATTCGGGAAGAGAGAGATCTTCTATCCAACCAGGGATAAACATGGCTCCCCGTAGTTCGAAGTGTTTGTTCAAAAGACCGTACAATGCAATAAAGATCGGGAACTGGAACAACATCGGCAAACAACCACCGAGAGGATTAATTTTTTCACGTTTATACAACTCTCCCATCTCTTGGTTGAGCTTTGTTGGATTATCCTTGTACTTGGCCTTGAGTTCTTCCATTTGTGGTCCCAAAGCCTGCATTTTTGCAGTTGATTGCATGCTCTTCTTACTAAACGGTTGCAAGAAAATCTTAATAAGGATCGTTACCATGATGATGGCAACGCCATAGTTGGGCACTAAACCATAGAAGAACTGAAGCAACCACTTAAGAATTGACTCAAGCCAACCTAGCCATGAGCTGGTGTCGAGAGCTTTCTCTAAATGGAGTTCTGACAAGCCGAACCCGTTCTGATCGGCATCATTATAGATAGCCATATGCTGTTTCAGTTGTGGACCGACATAGAATCTGAAGGTATCTTTTCCAGTTGCGGTTTTGAATGCCGGTCGGGAAAAATAGATCCGTGATTCCAAGGGAATATCTTCAGAAATTCCTTCTTTTAAAGTGAGTGTATATCTCGTAGCATCGGGAATTCCAATCAGCGAAAAGTATTTACTTGCTATTGCTGTCCAAGTAATAAAATCACTGGTTTCATAAGCTCCATCACGAAGTTTGGGAGTAGACTTCTTCCCATCTTGTTCAACGTAGAACTTTCTATAAGTATAATTCCCATCAGGTTTCTCGTGGAATTCGGGGCCTAACTGTGGTTCGAATGCTAAGGTATAGGCAAAGCCATCATAGTTGAGCGGTATTGCTTTATTCTGTGAATTAGTGAATTCAACGGTAATCTCAAACAGATAATCGGACCGACCGAAACGGTATGTCTTTACCAGCGTGAACTGTTCGTCCGTAGGATTCCCATCTGCTCCGATCATCTGGAAAGTTTGGGTAAATTCCACCTTATCCTGATTTATACGATAGTTGAATGTTGCATCAATGGGATTGCTGAAATCATTACCTGCATAGAGCGAGAATGCTGGTGGATAATCCCCATTGTTGAAAATCATCTCTACAGGCTGTCCATCATCCAAGTGATCTTTCAGCCGGAGGCTGGAAACGGCAGCTCCTACAGGATCGAATTCTACAATAAAGACGTCTGTCTCATATGTAAATTTCTGGGACTTTTCTGCAGTCCCGCTTTGTACGAAGGATCCAGGTAACTTGCTATTCCATGCATTGGAGGTAGGAGCATACGATAAAGGAATACTTTCAGCTTGTTCCACAGTTGCCGGTGCAGCACCTGCCTCAACATTGGATGTTGTCTGCTGTGTTTCGACCGCAACGGGATCCGGTGCGAAAAATGTAGTCTGGATCGTCAAACCTACCGATATGACGACTACAGAGAGAACGATTGCAAGGATGGTGTTTCTGTCCATATCCACTCCTGAATAAATTACATGATTGAGGTATCTGCAGGAAAGGTATATGAACTAGTTGGCAAGGTAAACTTTTGCCTGTGAGAACAAACGAATCAATTGCTTCCTTTGTGTTGCATAATCTAGAGCCTTCCCTGGATACACCACGAATGCAAAATCGAAGCCTGATTGAAATTCTGGTTTCTCATTTCTCCAAATCTCTTTAATTTGCCGTCTAATCCTATTACGTTCGACGGCATTGCCATAGTGACGAACAGGTATCACAATGATTCTGTTCACACCGAGGCTATTGGGTGCGACAAGCAATCGCACCCCAGAGCAGGAGAATTTCTTACCTTTGCGGAATATCGCATCTATTTCAGGCTTCTTTTTTACAATTTCTTGTTTAGTAAGGCTTTTTCTCATCACAGACGGTAAGCTTCTTCCTGCCCTTTGCCCTTCTTCTTGCTAGGACCAGACGCCCACCCTTGGTAGCCATTCGTGCGCGGAAACCAAATTTTCTATTTCTCTTTGTTCTACTTGGTTGGTAAGTTCTCTTCATGGGGAAATCTCCAAATATGTATCGCTTAACGCGGATTTTATCAGTTTTATGGGAACACTCTCCCGAAGGGGCAGTATATAGGTCGCAGTAACGTCATGTCAAGTATACAGCTTTACCAAGAATTCAATTCGCATTCGTCCTAACTTGGATTTGTGTAACTCCGAGTTCTGGGAATTGGGCTTTTATCCGTCCCAATATCTGTCTTCTACGCATTAAAACCATAGAAGTCCATGTAGGATGGTCTGTTTCAATTATGAGAACTTTGCCACGTAGATCAAATATTTTCGCATGGATTGCAATGTCTGGTCCTACGATTTCCATCCAATCATGATGAATTGATATGAGAGGGTTTGAGTCGTCTACATGTAATTTCGCTAGAAGCATGTCCAAAACTTCTTGGGTCGTCTTTTCTTTCATTCAGGTATAAAGGTTCCCTCTTCGACTCTATAGGTCAAGTAGCTTTGTTGTGGAATATCGGAAAAATAAGTCTCTTTTGGCAAAAACGTAAAAAAGGCTTGGCTATAGCCTCCTAATTGTTCCAAGAAAAGTCCTCTCTTCATTACATCAAGTTCCAAAAGAACATCATCAATGAGCAATATTGGATTTTTACCAGTCTTCTGCCTATAGGACTCCACTTGCGCAATACGGAAAATGAGTGATGCAAGTCTCATTTGGCCAGTTGAACCACTCTGGGCGAAATGTATTGAATCATCCATAACAATGAATTGGTCCCTATGTATGCCACTTGCAGAGGTTTGCATACGAATATCACGATCCAAAGTCCGTGAAAGCTTGTCTTTCACATCATCGACCGTAGCACAATCGCCCCATGACGGCTTATAGACAATATGCATATGTTTGCTTCCTTGGCTCACCTTTGAAAAAAGAGGTCCAAATAGTCCATTAAAGTCTTCTACTGCACGTTTTCTCTGATTTTGGATACCAAGCCCTAACGTTGCGAGTTGTTCATCATATAGGGGAATGAGAGATAGATAATTTTCCTTTATAGCTGCATTTCTTTGTTTCAATACAGATCTATATCGACGAAGATCATCAAAGAACAATGGATTATACAAGGACATAGTCTGATCAAAGAATCTTCTTCTACTTTCCGGTGTTCCTCGGATAAATTCAATATCATCGTGACTGAATACGATACAAGGAATATTATAGATCAATTCTCTTCTATCCCGTACTTCCTTACCATCAATTCGAATTTCTCGTTTTCCCTCTCCAAAATGAAAAAGAATTTGTTGGTTTATACCACCATCGGTTTCAACAATTGCAGAAAGGGAGAATTCACGTTTCCCATGGGTACACATTTCCCTGATGTTAGAAGCACGAAAAGAAGATCCGTAGCATAGAACGTAAAGGGCTTCCAGAAAATTTGTCTTACCTTGCCCATTGTTACCGACCAACACTATATGTTTCTTGTCGGTCGGAACCATGGAATCGGCTAGGTTCCTGAAGTGATGGAACCCAATCGAACGAAATTTCATCAGTCTATTTGCATGGGCATGATGATATGGAAGTAATCTTTTTCAGGCTCAGGTTTCACGGTTACAGCCCGATTCGATTCTGTGAAACAAAGAGCGAACGAATCACCTTCTATGACTCTGAGAGGACTTACAAGGTAGGAATAATTCATGGCAAGGCGACAACTTTCTCCAGTATAATCACAGTGGATAATTTCTTTAGCCTGTCCAAAATCATTCTCTTCTGAACTTATGGTTATTCCTCCTGCTTCGATATCGAGATATATACGTTTGGCTTTATTTTCTACCAATAAGGAAACACGTTTAAGTGCTTCATTCATCTCGTTCACAGAAACAATACAAGTATTGGTCTGATTTGCAGGAATTACACGTCGATAGTTAGGGAATTGGCCTTTTATCAAAGTGGTATACATCAATTGGTTACCAAATTTGGCAAACATTATAGAATCTTTTACCGATAATGAGATTTCTCCTTCGCCAGTTCCCGCTTTCTTCAGTAAGGTAAGAAATTTCGCTGGAATGATAACCGGATTGAAAGAAGGAATGGCTTGTTCGAATTTTCTCTTTATGAAAGAAAGTCTCCTTCCATCCGTAGCCACCATGACTAATCCATCGGCCTCCTGTTCAAGATAAACTCCATTCATGAAATAACGTGTCTCGTCATCACTAATGGCAAAGATAGTCTGGTCAATCATGCCAAATAGATCTTTTTGGCCTATAGAGAAAAAATCTTCAGATGGTAAATCTTCCAAGCTTGGATACTTGTCTGAAGATATGGTTCGGAGCTCAAAATCAATCGATTTCTTTTCTGGATGGATTAGAAGTTTATCGCCAAACTCCTCAAAGATGATATTCTCATCTGGTAATGCTCTGAGAATACCGAGGAATTTATCACAAAAAACCGTAGTAGATCCCTCTTCGAGAGTATCTACAGGTATTTGGGTGGTAAAACCAACTTTTTGATCCGTAGCTTTTATGGTCAAGGTATTAGCATATGTCTCGAGCAATACGTTCGAAACTATGGAAAGGGTGTTTCTCTGAGAGGTGAAATCCAATGCTAAAATTATCTCTTTCAGCAGCATATTTTTTTGGCAGGCGAACTTCATCTGATTACTCCTATTGGTTTATATAAAAATAGTAGTCGTAGTAATAGTATCATGTATACTGTGGAAAACGACAATAATTCTTTACATATTATTCTCATAAAATTTAACTTCTTGTGGAAGAAACTCATAGTTTATCCACTTTTCATCCACAGCAATCCACAAGCAAAAATAGTTTTCCACATATATGCACAATTTATCCCCAAGAATTTCCCAGCTTATTCCCCAACGAAACGAGGGCAGTGGGGCCACAACGTGGCCACATTGCCGAGCGAGTGCCGGGAACGTAAGGAGAAATACCCCGTCCCTTGGGGCGGAATTGGGGGCGAAGCCTCCAGGGTCCGGGGCTTGCCCCGGGGTATTGATACCTTTCATTAAAGCTATTTTTCACGCTTAAAACTCTGTGCTTGTCGGATAAGATTTTGTATTGAATTACTGACGGCGATATCACTTTGGATCATACCTTCAACTCTTTGTACGGAGTGCATGACAGTAGTATGGTCTCTTCCTCCGAATTCATATCCAATTTCAGTGGTAGAGAAATCAGTTATGGTTCGAGAAATATACATAGCTATCTGACGAGGAAGAACAACAGACTTGGTTCTCTTTTTACCCTTTATATCATAAGGAGATATATTGAAATAATCGGCTACCACTCTAATGATTGAATCGATGGACATGGATTGGTCTTTTGACATCGAATAGGTACTTTTAAGCTGTTCTCGTGCTATATCAAGAGTGATTTCTTTGTTCAATAAATTACTATAAGCAATTAATTTTGTAAGGCTGGCTTCCAAATCTCTTACGTTTGTATTGACGTTCTTGCCAATATATTCAAGAACCTCTGAAGATATATGGCAAGCTTTACCTTCACATTTGCGGCGTAGAATAGCTAGGCGTGTTTCAAAATCGGGTGGTTGAAGATCTACATTAATTCCGCGCGTAAATCGATTCTTGAGGCGGTCAGCAATGTCCTGAAGTTCATTGATAGGCCTATCACAGGTGAATACCAATTGTTTGTTGGCTTCGAATAGATTATTGAATACATGGAACATCTCTTCCTGTGTGGAGGCTTTCTTCTGCAAAAAGTGGATATCGTCAATTAACAATACGTCGGCCTTGCGATATTTATTCCTGAACTGAGGAGTTTTTTCTTCTCCAATCGATTGTATGAATTCATTGGTGAACATCTCTGCAGTGACGTAAACAATTTGCAATTCGGGAGTATTGTCTTGGATATAATTCCCTATCGATTGGATCAGGTGGGTTTTACCCAGTCCCACTCCTCCATAGATGAGGCATGGGTTGTAACTGACTCCTGGATTTTTTGCTATAGCCATACTTACGTTATAGG
Organism: Pleomorphochaeta sp. DL1XJH-081; assembly: GCF_049310885.1. Classification (NCBI taxonomy): domain Bacteria; kingdom Pseudomonadati; phylum Spirochaetota; class Spirochaetia; order Spirochaetales; family Sphaerochaetaceae; genus Pleomorphochaeta; species Pleomorphochaeta sp. DL1XJH-081. Next base: position 63,641 of record NZ_JBMDYO010000003.1, read on the forward strand.
CAAATGCACTATTGTCACCAACGACGAATGTATCGAATTGGTAGCTATTGTTTATATTAGGGTCTCTGGGGCGTTTTTGAGCTTTCGGCATGGGTGCCGGCGTCTTTGTGCTGGCATGGCTGTTTCTATTTGAATCCTGAGATTTTTCTGATGAATCGACATGTCCTCCAGTGACGGAAGTGGAGGACGGAGCAACTTTTTTTACGATGAAATCCACAGTCACCTGTTCCCCAGTAAGTTCATTCAACATCGATTGGATAGTGGACTTGTATTGTGTTGACACATAGTCACGAATAAAGAGAGAAGGAACAGCTAATATTAGCTTATGATCCTTCGATTCGGCATATGAGATTCTGTTTAACCATGTAATGCTTTCCTGTTCCGAGAGCGTTGATTGCATGCGTGAGACGACCTCGTCCCAGAACGGATTGTAGTTCCACTTTTCTTGCGGCATGGTTGATATCTTATATCAGCGGATGACTATTGGCAAGAGCGGATGGTAAAGGGGGTGAGAAACATTATCTATAGTAATCAATTATATATAATATAAGAATATATTTATGAGTGCAATTCAAGTGATACGCTTTACATAGATTCCAAAAAATGATACCATATACATTGAATTCATTTTTATATCTTATAAGGACATAATAGTATGGCTGATAGCGTTTTCGAAGGAGTGCCTACTGACACTTCGGTTCATCATGATTCCGCGAATGGAAGGATTGGTTCCCAATCCTATACCGCGAATAATATTCAAGTTCTCAAAGGTCTAGAGGCGGTCCGGAAACGGCCAGGAATGTATATTGGTTCAACAGGTCTGGATGGTTTGCATCACTTGGTATATGAAGTTGTTGACAATAGTATTGATGAGGCTATGGCAGGCTACTGCGATGCCATCTGGGTTACGATTGAGAAGGGAAATATCATACGTGTCGAAGATAATGGACGTGGTATTCCAACCGAACCTCACCCTGTCGAGAAAATTAGTTCCCTCGAGGTTGTCCTTACTCAGCTGCACGCTGGAGGAAAGTTTGATAACGATACCTACAAGGTCTCCGGAGGATTGCATGGTGTCGGTGTCTCCGTAGTTAACGCTCTTTCCGAGTGGCTTGAAGTTACAGTCCACAGAAATCCTTCGGTATACTATCAGGAATATGAGAAAGGTCATCCGGTCAAACCTGTTGGAATCACTGGTGAATCGGAACGTACTGGAACGATCGTACGGTTCAAGGCGGATACCACTATCCTGGAATCCGACCAGTATAGTTATGGTGTGCTGACCGAGAGATTTAGAGAATTGGCGTTTCTTAATAAAGGAATCGTGATTTCCATCACCGATGAACGTGGTGAAACTCCCCGTCACCAGACATTCCATTTTGAGGGAGGGATCAAATCCTTCATCACCCACTTGAATTCTTCTAAAAAGGTAGTCCATGAGGAGCCTGTTTATTTCGAGTCCCAAAAGGATGATGTTAAGGTAGAAGTTGCCTTGCAATACAACGATCGTTATGATGATGTGCTTTTTACCTTTGTGAACAACATCAATACGAGGGAGGGTGGTACACACCTTGCCGGGTTCCGTAGTGGGCTGACTCGTGTTATGAATGAACAGTTGAAGAAGTCCAAACTCATAAAGAAATTCGATGATTCTCTAACTGGAGATGATTTGAAGGAGGGAATGACTGCCGTTATTTCGGTAAAAATCCCCGATCCGCAATTCGAAGGCCAAACAAAAATGAAGTTGGGGAATCCTCGTGTCCAGGGGATTGTAGCCTCCATGGTCTATGAACGTTTCAACGATTATTTTGATGAATACCCCATGGTTATAGAAGCTATCCTAGAGAAGGCTATTTTAGCGGCAAAAGCACGTTTTGCAGCACGTGATGCTAGGATGCGAATACGTAAGAATAGTGAAGGTGCTGGACTTCCAGGTAAATTGGCCGACTGTTCAGAGAAAGATCCTGCCAAGTGTGAGATTTTTATCGTTGAGGGAGATTCTGCGGGTGGTAGTGCGAAGCAGGGACGTGATCGTGCGACGCAAGCTATCCTACCGCTTTGGGGCAAGATGCTCAACGTAGAAAAAGCCCGTGAGGAGAAAGTTCTTGGCAATGACAAGTTGCAGCCTGTTATCGCTTCTCTAGGTGCCGGAATTGGAGCCCATTTCGATTCTACTAAAGTCAGATACCACAAGATTATTATCATGGCTGATGCCGATGTTGATGGTTCTCACATCAGAACCCTTCTCTTAACTTTCTTTTTTAGGTATATGAGACCACTTATTGAGATGGGGTATGTTTATTTTGCAATGCCTCCCCTCTATAAGATTACCGTCGGAAAGAAATTTTTCTATGCCTATGATGAAGATGCCCGAAAAAGGATTCTTGAGGAAAATGCCAAGGATGGTGATATCAACAAGATTCCCATACAGCGCTATAAGGGTCTTGGTGAAATGAATCCTGATCAATTATGGGATACCACAATGAATCCCGATACGAGAGGACTTACTCAAGTTACGCTGGAGGATGCAATCGAAGCAGATTCGATTTTTACCATGTTGATGGGTGAGGAAGTTGAACCAAGAAAACGGTTCATTGAAGAAAACGCAAAATATGTTTCGAATCTCGATGTATAGGATAGTTAGGAATACACATGATGGAAGAACAAACCAGTAGAATAATTAAAACGAATATTGAGGAGGAGATGAAAGTCTCCTATCTCAATTATGCAATGAGCGTAATTGTAAGTCGGGCTCTACCCGATATTCGGGACGGACTCAAACCTGTTCATAGACGAATCCTTTACGATATGTTCGAAATGGGACTGAAATACAACACGCCATTCAAGAAAGCTGCAAGAATAGTTGGAGATGTGCTTGGTAAGTATCACCCTCATGGTGACGCTTCAGTATACGATGCTCTTGTTCGTTTAGCCCAAGATTTTTCGTTACGATATACAGTAGTACAACCTCAAGGTAACTTCGGATCGATTGATGGTGACCCGGCTGCCGCGATGCGGTATACCGAAGCCAAGATGAGCCGTATCGGCGAAGAGATGTTGAATGATATCCAGAAAGAGACTGTCGATTTTGGTCCCAACTATGACGACTCCTTGCAAGAGCCGTTGGTTCTTCCAGCAGCATTTCCGTTTCTTTTGGCTAATGGAAGCAGTGGTATCGCTGTTGGTATGGCCACAAATATGGCTCCTCATAATCTGACCGAAATATGTGCCGCAATCTCTGCTTATATCGACAATCCAGCCATACAGTTGGAAGAGCTGATGGAACATATAAAGGGGCCGGATTTTCCTACCGCAGGTATTATCTGTGGTAGAAGTGGCATTTTAAGCGCTTTTGAAACCGGTCGAGGAAAGATAGTTATTCGTGGAAGATATGAGATTGAAGAAGCCGAAGGGGGTAGCAGGGATCAGATTATCTTCACAGAACTCCCCTACCAGGTAAATAAGGCAGATCTCGTGAAACGGATCGCTGAATTGAAAAAAGCGACGATATCTGGCATTTCAGAAGTTCGGGATGAGTCGGATCGTGATGGTATTCGTCTGGTTGTAGATTTGAAGAAAGGTGCTGTGGCAAGGGTTGTTGTGAACCAGTTATTTCTCCATACACCTTTGCAAACAAACTTCAATGTGAACAATTTGGCCTTGATTGATGGACGTCCAGTACAGGTAGGGCTGATCGATATGATCAAGCACTACGTGATGCACCGGGAAGTGGTTGTTGAAAGACGCACACGATTTGATTTGCGGAAGGCTGAAGAGCGTGCTCACATCTTACATGGCTTGAAAATTGGACTTGATAATATTGATGAGGTCATTAAGATCATCAAAGAGGCAGAGGACAACACTGTTGCTGCTGCAAAACTGATGACGCGTTTTGGACTTACAGATATCCAAGCGCAAGCAATCATCGATATGAAGCTAGGAAGGCTTAGTCATCTTGAAACAGAAAAAATCTTGAATGAATTGGCGGAATTGAATAATAAAATAAGTTATTATAAAGACTTATTAGCTGATCAAGCCAAGATTCTGAAAGTGGTCCAGACAGAAATACAGGAACTTTCGGGGAAGTATGGAGATAAGCGAAAAACGGAAATTACTCTTGAAGAGCTTGGTGGAATGAATATTGAAGATTTTATCAAGGAAGAGGATGTTGTTGTTGTGATCTCTAACCGTGGTTTTGTAAAGAGAGTTCCGGTGGATGAATATCGTAGTCAAGGTAGAGGTGGAAGAGGTGTTAGGGGGGCAACGCTCCGAGATGAAGACTTCATTGAACATCTATTCGTTGCCTCTACCCACGAATATGTTATGGCGGTTACCAACCATGGAAAAGCTTATTGGATTAAGGTCCATGAACTTCCAGTTGGCTCAAAAACTTCGAAAGGCGAAAGTATCAAAAAGATTCTTCCCTTGAACGACGGAGAGGAAATAACATCAATAATCAACTTCAAGGACTTCGATGAAGAGTTGTATTTACTTATGGTAACAAGAAATGGAGTTGCAAAAAAGGTTAACCTCCCCCTCTTTAGAAATGCTAAAACAAGAGGTATCACTGCAATTATACTTGATGAAGGTGATGTCTTAGTTAATTGTGAGTTGGTGACTGAAGGTGATGATTGCATGATTATCACAAGAAAAGGAAAGGGCTTACGATTTGCCGACAGTGATGTTAGAGCAATGGGTAGAGCTTCTAGAGGAGTCCGAGGAATCAAGTTGATTGATGACGACGAGGTTGCCGGTTTACTCAAAGTCTCAGACGATAGGCGAATCCTTATGATTACTGAAAAGGGTCAAGGGAAGCAAATCTTGTTTGATGACTTCAGGACGCACAAACGTGGTACCATGGGACAAAAGATTTATACCTTTAGAGATAAGACTGGATTTATAGTTGGAGCTCTCGCTGTCAATGATGAAGATGATATCGTCTGTATTACATCGTTAGGTCAATCAATAAGAATTCCAGTTGCTACAATTTCATTGCAAAAGGCTTATGCTTCTGGGGTGACAATAGCGCGCTTGAAAAAGGATGATACAGTCGTTGCTCTAGCTCGGACTGATGCCGAGAAGGACGAAGAAGTTGTAGAAGAATCCGAAGAAGATAACAATGAGAGTGAACGTACAGAAGAATAAGAACTTTTAGTTGAGCAAAAATTCAGCCACCCGGATTGGGTGGCTGTTTTCTGTTTCACGTGAAACAATCACATTGTGTCATATAAAATTTAATTAAGATGTTTCACGTGAAACATTATAGATTAGTTGACCGAAATGATATTGATGTTAGGGTCTACAACGCTACGAACATAGCGTTCGACTCCATTCTTCAAAGTCATCTGGGACATTGGGCATCCGGCACAGGATCCAACAAGACGTACGGTTACGTCGTTGCCTTCCATGCTTACGAATTCAATATCGCCACCATCATTCTGCAAATCGGGTCTAATATTTTCGATTGCAGCTTTAACTTTATCAATCATGCGATTGGCCTCCTCGGTAATAGTATAGTTAAGATACATGAGCGATAATTGATGGTCAATACCCCAAGGAACTTGGTGACAGATTGGAAAGCATTGGTTATAGTGGATATATGGTAGCAAAAAAAATAATCTTTTCAAATCAAAAAGGTGGCGTAGGTAAAACTACGACTGCTGTGAATCTAGGGGCTTATCTTGCGGAGAAGGGTAATAAGGTTCTTCTGATTGACCTTGATTCCCAAGGTAATCTATCAAGTGCTGTTTCAGCAGATAATAATCATAACGGTAGCTATGATCTGATAGTGGGTAAATGCACACCAAAGGAAGCTTACCAGGATACTCCTGTAAGAAACCTCTATGTTATTTCAGGAGGGATCGATTTGGCAGGTCTGAGTGTCGAGCTTGTCAATGAATTAGCACGGGAGTTTTTCTTAAAAAATGCTTTAGTATCCATAGAAAACGATTGGGATTACATCCTAGTTGATTGCCCTCCCTCTTTAGGTTTGGTAACTATCAATGCTATGTGTTGGGCAGAATATGTGGTTATTCCATTACAGTGTGAGTATTTTGCAATGGAAGGATTGAATTTGTTGATGAGGACAATTGGGAATGTGAAAAAGCAGTTGAATCCTCACCTAGAAATTCTAGGGATAGTATTTACCATGTATACTGCACGTACAAGATTGGCAAATGATGTTGTTGAAGATGTGACTGCATACTTCTCGGAGAAGGTATTTGAAACAAAAATACCAAGGAATGTTCGATTGTCAGAGGCTCCTTCACATGGCTTGCCAATTAACTTATATGATAATGTTTGTTCGGGAGCACAAGGCTATGAAAGCTTAGCCGAGGAGGTTATGAAGCGTGTCTAATACAACAAATAAAAAGCATAGATTGGGGAAGGGTATTAGTTCCTTAATGGATGATTACTCATTCGAAGATGTATTCAAGTCCTCCTTGGGTAATGAAACTATTGAAGTTGAGGGCGGTAAATTGATGCTTTTGGAAATCAATAAGGTCCATCCCAATCCACATCAGCCTAGAAAGCAATTCGATCCTGAAACTCTTGATGAGTTGGCAGAATCTATACAAACTCAAGGAATTTTGCAGCCTTTATTAGTTGAAAAATCGAGTGACGATGAGTATGCCATTATTGCAGGAGAACGGCGTTATCGGGCGGCTTTAGCTGTTGGTTTAGAGAAAATTCCAGTAATTATTAAAAAATTTACCGATATGCAGCGATTAGAAGTATCTTTAATAGAGAATATTCAAAGGGAAAATCTTAATCCAATTGAAGAGGCGAAAGCATACTTATATCTTCTAGAGCAAGCGGGTATCCGACAGGAGGAACTTGCCGAGAGGGTAGGGAAGAAACGATCTACAATTGCCAATAGCCTTAGACTTCTACAATTGCCCCATGAAATGCAAGACTCTCTGCTTGAAGGTGGTTTTACAGCAGGGCATGCCAGAGCACTCTTGTCGGTTGTCAATCCAGCTGATCAACAGTATCTTTATAGGAAGATCCTTGAAAAAGAAATATCGGTGCGGGAAGCAGAGAAATTAGCAGGAGAGTTGAACAAAGGGAAACGTGCTACGCTATCCCAAGCAGAAAAAGTCCATAAGGAAAAGTCGGTAGATTTGATGGTTCTGGAACAAAAATTTTTGGAGGCTGTCGGATCTAAAGTCCAGCTTAAAGGGACTCTTAAAAAAGGGAAGCTGGAAATCTATTATCATTCCATGGATGATTTGGATAGATTGTATCGTCTTCTAGCACAAAATGAAGAATTGATAGAATTATAAAATTATATATAATAAGGAAATAAGATGTCAGAAAGTTTAAAAGATGGGCTGTACGCAAAAATCAAGACCAATCGTGGTGATATCGTATTGTCATTGCATTATCAGAAGGTCCCAATGACCGTTTCCAATTTTGTTGGATTGGCTGAGGGGTCTTTAAACCTGCTCAATCCAGGAAAACCATACTACAATGGTTTGAAATTCCATAGGGTAATTAACGATTTCATGGTTCAAACTGGTTGTCCACAGGGTACTGGTACCGGCGGCCCCGGATATACATTCCCCGACGAATTTGATGCTGATCTGAAGCACACCGGCCCTGGAGTCCTCTCTATGGCCAATGCAGGACCAGGCACAAACGGTAGTCAGTTCTTTATTACTCATGTCCCTACCCCATGGTTGGACGGGAAACATAGTGTTTTTGGTGCAGTCATAGAAGGGATGGACGTGGTTAATTCTATTGAACAAGGAGACAAGATGGAGGCTGTCGAGATTCTCCGTATTGGAGAAGATGCCGAAGCCTTTACCGTTTCAAAAGAGAGCTTTTCCGAGGCCGTAGTTAAGGCTCAGGAGGCAGAATCTGGACGTTTGGAAGAACTGAAGAAAGCCTTGGATAAAGAATTGAAGAATCGTTGGCCAGATGCTAAGGTCACACACTCGGGTCTTCGTTATGTTGTAATAAAAGCCGGTGATGGAAAAAAGAGTCCTAAACAAGGTACCATGGTTACCGTCCACTATACAGGAACTTTGATGGATGGGCGGATGTTCGATAGCTCAGTAAAAAGAGGAGAACCTGCTCAATTCGCTGTCGGGCAAGTAATCGAAGGTTGGAATGAAGCTCTGGTAACGATGACGAAGGGTGAAAAAAGAACGTTGATCATTCCTCCTGAATTAGGGTATGGAAAACAGGGATATCCAGGAGTGATTCCGCCTAATTCATATTTGATATTTGACGTAGAACTGTTGGACTTCTAAGGTATCATGAAGGATAATACTACCCAATATATTTGCACTCAATGCGGCCGAGTCGAGAACAAATGGCTCGGTCGTTGTCCTGATTGCGGCTCATGGAATTCATTTTCGGAAGAAGTAGTGAGAAAAACTGGAAAATCTGGTAAAATTGCATTAGTTAGCGATCCTAACAAAACGCAACCTATTACTTTGAAAGAAATTGAAGTAGAGTCTGATTTTCGGTATTCTTCTGGAATTTCTGAGTTTGATCGTGTATTGGGTGGCGGAATCATGCGTGGAGGAACTGTTCTGCTTGGGGGAGAACCGGGAATTGGCAAGTCCACATTAATGTTACAACTCTTGGGAGCAATCAAGAATAGACGAGTTCTCTATGTTTCTGGGGAGGAATCTCCAGGGCAGGTGAAAACTCGTGCACAAAGGATTGGCGTCCCTCTTGATACGGTAACACTGTATAATGATACACGTCTCGAGCCTCTGTTGGGAGAAATGCATAAAAACCACTACGATGTATTGGTGATAGACTCATTGCAGACGCTTTCAAGTAGTGAGATTCCCTCCGCACCTGGAAGCGTGAACCAAATGCGTATGTGTAGTATGGAATTGGTCGACTCTGCCAAACATGAGGGGTCTTCAATTTTCTTTATTGGACATATCACGAAAGAGGGGCAAATCGCAGGCCCTAAAGCTATTGAGCATATCGTGGATACCGTATTGTATTTCGAACTCGCTGGTTCTGGAGTACGTATAGTCAGGGCTGTTAAGAATAGATTTGGTTCAGTTGATGAGATCGGTATATTTCTCATGACTGAAAAGGGTTTGGTTCCGGTCAAAGATCCGGCTGGATTCTTTATCAGCGAACGGAAATCTGGGAATTTACCTGCTGGTATTGCTTTTACGGCAGTACTTGAAGGAACTAGAACCTTTCTTGTGGAGATACAAGCTCTTACTGTTCCTGCAAAAAATGGTTACACAAGGGTCTATTCCGAACGTATCGATACCGCGCGTGTTACCCGTGTCAGTGCAGTCTTGGAACGTCATGCGAATGTCCAACTTTCTGACAAGGATATCTACGTGAATGTGGCTGGGGGAATCAAGTTGAGTGAAGTTTCTATCGAATTACCACTTGCCTTGGCACTTTATTCGGCTTCTACAGGTAAAGCGTTGCCACCTTCCCTCGTCTCCATGGGAGAGCTAAGCCTTGCTGGCGAAGTAAGGCCTGTGGGCTTTGGAGATAAGCGAATCAAGGGTTCTGTGGATATGGGGTTTTCAAAGATTCTTGCACCACGATCCATGCCCGTGAAGCAAAAAGCTTCGATATTTTATTGTGATCGTATTGATGAAGCTATCGCTACGATCGATAACATGGATAGTCGTAATTAGTAAGCCCTCCTAACTAATAAAAGCCGCCAGGAAGTAGCTAAAATGCATATTACTTTCCATAGAGCCACTATAAAGTATAATTAGTTAGCTATCCTTACTAATACTAACCTAACTTACTGATCAGCAAAGGGAAAGCAATGAATGTCCCAATAGAGGCAAAAATGCTGGTAGTCATGAAGATAAAGAGAGCATGGATGATCCTGTTGGTGAACCATCCTTTGAAACGCATGATGTCATCAGAGACATGTTCAAAATCGCGTACCCTTGGCTTTCTCATGGTTGCTTCCAGGATTCCAGCAACCATACCAACTCCAAGTGTGGGACTTAGCGCCGTTATAGGGGCTGCTGCCATCGATACGATTATGGTTATGGGGTGGGCTAGGGAAAGGATAGCAGCGATTCCGGTCAGTGAGGCGTTGAGGCCAAACCAATAGAGGAACATCTCAAGTCCTTGGTCCCATCCTGATCGTATGAACCCAGCGACAATTATTCCAAGCAGAGCAACGACGATTCCCCAGGAAAAAATCTTTCCCGATTTTGATGCCGGGGGAACCTTCGTTATATGTTCCACGCTAGAGGAAACTTCCTTGCGGTCCAACTTCTCCATATGTGCAACAAGACCTGGAGCATGACCAGCTCCTACAACCGCAACAATTTTGGAACCTTCCGCCATATAGATGTTGGATGCCAAGTACTGGTCGCGTTCATCAATTAGGACCTTCTTTATCGTAGGGAGTTCACTAGCCATCTCGTCTAGCATGGACTGAAGGACATTGGTCTCCTTTAATCGCTCAATTTCCTCATTGCTAATTTCCTCTTTTGAGAAGACAGCAGTAAGTAGGGAGGAAATGAGTTTGATCTTATTCCACCCATTGGAGAGTCGCCAAGCTCTCTTGAAAGTCACTTGGATCTCCCTATCGCAGAAGGAAAGGGGGATATTCCGTTCATTCGCCAAGGAGGCCGCTTGCATGATCTCATCTCCAGGAGATACACCCATCTGTTCCCCGAGTTTCTTCTGATAGGAAGAGAGTGCCATGTTGGCAAGCATCAAAAATCCCTTGTTCTCTTTGATGATTGTCTTGATATCTAGGCTTTCCCATCCTTGAGGTTCTGTCTTGGATTTGTATCGACCGGTATCCAGTTCTACACAAATCCTATCGGGACCAATTTCATCGATCGTTTTGGAAACTTCATCCACACTGTCCCGCGATACATGGGCAGTTCCTATCAAGGTTATTTCTTTTCCGTTTGCACAAGTTATCCGTTGCATCGTATCGCTGATTCGTTCAATGGTCACCGTTATTCCTCCGAGATTTTACAAATATATCCATGTTGAGGCAAAGGTACAAGGACCAGAGGAAAGAAACCGGCATCAAGAAGGCCAACCTTGCTTGAGCAACTTTTTTGTTTCGGCTAATGTTGCTATATGCAGACACTATGGTATCTCACCCAGTTGTTTCTTAGTTTAGCTTTCGGTGCGATTGTCGCGCACGGAATAGGAAAGTCACGTCTCCATAGAGGCACAGCACTCTCTTTGGATGTCATCCTCTATTCACTGCTTTTCCTCATGGGAGTAAATACGGCGAGTATTGATGATATCGAAAACCAGATTATGCGTATGGGGTTCGATGCCCTGGTTTCGACTGTCTTGGTCACCTTAGGCTGCATTGTATCCGCAAGCGTGTTAGGAATGCTTCTATCGCGTAGGGTAAGCTCCTCTCAACATGCACGGCAACAGATTACTTGGAGACGTTTGAAGACACCTCTACTTATGATCGCAATCGTGGTGGCAGGAATAGTCTTATCTTCTCTTACCGATCTTTTCGTATGGTACGACAGTTCAATGATCACTATTGTCCTCTACATCCTTCTCTTTCTTGTGGGAATGCAGATGGTCCAACATGAGGTCGATCTCCTCTCACTTGTCAAATCGCCTCTCATGCTCCTTTTGCCCGTATCGACTATCGTGGGAACGTATCTAGGTGCATTGGCGATACCACTGTTGACATCCTATTCATTACGAGAGGCACTTACCCTGGTGTCCGGTTTTGGGTGGTACTCTCTTTCAGGTGTTCTCATAAGCGGTCTAGGAGATCCCCAACTGGGAGCAGTATCATTCCTCAGCAATCTCTTCAGAGAATCTCTCGCATTCATTTTGATCCCATTGTTGGCAACACTATCACGGACCTCTTTCTCAGCGGTCAGTATCGCCGGTGCTACCAGTATGGATGTTACCCTTCCGCTACTTAAAAAGAGCTTAGGTGAAACGGTGGTTCCGCTGGCTATTGCCCATGGGGTGGCTATGACTCTCGTTGCACCTTTTCTTATTCCTCTTTGGTATGGATAGGGGCAAAAAATTGTATAGCTACAGTGAAAAGGCCCTCTTTATAGAGGCGAATGAAAAGAACAGACTTCCGCTCTTCATTGAAATCCAAGGATATGGCGAATCTGTTGAGAGTTGGCATGAGGGCTTCGCCATCAGATGGAGGAAAGGGTAATTGCTGAAACAGATAGGTCCCTGCTGGGATAGATTGTACAATTTCGGCATCGTCTCCCACTGGGTTGTAGAAGCCAGAAATACTGTTGACGATACAGATTTCATCGGTCATGATTGCTTCGCAAGATATACATCCTTCCGAGCCAACAGGAAGGGTCTCCAATAGGGTCCACAATCTGTTGAAAGTCGTTTGGCAAGACTTTTCTGGAGACGGAAGCTCTCTGGTATATGAAATATTTTGATGAAGATTCAGTTTCATTTGATTTGCTTGGTTCATAGGAAATAGTGTAGTGAAATCAGAGCCTAAAGTACAGTATAGAGTCATTCGCAGCAAGCGAAGGCGGAGAATTGCACTACGAATCACCGATACCGGTGATGTGCTAGCATGTGCACCTTATAAGGTATCAGGTGAGACAATCCGGCAGTTTGTAGAAACTCATACCCTTTGGATCGAACAGAAACTCCAGCATTTGGATCAGCTGCCCAGATCACACGGGCCACACACCTACGAAGACAAAGATGTTTTCTACTTTATGGAAGAGCGTTTGGAATTGAAGATAATCTATGGAAAGATTAAGAAGACAACGTGTTCCCGTCAAGGAGATAAGCTGGTTGTTCATGCATCTTCCCGGGCAACACCTGTAGCAATAAGACGCGCAATCATATCCTGGTATCGTGAAGAGGGACTTCACCTTTATGAAGGACTTGTAGCTAACTGGCTTGCTGAAATAGGTTCTACGAAATTCAAACGACCAATTCTAGTAGATATGGCCAACTTCCCAAAAAGATGGGGTAGCTGTTCCCAAAAGGGTGAACTTCGTTTCGCTTTGAGGTCATTGCTTCTTCCACGTCCTATTGTCGATTACCTTGCACTCCACGAAGTCGCACACCTTCTGCATTTCAACCATGGAGCCGAATTCAAGCAACTGTTAGATCTCCATATGCCAAACTGGAGGGAGCGGCAGAAGGAGATGAACAGACTTCGGCTTCGGGCTGAGGCTCTATGAAATCTACCAAGATGTAGTGATTTGTGGTATAACTGAGTTATATTCGTAGGAGGAAATATGAAACCCGATGTCTTGGTTCCCGGAATACACCGCGTATATGCCCGTATTGGTAGCAGGGATTTGTTTGAAGGTATATGGCCTATCGAACATGGCGTTTTGCTCAATTCCTATGTTGTCCAAGGTTCGAAAGCCACCGCATTCATTGATCTTGTGAAGGACTGGGAAGGTGCTGTGGGTGAGGTAGAGAGTCAGTTGGAGAGTCTCGGTCTTAACTTTTCAGATATCGATTATCTCGTGCTCAACCATATGGAACCCGACCACACTGGTTCTTTGGGGGCTTTGTGCAAGAAGAATCCCAATATGAAGATTCTCTGCACGAAAAAGGCTGTTCCCCTGGTGGAGGCTTTCTATGACGTACGAGATAATGTACAAGCTGTGGCTTCTGGAGAGAGTATCGATCTAGGTGGTAAAACTCTTGTTTTCGAGGAGACTCCGAATATTCACTGGCCAGAGACTATGATGACCTATGTCCCTGAGGATGGGATTCTCTTCTCCTGTGATGCGTTTGGCTCTTTTGGCCAATACGACCATTGTTTCGATGATGAATTGACAGAGGCCGAGTGGGAACTTCTGATTCCTGAGACCGAACGTTATTATGCCAATATCGTCTCTTCCTTCAGTCAGTTCGTGACACGTGGTATCCAAAAGTTGGCTGACTTGGAAATCAAGATGGTAGCTCCAAGTCATGGTATCGTCTGGCGTAAAGAGCCTTTTCGGGTAATTAATCATTATAGCCGACTTGCTGAATATATGAATGGGCCGGCCGAACCCGAAATTACTTTTGTCTGGAGTAGTATGTATGGAAATACGGCAGCCTTGGTTCCAATAATCAAGGAGGCTATTGAGGAGGAGGGTGTGAAAGTCCATCTCCATGAGGTTCCAAAAGAACATGCTTCCCATGTACTGGCTTCCGCTTGGCGCTCTAGTGGTCTTGTAATCGGAATGCCAACCTATGAATATCGTATGTTCCCCCCTATGTATCATATTCTCGATGTACTTGACCGTAGCCATGTGAACAATAGGAAAGTGATGCGTTTCGGTTCCTTCGGCTGGTCTGGTGGTGCACAGAAACAATTTGATCCAATCGTTCAGGCGCTAAAATGGGATTGCCTAGGGGTCGTGGAGTACCAAGGTGCACCTTCCAATGAGGATAAGAAAAAAGCTATCGAGGTCGCCAAAGCTCTTGCGGCAAGTGTTAAAGAGTGGAAGTGAGAATAATTTCCTAGGGGAGGGGGAGAAGCCTCTCCCTCGGCCTTGTCGGCTTTACGCCCCCTGCTTTTCCGGCTCCCCTACGGTTTGCCGGTCGGGGGCTACCGATGCAGACCTACCCTCTCTAAGAAATGGTAGGGCAGAGATGTCTCAGGAACTGGGCTATCTTGGCTGTTGAAGAAATTGAAACCCTTTCCTTGGTTGAATGGACATCTTCAAGGTCCGGACCGAGAGAGACCGAATCCATTCCTGGTACCAGAGAGTTAATTATTCCACATTCGAGTCCAGCATGGATTGCCGTGACCTCAGCTGGGTTACCCATTTTTTCTTTCCATGCTTGAGCGCAAAATTTTGCCAAAGGTAAATCGGGATTAGGCGTCCATGCCGGATACGGATTTTCGAGTTTGCAGGTTGCTCCAGCTGTTTCAAAAGCCAAGATTGCTTTCTTAGCAACCATATCTCGGCTAGACATGAGAGAGGATCTATGACTCGTTATAAGGGTAAAGGCATTCTCTGTAGTTCTTATTACCGCAAGATTGCTCGAAGTTTCTACGATTCCTTCAATTCTCTGACTCATACGTTCTACGCCATGAGGAGCAAGGAAAAGTGCATTGATCATAGTTATAGACGTTTCCAAAGATGGGGCAGAAACAACTGCCTTTGTTGTAGTTTCCATAGTGACACGAAGATCTGGGTCTGATTGGGAAAATTCATTTTTAAGGTCTTCATATATAGTCTTTACTATGATTTTTGCCTTATCTTCCAAATTTGAGGGTATTGTTATGGTCGCTGTACAAGAGCTTGGAATGACATTTCTCTTTGTCCCTCCCTCGATAGAGGCAAGCCGAATAGGCATTTCATCGGCAATATTGCGAAGGACTCTGGCCATGGATGTGATTGCGTTTGCTCGTTGTTTGTGTATCTCCCCTCCGCTATGGCCTCCTCTCAAGTTATCAACTGTTATGGAAACAGCCCTATCATCACCTGAAACAGGTGTTGTCTCAAATGGGACCGATCCCCGAACTTCTACTCCTCCAGCACATCCGATATAGAAAACACCCTCTTCTTCACTATCTAGATTGAGCATTTTTCTACTCTTGATCAATGATGCATCCAGACCAAAAGCCCCCTCCAGACCAGTCTCTTCCGAAGTAGTAAATATGGCTTCAAGTGGTCCATGCTCAGCCTGAGGATCCGAAAGCAGGTCTAGAATAAGGGCGATCGCTATACCATTATCAGCACCAAGTGTAGTTCCTTTTGCGGTAATCCAATCCCCTTCTCGAAGAAGGGTAATGGGGTCTTTGGCAAAGTCATGCTCAACTCCAACGTCCTTTACACATACCATGTCCATATGACCTTGGAGAGCCAATGAGGGAATACCCTCCATTCCTTTTGTCGCAGGAGTCTGTATAATGACATTGCCTACGTTGTCTACGTGGTAGGAGAATTCATGATCCTTTGCAAAGTCAATAAGATATTGACGCACCCCATCTTCATTTCCTGACTCCCTTGGAATTCTGGAGATGTCAAGGAAATAGTTCCAAAGGGAATCTGGTTGCAGTCCTGAAATGGCTTTTTCAGATAGTGTTGTGGATGCTGGCATGTACTCCTCCTAGGGGCTGTTCTAAAAATTATTCCTAATCATGGTACCACGGATGAACAATCCTTTTATATGGAAATCGTCATCGAAAACCGTGATATTTGCAAGGTATCCTGGAATAAGGCGGCCCATCATGGAGAGATCATAGATCCTCGCTGGGTTTGCCGTGGCCATCTGAATGGCCGATTCTATAGGGACCTCCCAGGACACGAGATTACGGATTCCCGACAACATGGTAAGGGATGATCCCATCATGGTATCGGGATCAGCTGCTTTATGAAATGCACCATCTTTAGCAAGAATGGCCAATTCTCCATTTGCATACAGCTCTCCACTCTCCTGCATGGTAGGCTTGAGTGAATCGGTCACCAAGACCACATTCCTGACTTGTTTCTCTTTCAAGAGCATTTTTACGAGCTCGGGGTGGACATGGACTCCATCAGTGATCACCTCGCATTGCATATCCTGTTCAATCAATATAGCTCCGACTGTTCCGGGGTTCCTGTGGTGCAACCTACTCATTGCATTGAAGAAGTGAGTCGAGTGGAGAATACCGACTTGCATTCCCTCAATAATATTTTCATAGGTAGCATTCGTATGTCCAGCCAAGAGGACGATGCCCTCTTTTATTGCAGTGATAGCCAATTCACGCATACCTTTCAATTCAGGAGCTACCGTCATTGAAATTACATGCCCTTTGCCAGCCTCAATGAGAGAACGGAAGAGCTCCAAATCTACCGACTTCACTCCCTCGGGATTTTGAGCCCCAACGCGGACCGTCGAGATGAAAGGTCCCTCTAGGTGTATACCCAAAATTTCAGCTCCCTCTTCATCTCCGATAGCCGATACGATAGCTTCAATTGATGCAAGCATCCTCTCTGTCGTATCGGTGAATACTGTAGGAAAAAAACCAGAGACTCCAAAATCGGCTAATCGCTTTGACATTCCTAGGATAGAATCGACAGAAGCGTCTTCTGTGCCGAAACCACCAATACCATGGATATGGGTATCAATAAATCCCGGAGTGACAAATGCCTTCCCAACGTCAATAATTTCGGTTCCAGGAGGGAAGTTTTTCTGTCCAAAACGTTTCATGTTGAATATGTCGCCGATATTACCAGCAGCATCTATGAATAAACCACAATCCTGTAGCTTCGCCGATCCGGCGATGATTGTGGCATTCGTCAATACGGTCGTTCCCATGGTCTCGACCTCCTGACTAGAATATACGTGGGGTAATCTGGGCGGTCAAGCCAGAGTCTCCTGAAGGGTGGGGACATCTTCAGTAAGTCTATTGATCCATTTTCCACTTTTTATCCTGAATGCTCCCACGACAAGCTTGAAAGCCTCTTCCAAGCCGATGAATACATAGAGATAGTAAATGGGAATCTGTAGGAGCATAGCTCCGATAAATGCACATGGTACACCGATAAGCCATACTCCAGTCAATTCTGCGAACATCGAAAAACGTGTATCTCCACCCGAACGGAGGACTCCCACCACTAAAACCATATTGTAGGCCTTAATTGGCACCAACAATCCCAGTGAGAGTAATGATCGGGAAGTCATATGGGCAACCGTAGGGCTGAGATTGAAAGGAATTGAGAGCCATGGTGCCAAGACTGCCAGTAAGCCTCCGAGGAACGTTCCCGTGATAAGACCGATATTCAATAATCTGGAGGCGTATATCTTCGCCATGTCTATCCTATTCTCACCAATACGGTTTCCTATCATGATCGCGCTGGCGTTTGCGATGCCCATCAGGACTACGAAGAAAAGATTTTGGATAGCTTCACTCACATTCACCGAAGCGATGACCTCCATCCCCATACGGGAAAATGCTATCTTATAGGTCGTCATTCCCAAGGACCAGAACATCTCATTCAGAATGACCGGTAGACAAGTAATGAAGTATTTTTTGACCATCGATCGATTGAATCCGACCAAGCTAGTTATAGACGCTGCCACAGCCCGCTTCTTCCCGTAGACCAGCAAAAGCAGGAGAACAAGTTCCACTCCCCGTGCAATAGTGGTTGCCAATGCGGCTCCCTTTACCTCCAATCTGGGAAATCCAAACTTGCCAAGAATCAATACATAATTGAGCACTACATTGAGACTCATGGAGAGTACAGCAATATACAGGGGCGTCTTGGCATCTCCTGTACTTCTAAGAGAAGTGGAATAGACCATCACAATCGCAGTGAACAGGTAACTAACAGCTACCACTTTAAGATAATCCTTCCCAAAGGCCACTACTGCAGGATCGTCACTAAAAATTGCCATGATAGTTTCAGGAAAAACAAAAGAGAAGATTGAGCTGACTAAAGCCCCCACCAAACTGATTAGAAGGGCGATTCCCATTACCTTGTGCATTGATTGACGATCCTGGGCTCCCCAATATTGAGCTACAAAAATCGCTGCACCGCTACTGACGCCGAAGAAAAAAAGGGTTATCAAGAAGAACATCTGATTGGCGAGGCCGACAGCAGCTATAGCCTCTTC
This sequence comes from Pleomorphochaeta sp. DL1XJH-081, assembly GCF_049310885.1. NCBI lineage: Bacteria > Pseudomonadati > Spirochaetota > Spirochaetia > Spirochaetales > Sphaerochaetaceae > Pleomorphochaeta > Pleomorphochaeta sp. DL1XJH-081. Next base: position 82,151 of record NZ_JBMDYO010000003.1, read on the forward strand.
CCCAACCATTCCTATCATCATGGTATCAATAAAAGAAACCGATGCCATCAAGAGATTCTGAAGCATGATCGGGAGAGAAAGGAATATGAGTCTGGAGAAAAAATCTCTCCTAGTATCCTCAGGAAGAGACGGATGTATGGCAATCATGTACGTGCTTTACCACGTTTGTTTCTTTGTGGCAAGCTAGTTGATCTCTTCGGTCCCAAGAGTATCGGAATGAGGTCTTTTCTTCCTGTTGTTTCCAATGCTTCCCTCACAAGATTCCGGTTTTCCGGTTTATGATAATGAAGTAGTGCTCGTTGGATGTGTCTCTCTCTCCCCTTTGGGACATGAATCTTTGCAAAGCCTTTTCCTGGTCGCGGATCCAGTCCCGTGAAGTACATACATGTGGCGATGGTTCCTGGGGTAGGATAGAATTCTTGAACCTGCTCTGGAATGAAGTGTGTTCTATGAAGGTATAGCGCAAGATCGATTGCCGCATCCAAAGTGGTCCCAGGGTGAGCTGCGATGAGATAAGGAAGGCAGTATTGCTCCTTTGAACACTCATTTGATGCTCTTGTAAACTCTTCTACGAATTGCTCATACCAACCGACTGAAGGTTTTCCCATAGTATCGAGAGCTTTTGGATCCATATGCTCAGGAGCAACCCGAAGCTGCCCACTGACATGCTTGCTTGCCAACCGCTCCATAAACCGATTTTGGGATTTCTTATCACCTGTTGCCAAAAGATAATCGTATCTGATTCCACTACGGATAAACACCCGTTTTACCTTTGGAACCTTCTCAATCGCTTCCAATCTCTCGATGTAAGCAGGGTGGGAATCGTTAAGATTTACACATGGTTGTGGATAGAGACACAACTTTCGCTGGCAAGGTCCGTACGTCTTCTGGCGATCGCATGCGACATCCTGGAAGTTTGCGGTTGGGCCACCAACATCATGGATGTTACCCTTAAAATTGGTTAATTGTGTAATTTCTTCAGTCTCATGTACCAATGAGGCTATCGAACGATTGGTTATTATCCGCCCTTGATGACTTGTGATGGCACAAAAAGAACACGATCCGAAGCAACCTCGATTGCTGGTAATACTGAACTGGACTTCATCCAATGCGGGAATACCCCCAGTATTGTCGTAGCGGGGATGCCATCTCCGGTTGTAGGGAAGTTCCTGGATCCTGTCGAATTCAGTTTGGGTCAGTGGCCTCATGGGAGGATTAACTACTACCACCCTGTCTCCGCTGTTTTGGAGAAGGACTGTTGGATCGAACGGATTTTCATGTAATAGTTGGCTCTCTACCGATTTTGCATAATCCAACTTCGCTGATTCACTTGGAGTATTGCTTTGTCTGTCTCGCTCAGAGACCGATTCATACGAGGGCAATTGGAGAAACGGACTCTCTTGCCTATCCTGTTTCAGCTTCTCTAAAGCTTTTATCGGTAGATGGAATGCGGTACCGGGAATATCGGTAATCTCTGATATCTTCTTTCCCGATTGGAGTCTCTCAAGTATTTCCATAGTTTGCAGTTCGCCCATGCCATAGACGAGTAGGTCCGCTTTTGCATCCAACAACATACTTCTACGAACCTTGTCGCTCCAAAAATCGTAGTGTGCAAGCCTACGCAATGAAGCTTCTAGCCCACCTATGATAATCGGGATGTCTCTTCCAAATGCCTGACGAGCTTTTGTACAATAGGTGATGGTGGCACGGTCCGGACGTTTACCCCCCTTGCCTCCCGGTGTATAGGGATCATCGTTCCTCACTTTGTTGTTTGCCGTGTAACGATTCACCATAGAGTCGATATTTCCTGCCGAGATCATGCAGCATAGACGAGGTTTTCCAAATACGAGGAAATCATCGATCCTTTCCCAATCGGGTTGGGCGACGATACCTATACGATATCCATTGGCCTCTATGAGTCTTCCCAACAGGGCAGCTCCGAATGAAGGGTGGTCCACGTAAGCATCTCCGCTGATGAAGACGATATCAACAGTATCCCAACCCCGTTGCTCCATTTCCGACCTGTCCAACGGAAGAAACGGTCTATTTCTATTCATGCAAAGCACTATATTGGATTGAAAACCCTCTGTAAATAGGGTATGATACGCTCTTGATTGTCAATCTTTCCAAAGGATCGGTACATGCCCCAGGTCGCAACACAGCCCGAGATCTTCATCATCCTGAATCCGAACGCCGCAAAGGGTAGGGCATTGAGGCAACGGGATGCAATCCAATCCTTCTTCACCAATCGATCGATACCGTTTCGAATGGTGCTCACAGAGCATCCAATGGAGGCTATTGCCCTCTCAAAAGATGCTGTATTGAGCGGTTACCGGACAATCATTGCAGCAGGTGGAGATGGTACGGTAAATGAGGTTGTCGAAGGTACGATGAAGGCTTCGAGGAGCTTGGGCTTATCATTAGAAGAGTCTCCAGTCATTGGATTGATACCCATTGGAAGGGGTAATGATTTCGCCTACTTCGCTGGAATTCCGAAAGGTGTAGAGGAGGCCTGTCAGCTTATAGTCTCCAACTCCTATGATTATATCGATTATGGAGAAGTCTGGGGCGGTAGGTTTGATGAAGGTCGCTGCTTCGTGAATGGTGTTGGGATTGGATTCGATTCATTGGTGAATTTTGTGGCATCGGATTTCAAACATGTAAGTGGAATGTTGAGTTATCTTTTAGGTTTTCTCAAGATTTTGGTCCATTACCCGAAAGCACAAGAGGTTGAAATCTCGAGTGAACATGGTTCGTTCAGCTGTCAGACACAACAGATTTCTTTGTGTAATGGGAGAAGAATGGGCTCAACTTTCATCATGGGGCCTTACGCTGAGTTGGATGATGGATTGCTCGATGTAGTATATGCCAATAGGCCGATCGCGGGAAAAGAAATCCTTCGCTATGCGGTTAAGTTCCTTTCTGGAAGCCAATTGGATACCGATAGGTTTTCCATGTTCAGGGCAACCGATATTACCATCACAGCCAAGGAGGATGTCCTTGTGTGTCAGACGGATGGAGAAGAGGTTTCCAGGGGTTGTAAGAGCATTCGGGTAAAGTTGTTTCCCAAGGGTTTGAAATGTATAAGAAATTTCTAGGCATTATTTGACTAATGCGTCATCTCGTTGTATTGTTTACAGTGCGTGATTTTGTAGTTTTCCGATTGAATGAATGAGGAGTTGGTGTTGATTAAGGATATAGTACCGTCGGTACACTTTTACGACCAGGATTTTGTCGATATGTACGACCGGACCTGGGTTTGGATAGACGAATATTGGACTCAGGGAACGAAGGAAAATGGTTTTTCCGGTAATTATCTTTCGTACCCTGGGCAACAGACGTTCAACCAGCTCCATACCTGTATGGCTGCTCTCTTCCTTGTGTATAGCAACCAGAACTATTCTCCATTTCCCATGATGGATTATTTCTATGGCAAGCAGGAGGAATCTGGAGCCATCAGAAGCGATTATTCCATTGAGGATGGGAATCCAATCTTCACTGCAGATAATCCGGAAGGGGTTTGCCCTCCGATATTTGCTTTTGTGGAGCATGGTTTCTACCATAAGATAGGTAACAAGAAACGTCTCAAGGAAATCGTCCCGGTATTGGAGCGGCATTTCGATTGGCTTAAGGATAATTTTCTTAGAGAGAACGGGCTTTATGCAGTTCCTCAATCTGCATGTATGCTAGGAAATGTTCCCCGTGATTCCATGTATTATCCAGTCGATTTCAATGCCCAGTTGGCAGTCAATGCACTTTATCTCTCCGCTATTGGAGATATCTTAAACGATAAAGAACTGAGTTTTCGGTATAAACGGCTCTATTTCTCTTTGAAAACCCGAATCAACAGCATGATGTGGGATCCCGAGGAGATGTATTATTTTGATCTGGATGTGAAGGAAAAAAGGATAAAGAGGAAGCATATTGGTGCCTATTGGACGCTCTTGGCTGAGATTCCCAATGAGGAGCGAGCCGATGGTTTTATTGCGCACCTCTCCTCTCCTGATATGTTTGGAACGGAGAATCCTTTCCCAACCATTCCGGTCAGTGATCCCGATTATTCCGAATCCGGAGACGGGTACAAAGGTGGTGTTGTTCCTTTCAATACTTTCATGGTGGTGAAAGGGCTCGAACATTACGGACAATTCGAATTTGCCCGGGAGTGTTCCATCCGGCATCTCTACTTCATCCTCGATACCTTGCATCCAAATGGAGAAGAGGTTGGCGATGTATGGGAAGCGTATTTACCCTCAAAGGAGGGGCCTTCCGAATGTGAAGAAATTCCCGATTTCCCCAAAAGACGTTTCATTCATATGACGGGTCTGGTGACCATTACGCTTATGATCGAAGATATTCTTGGTCTGGATATTTCCCTCCCAAGAAAGACGGTTGATTGGACAATGACAACACTCGAGGCAATGGGGATTGAAGGTCTTTCCCTAAAACGTAATATGATTACCATTCTGAGCAATAAACAACCTCGTGGTTGGGAAATTCGGTTGGAATCGGAGAAGCTCTACTATTTCACCATCGAAATACTTGATGAGAAGAAAAAGAAGACCCTTCCCATACCCTCTGGTAAATGTTCCATGCTCATCGATAAATTGTAGGACCAAGACATGGGTTGGATGGGAAAATTGATCGGTGGAGCTATGGGTCTTGCTATTGGAGGGCCCTTGGGGATGATTGCTGGAATCGCATTCGGTAATCTCTTCGACCGGGCAAATGTATACACGACAACACAGGATCATTCTATTCCCTTCGGGACAGACTCTTCGATGAATACCCAACAACAATCTCAGATGATATTCTTCGTTGGAGCCTTCTCTATGCTTGCCAGAATGGCAACTGTAGATGGACGGCTCCTACCCGAGGAACAGAAGAAGGTTGAGGAGTTTATTTCCCAGGATTTGAAGCTGGATCCACAAAGTAGGCAAGCGGCTCTTCGGGTTTTCAATGCGGCCTTGACCGGTGGCGGCACTTTCGATCAGTTTGCAACCCAATTCTATCAGAATTTTGCCCATGAGCCGGCTATCTTGGAGTTGATGATAGATATATTGGTACGTGTAGCGGCTGCCGATGGAAGTATCAACCAGGATGAAGATCGACTGATTACCGTTGCGGCAAAGATCTTCCGCATCCAAGACAGTCTTCTTGCTAGTATAAAGCGTCGTTATGGAACTATTGCCGCATCTCCTTCCAAAGCTTATGCGGTATTGGGACTCCAAAGCAATGCCTCAGTGGATGAGATTAAGAGAGCTTATCGTAAACTCAGTAGGGAATTTCACCCCGACTCGATTGCTTCGAAAGGGCTTCCTGAGGAGTTCACTACCTTTGCGGCTGAGAAATTCCGTGTTATCCAAGAAGCCTACGACACTATCAAAAAAGAGCGCAACATCGTATAAACGCTTTATTCTCCGAATTCCACTCTTCCCCGCATTGATCGTGCGAGTGTGAGCCTGTCGGCATACTCGAGGTCTCCACCAATAGGGAGGCCTGATGCTAGACGGGTCAATGCCAATCCTTTGCCTTTCAACAGATGGCGAACATACATTGCCGTCGTATCTCCCTCTTCAGTGGGGTTAGTTGCGATAATCACTTCAGAAAACGTGCCCTCATCTATCCTTTTCATGAGATTGGTGAAGTCCAGTTTGTCGGGACCGATTCCCTCTAGGGGAGACAGCGCACCACCGAGCACATGGAAAAGGCCATTATATGATCCACTGGAGACAATGGTGATCACATCCTGAGGTTCTTCAACTACACAGAGGAGAGATCTGTCTTTTGAAGCATCAGTACAAATCGGGCAGGGATCGGTTTCGGTATAACTGCCACATATGGAACAGGGGAAAACGAGATCCTGGATTTCAGCGATGAGGTTGGAAAGTTGTCTGTTGTATTCCCTGTCGCTCTTAATCAAATGGAATGCAAGACGGGAAGCACTCTTTGGTCCTATGCCCGGTAATTTGGAAAGTTGTTTGGCAAGGATCTCCAAGGATGTCATGAATTCATCCCCCCGGCTAAAGCAGTCGCTTCGTTCTTCAAACGGTCTTGTATCTCTTTTACCGCAGAATTGAAAGCTGATGCGACAAGGACTTCGAGCGTACCGATATCGGATGGATCAACCACCTCTTCTGAGATATGGATGGATTGTACTTCCATCTTTCCATTAATCGTTATTTCTACCATTCCGGCTCCAGAGCTTCCGGTAGCACGCAATTCTTCCAGCTTGGATTGCATCTGCTGCATCTGGGATTGTATGTTTTGCATATTCTTGAATAGATCGAATGGGTTCATGGTTCCTCCAGTTGTTTACCTATTGTAGGTGCAACACCTCACCTCGAAACATTGTCGCTATGGTGTTTGCAATTTCATCGGTTTTCATCTTAGGTGTACTTGTTTGCGCCGGATTTGTCTCTTCTTTACTGAATTGCAAAGGACCATCATATCCAGTATGTCGAGCAACCAACTTTCTCAACGTTTCCTCATTTTGCTTTGCGCTTTCCATCGCATATTTGGAAGCGAAGATAAAACTGAGTAGTTCTTCGGTATGGTTTACCGCTACTACCTGACTAAGTACGATTCCGGCAGGATCACGTTCAGCAGCCATTTCTTGTATAAGCTCAGGTAACCTCTCCATGGTAATCTTCTTGTACTGTTTTACCTCTTCCTTGGGTGGTTGCTCAATCGGTTTGTCTTTAACTATAGTTTTTTCTGTTTGCTCTGGTTCTGCTACGACATCTTTCTCCCTAGTCGTTACTACTGGGGGTTGTGGCATTGCGGTTTGGACGACCACAGTCGCCGCTTTTTGCACTGCACCAACGCGGAGCTCGGTATTCATAAGGGATTCTTTGAGGTCTTCTATCTTTCGGACTAGGACAACCGAAGAGGCCATACGGCGGAGATGGGAAAGCCTACTGATTGCGAGTTCTAGCTCAAATCTCGGATTCAGAGAGAATCTGATATCACGGTAGAGTTTGAGAAAAAGCTCGAAAGCTGCCTCCAGTTGCTCTTCTGTATAGGCATCACGGACAATTGATGGAATTTGGGATACTTGTACACCTAGGATAGATTCGTTGAGTACGCCTCTTTTGATCAACAAAAGCGTTCTCATATATTCGGCAAGATCCTTAATGCATTGTTCAACTGAAACTCCTGAATCCAAGAGGGTATGCAATGCAAGCAGGGATGTATCTGTTCTATCCTCTAATAAGGAACCCACTATTGCCGAAATTTTGTCCAATCCTGCAAGACCGAGTTTCTGTTGTATCTTTTCCAAGGTGATGGATCCGTTGCTGAATGAAACAACCTGATCGAATAGGGTATAAGCATCTCGCATCGAGCCAGTGGATTCTTTAGCGATCCAGAAAAGAGCGTCATCATCGGCTTCTATGCCCATTTCATTTGCAGTTTCTGTCAGAACATCCTTAATAGCCTCAAGAGGGATCAGCTGGAAATGGAATTGTTGGCACCTCGATCGGATTGTCGCCGGAACTTTTTGGGTCTCGGTTGTCGCGAATATGAACACAACATACTCGGGAGGTTCCTCGATGGTTTTCAGTAATGCATTGAACGCACTGGTTGAAAGCATATGTACTTCATCTATGATATAGACTTTGTAACGAGAACTTTGTGGAGGGAAAAGGACTTCATCCTTGATTATGCGGACATCGTTTACACTGGTATTGCTAGCTCCATCGATTTCAATCACATCGGGACAGTTCCCTTGGGTTATTTCAATACAATGGGAACAGACCCCACATGGATACGGGGTTGGTCCCTGCTCACAATTCAAGGCTTTGGCGAGAATTCTTGCAGAGCTTGTCTTACCAACTCCACGAGGACCACTGAATAAATATGCATGGGCGGTCCTACCCTGTTCAATCGCATTCTTGATGGTTGATACCACAAACTGTTGGCCAACCAATCCATCGAACAGTTGGGGCCTTTTTCTGGTTGCCGTTACTTCATATGCCATTGTCGCTCCAATGTCTACAGACAAATAAGACTATACCATGTGAACGGAATAATGAAAACGATTGAAGGTGATAACGGGGAAATTGGAGAGAAGGAAATCTTCGTTGAAAAGGATGAAAAACCCCCTTGGCTCCGATACATTGGCTGTGGCTCATCGATCAATCGCTTACCGCTGCTACCTTCCGGTCCTGACGGGGTTAGGCGAAGAGCGATAGCACAGAATCTACCATCAACACCAAGGGGGAATATCTACGGAGAGAGAGGGATTCGAACCCTCGGAGCCCGGTTAGAGCTCACACCCCTTCCAAGGGTGCACCTTCGACCACTCGGACATCTCTCCAAGGTCAAAAAAAAAGAAAGAAACGAAGCGGAGAGAGAGGGATTCGAACCCTCGGTACCGAAAAACGGTACAACGGATTTCGAATCCGTCTCCTTCGACCACTCGGACATCTCTCCCGGCGGGCCTCGCCATTGTAGCCAAGAGGATTCGAACCTCCGACCTCCAGATCCGCAATCTGATGCTCTATCCAGCTGAGCTATGGCTACGAAACATATGATAAACTCAAAAAAAACCAAAAAAACGGAGAGGGGGGGATTCGAACCCCCGGTACCGTTACCAGTACAACTCCTTAGCAGGGAGCCCGATTCGGCCGCTCTCGCACCTCTCCAGGGAACTACCGATAGGTAGCCTATTTATTAGCTACTGACCGGAAAAGCATAGTAGCGGAGAGAGAGGGATTCGAACCCCCGGAGACTCGCGCCTCAACGGTTTTCAAGACCGCCTCCTTCGACCGCTCGGACATCTCTCCAATCAGGATTCACACTATAGCGATGGGGCTTCTCTTTGTCAAGTAAAGCGGGGAATTGCCTTGCTGTCCCACAACTTGCATCGACATCGATTCCTGTTCTCGCCTTGACAGGCTCCTTCCCTGTAGCCATGATAATGACGAGGTATCGCATGGCAAAAATCAAGATGGAAAAATTGCAGGCAGGACGGATGGCGAAACAGTCCATTTCCATGGTAGCCGATCTTATTGAACGATTCGGAAACCGACTGGTTGGCTCGGAATCTTGTCTACAGACTGCAGAAATCTTAGGACAATCGCTGGAAGCCTCTTGTGATACCGTAAAACGTGAATCCTTCTCTCTACATCCCGACGCTTTTCTGGGATGGATTAGGATTTTGGTGGTGATTTATCCGTTTGCGCTACTTTTTCTCTGGTTCTCCTTTCCTATCTTGAGTCTCCTTCTCTCTTTTGGAGGAATCATCATCATGACCTATGAGTTTTTCTTGTACCGAGAGGTCGTGGACCGATGGTATCCCAAGGCAACGGGGGTGAATGTCTATGGTGTTATGGAGCCTATCTCCGAGGTTCGCCATACCGTGGTATTCAGTGGTCATCACGATAGTGCGAAGGTCTTTAATTTCTTTACAGAAAAACCGCATCTCTACATGGTGCGTGTGGGTATCGGTCTTGGTTCCTTCATTCTTCTCACATTAATCTCCCTTCTCGATACCGTTAACCAACTCTTTTCGGGAGGAATTTTCTCCTTTGGGTTCCCAAAGCCCTTGATCGCTTTTCTTGCAGCTACTCTTACAGTCGCATCTCCATGGGTTCTCAAGCTTTGGCATTTTGTCGGAAAAGAGGGAACTCCTGGAGCTGGAGATAATTTGATATCATCCGCTATGGCTGTACAACTCTCGCAGTATTTCCGGAGGAATATCGATATGGGGATACCGTTGCAACATACACGATTGGTGTTCGCCTCCTTCGACGGAGAAGAGGCTGGGTTGAGGGGATCGCGAGCCTTTTTCAATGTCCATAATGGCGATACTTCCGTATTGGATGGTAAGATCCACCATTTCAATGTTGACTGCCCATATGATGCCAAAGATCTCTTTTTTCTTACTAGCGATATAAATGGAAGTGTGAAACTCTCACAAGAGATGGCTACCAAGTGTGTAGCAATTGCCAAATCAATGGGTTTCGATGCCTTCAGTCAGCCAATCGCCTTCCTTACCGGCGGAACAGATGCAGCGGAATCTGCAAAATGTGGTTTCGAATCCGTCACCTTGATGGCGATGCCTTGGGACAATCGAAAACGTAAAGGAGTTTATCACACTCCCGAAGATTTACCCGAATCGATTGATCCAAAGGCAGTAGAGGAGGCGCTCTCAATCGCTATACGATATATTGAACAGGTCGATTCTCACGAGGTCTGATCAATCGAGATGTTGGCTCTGCCGCTACTCAAATCGGTGATACGAGAGATCACCTCATCCACATGTATGCTAGGAAGCGTACACCGGATTGTTACCTCTGTGGCGAAATTCTCTATAGATTGTCCCTCTTTCTCGGAAAGAAGGAGTTTTACTTGATCATATAAATCATAGCCAATCACGAGCCTTATGGTAGATTTTTCGATGAGTTCTTCTGTTTTTAGGCCATCAAGAACAGCCTTTGTAGCATCCCCATAGGCTTTTACCAGACCCCCGGTGCCCAATAAAGTCCCCCCAAAATAGCGAACTACCATCACCAGAATGCTGGTTATACCACTTCCCTTAAGTATCTCCAACACTGGACGACCTGCCGTGTTTTTCGGCTCATGGTCATCACTCATGCTGAACTGGTCTCCTCGTGTTCCTAAGACCGCTGCATGAACAACATGGTTTGCCTGGGGGTGCTGTGCCCTTACTTGGGAAATTCGTTGCTTGATAAAGTCGGTATCTTCAATCTTCTCTGCCAGTGCAACGAATCGAGAGCGTTTTACTTCAATTTCTGCCATATGTGATGAAATGGGAATTTTCATAGACCTATCCTATCACAATCACCAGCGGTGGAAGAAGAGATTGTCTTCCTCTTCTGGAATCTGCTTTTCCAAGATATCGGCAGCATCTTCGATTGAGCTTAGACTGTCGTTGTCGATGAAGAGTTCATCACTTTTCAATACAGAATATAGTTGTTCTTTAGTTCTCGCTCCGGTAAGTATTGTCTCTACAGGTTGCCGCCTTGCCCAATGCAACGCGACTAGGGCAGCGCTGGTTCCATACCGTTTCGCTACTTCAATCAATCTGTCCAGTAGAAGCAGATAATCGTGATGATAGGGCTGTTGAAAGGGAAAAAGTTTTCTGCGAAGATCTTCGATTTTGAAATCATCCATTGTCCTATAACGGGCTGAGAGCAGACCAAGGGCGAGAGGGCTATACCCTACTATTTTGATTTGGTTTTCATTGCAGAGGGGCCCAAGAGTTCTCAGACTTTTCATCCATACAAGGGACACGGGCATTTGGCAATAGGCTATTTCGGTTGTCTTTATGGCTTGGACAAGGAGAGCTTCGGTGAAATTGCTTACCCCTAGCATTCTGAACAATCCTTTCTTGCGTATCCGATCCAACTCATTCAAGTAGGGTGCGAGCGGTTTTGAAGAATCTGGCCAATGGATATAGAGGATGTCGATATATGGTGTACAGAGACGTTGGAGGGAACGACGCACCAATGATTCGAGCTCGTCGCTCTTGCTTGGAAGAAAAAGCTTGGTTGCAAGTGTGAACGAATCGCGGGGAACGGTATGAGAAAAGCGTCTCAGTTGTTGTCCGGTAATTTGTTCAGAAGTCCCTTTCCCGTAGCCTTGCGCCGTATCGAAATGTCGTATTCCCGATCGAATGGCAGCATGGATGGTTTTAATGGAATCCTGACGTTCCTGGTCGTACCAGAAACCGCCTCCAAAAGCCCAGCATCCGAGGCCAAGGGGGGCAAGTTCCAATGGCACCCTATTCATACCGAAGGTTCTTGCACCTCAATCAGTTTACTGCTGAGCATTTTTTCTCCATCGAAAATGAATCTTCCGATGAAATTTTTGCCTTCCAGAGCGAGAGGAATCCACAATGGGTCATCTTCCCACATTTTATCATAGGGAAGTTCCGCAATAGGACACCAGAATGGATCGGCTTCATCTGTCTCACAGATGTCTCCTGTGTGTTCGTAGGCGAAGAAGACGTGACCCCGCATTGCTAGGCCATCAGTGAACTGGAATTCGAGCAAGCCCTTGTATTCAACTGAGCTTACCGTGACACCTGTCTCTTCAGTAATCTCCCGCATAGCTGCCTCGCTAGCTGTCTCTGCTTCTTCAATATGTCCGCCGGGAGCATTCACCAGCCCTTTTCCCAGACCAGTCTTCTTATGTATCAAGAGAACGTTGTCACCATCGAACAGGTAGCAGAGTACAGCGGTCTCGTCCGGTTCCCAGCTGTCCCAGTCGATATCATCCACATTTTTAGTTTGTGCTATGGTCGGGACTTCAGAGGGGGACTCCTCCTCAGTTTCTTCGGTGGTGGCTTGCTCAGGATGATCTTCTTCCCAACACTTTACACAGAGGTTGTCATCGAAATTAATGGTTGCGGTCATGGTAAGAGGAGCGTTGCATCTGTCGCAATGGGTCTTGAAAAGGAGTATGCGATTTCTGAATGGAATAGCAATTAATACTGTCAATACAAGGGCTGGAATTGCCATCCAATGAGGCCATCCTCTGCTGAGAATGATCACGATGAACACTTGCCATAACATAGCTAGGGAAGCGAGGATCAGAGTCGCTGTCCGTTTCTTATAACTACGAGGAGCAAATTTTCTCTGGTAGAGGTTGACTGCTAGTATGGCGACAAGGAACCAAAGATAGTTTTCGGCGATTTTTTCAAGTATCATGAAGTTGACAGTAGCCTGTGAATAGGGAAAAATCAAGAGTCGCCACCGATCATACATACCCTTCAAGACAAAGTCCAGTTGCACCGAAAAGCGTAATGGAGTAATCTACAATGGTCCGATACCATGGAGGATAGACATATGATGAAGCCCGAAGAATTAGCCAGTTATATTGACCATACCCTTTTGGCAACCAATGCCACAGAAGAAAAGATAATTCAACTTTGCCAGGAGGCGAAGCAACATGCGTTTGCGTCTGTTTGTGTAAACAGTTGCTGGACCGCAACCTGTTCCAATCTTCTCAAGGAGAGTCCGGTCAAAGTCTGCACTGTTGTTGGATTTCCGCTTGGAGCTATGAAGAGCGAGAGCAAAGCATTCGAGGCGTCCAAGGCTATTGAAGATGGTGCAGAGGAAATCGATATGGTAATCAATGTCGGTTGGCTCAAGGAGGGGCGCCTGGATGCCGTTGAGAAGGATATTCGTCTGGTGAAAGAGGCTTGTGGGGATAAGCTTCTTAAAGTTATCATAGAAACCTGTTTGTTGTCAGATGAGGAGAAACAGACTGCTTGTAGACTTTCAGTCAGTGCTGGGGCTGACTTTGTAAAGACCTCTACCGGGTTTTCGACTGGTGGGGCAACTGAACAGGATGTCGCTCTGATGCGTTCGGTAGTTGGAGAGGGCATTGGTGTGAAGGCTTCAGGAGGAGTCAGGAGCTTTGAGACCGCTGTTGCCATGATTTCTTCTGGAGCAACCCGTTTGGGCACCAGCAGTGGTATCGCAATTGTCCAGGGAGCTGCTTCGCATGCCGCGTACTGAGGAACAACAGAAGCTACCCGATGATTTCCTGAAAAGTCTAGGCTTTCCTACCATTACAGTACATCAGACCTTTACCCATTTTGATTTTACACTCCCTGGAAGGAGAGTATTGGTCATTGGACCCATGGGATCGGGAAAGACTGAATTTTCTGCCCGTGTCTGGCGGGATGCGGCGATTGCACAAAAGAAAAGTGATGTCATACGGCGATTAACCAGTACCAATGGAGTCGATAGGAGAAAAGTCTTCTTTATCCGTTCTGAAATTGATGGAGAGCGATTCAAGGAATATCCTGTCGACGCGCTTGCATATAGGAATGGATATATCCGCTGTGGTGATAATATTGCTAGGATCCGCGATTCTTTCGGATTGGAGCAGGTCCTTGCCGACCACCCCGATGTAGGAACCTTCATTATCGATGAAGCCTCTTTTTTTGATGAAAGATTGGCTTATGTAGTTCGAAACCATAGCCTTGAACGTGGAATCCTCTTCATTTTTCCCACTCTCATCCTAAATTTTCGTCGTGATATCTTCAATTCAACAGCCCGATTGATGCTCGACATAGCAACCGATGTGATTCCACTTACAGCCTATTGCGAGCACCCCGATTGTATGAAGGATGCTTTCTATACCTATCGTTACTATCGTGTCGATGGTGTGGAGTGTCCTGCTCTCTATTTCGATCCCTTGATCATCGTTGGAGGAGATACACAGAAAGATGACTCTTTGAGTCCAAATTACTGTTCGCGATGTGATGAGCACCACTACCTTCCTGCAAAAGAGTATACGTTCTTCCATCTGAAGCCATTGGGTGAACAGGCTGCTCGTGGTGATACGAGACCATTAAAAGAGGAAATGCGGGCTCTTACCCATGCTATTTCCGAATCAGCACTCTATAGGCATATGGAACAACGTTACGGAAAACGTCCGGATGCACAGATTTTCATGAATGCCCTGAAGCCTGGTTGTTTGGCAGAAAAAGCACTCATCTATCTGTTCTGCGAACAAAATTTGTTGCCCGAGGATCTATTGGTACGTCTTGTATATGACTTGGGTCTGGATAGGACGTATATGACGAAGGTCCTCAACGACAATCTCAGGCCGGTTTCTTTCGACCAACCGTTGCTCTCGGTCGTGGATTAAAATCATTATTCCGGACAATTGATAAAATTTGGACAGTTGTTTTCTCGGATTGGTTTGACATCAGCCTACTAGCGGGCTAAAATACTCTATCATACGTATGTAAGGAGAGTTCACATGAAGAAGTTTTTAGTTGCTTTTTGTGTACTGTTGCTCCTTGGCTCAGTAGTGTTCGCACAGGGTCAAGCTGAAGCGGGAAAACAATTGCTCAAGGTCGGAATGGTTACCGATGCAGGTACCATTGACGACAAGTCGTTCAACCAAGGAACATGGGAAGGTATTCTCCGTGCACAGCAAGAGGGGCTTATCGAAGCCAAGTACCTCAAGCCTGCAGGAACCACAGAAGCCGATTATCTCAAGGAAATCGGGAACCTCTATGACGCCGGATACCATTTCATTGTCACTCCTGGTTTCAAGTTCGAAACCGCGATTTTCGAGGCCCAGGACAAGTATCCCGATGCTAAGTTCGTCATCCTCGATGGTGAACCCCACTCGGCCGACTATTCTGTGTTCAGGATTGAACCAAATGTCGTCGCAGTCTATTGGGCAGAGCATGAATCTGGATTCCTCGCTGGAGTAGCAGCATCGTTGCAGATCCAGGAGGGTGAATTCGGATTTATCGGTGGTATGGAAATTCCTGCAGTCCAGAAATTCAACTGGGGCTGGCAGCAGGGTATTAAGTATGCCAATGAAAATCTTGGAACCGACATTGCAATCAAGGCAGAGAATGTTCTCTATCAGGGTTCGTTCGACAACGTTGCTGCTGGACAGCAGATTGCTGCATCCATGTATGACAAGGGAGTTGATGTAATCTTCGCTGCTGCCGGTGGGGTTGGTGTTGGCGCTATCAACGAAGCAAAGGCTCGTGCAACAGCCGGAGAGAAAGTATGGATCGTCGGTGTCGATGTAGACCAGTATCCTGAAGGTGTCTTGCCCAGTGGAAAGTCTATTATACTCACCAGTGCTATGAAGTATCTCGATCGTGCCTCCTACGACATGATTGAGCACGAATTGGCTGGAACCTTCCCCGGTGGTGAAGTTCTCCACTTGGATGCTACCAACGACGGTATCGGTATCCCGGTTGAGAATCCAAACCTTTCCGACGATGTCGAAGGTCAGATTGACGAATTGTATGCCAAGCTCAAAAGTGGAGAAGTCAAGGTCGCTGCAGAGCAGCTTCCCGGACTCTTCAAATAAAAAAGCTGTTTAAATTCAAGCAACAATACAAGGGCCGCCCTCCAGGCGGCTCTTGTTGAATGAAGGTTTGCTTTTAACAATGCACGGTATGACCGTGCTCTCAAGGAGGCTGACGCCCGATGAGTCATGTAATAGAAATGTTGAATATCCGCAAGGAATTTCCTGGTATCGTTGCCAACGATAACATAACCTTGCAAGTGGAAAAGGGTGAGATCCACGCCATTCTCGGTGAGAATGGAGCCGGGAAGTCTACTTTGATGAGCATTCTGTTCGGTTTGTACCATGCCGACCGGGGAACCATCAAAGTACGGGGAAAGGAGGTGCATATTGCATCTCCCAATGATGCCACCGATCTAGGGATCGGCATGGTCCACCAGCACTTCCAATTGGTGCAGAATTTCACGGTTACCGAAAATATCATCCTTGGTATGGAAGGCGGTTTCTTCCTTGATAGAAAAAGTGCCGGGAAGAAGATCAAGGCACTCTCCGAGCAGTATGGCCTTAGTATCAATCCCGAATCGGTTATTGAGGACATCACCGTTGGTATGCAGCAACGGGTTGAGATACTGAAAATGCTCTACCGTGATGCTGAGATTTTAATTTTTGACGAACCGACGGCTGTGTTGACCCCCCAAGAGATCGAAGAGCTCATGCAGATCATGCGCAATATGGTCAAGGAGGGGAAGTCAGTAATTCTCATAACCCATAAGCTGGACGAAATTAAAGCTGTTGGCGATCGATGCACCATCATTCGAAGGGGTAAGTTGGTAGATGTAGTCGATGTAGAGGCCACATCGCAGGCAAAGATGGCAGCTATGATGGTTGGAAGACCGGTAAATTTCAAGGTGGTGAAAGAGGCAATGGAGATTGGTGATGCTGTTCTTGCTGTCAAAGACCTCAATGTCCAGAACTTCAAGAAACTTCCGGCTGTAAAGAATTTTTCTTTAGAGGTCTTTGCGGGTGAAATTGTAGGTATCGCTGGTGTCGATGGGAATGGACAGTCGGAGCTCGTGGAGGCTATCACTGGATTGAGACCTATTGTTTCCGGAAAAGTGTTTTTAAATGGACAAGATATCACTCATGCATCAATCCGTGATAGGAACGAGTCTGGAATAGGCCATATTCCTGAGGATAGGCAGAAACGTGGTTTGGTCATGACGTCATCCCTTGGCGCCAATATGGTAATCAAAGAATACTATAGAGAGCCGTTCAGTAAGCGAGGAATTCTCCAGCAGGGTGTGATTGACAAGCATGCCCAGGATATATGTGAAGCTTTTGATGTCCGATCTGGAGAAGGAATCCATTCCCATGCAGGTAAACTTTCAGGAGGAAACCAGCAAAAGGCTATTGTTGGACGGGAAATGGCTCTAGAGCCTGACCTGATTATTGCCGTGCAACCTACCCGAGGATTGGATGTGGGGGCAATTGAGTATATCCATAAACGATTGGTCGAGCATAGGAATAAGGGAAAAGCGGTCTTGTTGGTATCCTTTGAATTGGATGAGATTTTCAATCTATCGGATCGGATAGCCGTTATGAATAGTGGTGAGTTGGTGGATGTCGTGCACACCAAGGAAACCAATGAGGAGGAGGTCGGTCTTATGATGGCTGGCGTCAAGAACAAGGAGGCTGCCCAATGAGAATGAAGAGCAACGCGTTCCTTATAGCCATTTCGGCAGTCGTTCTCGGATTGATAGCCGGTGGAGTACTCATGATGGCAATAGGCAGCAATCCTTTCGAGGGATTCTATTACCTATTCCGTGGTGGACTTATGAATATGGAGCGTATTGGCAATACCCTTGCTACTGCTATTACCCTCGTTCTGGTTGGTCTCTCTGTTGCCTTTGCCTTTAAGACTGGTCTCTTCAATATTGGAGCGGCAGGACAGATATTGGTAGGAGGTTTGTGTGCGACACTAGTTGCTCATTATGTATTCTTGCCGAGGCCATTATACCTTCTTGTAATTATCCTAGCTGCATTTTTGGGAGGAGCTCTTTGGGGCGTCATTCCTGGAATTTTGAAAGCAAAATTTAATGTCCACGAAGTTGTTGCAACGATTATGATGAACTGGATAGCCTACTGGTCCATATACTATTTCGTTCCTGCCTATCTGAAAGGTCCTTCGTTGGAGACAGAATCGATGTCCATAGCGATAGAGCAGACCTTACGATCACCTTGGCTTACTAAAATTTTTGGTGGCGGATACATGAATCTCGGAATCTTTGTTGCGATTATAGCTGTACTCGTGATCAAATTCATCCTCGATAAAACCACATTGGGATTTGAACTGAAGGCTGTCGGATCCAATAGGTTCTGTGCCGAATATGCTGGTATAAAGGTAAACAGGAATGTGGTCATCTCCATGATGATTGCAGGAGGGTTAGCCGGATTGGCTGGTATGACCTACTATACTGGATATTCTCGGAATATCCAGATAGGTGTCATGCCTCAGATGGGTTTCGATGGAATTGCAGTGGCTCTCCTTGGTGCAAGCAATCCTATCGGAGTTTTCTTCTCCGGACTTTTCTTTGGCATGTTGCAATCAGGTAAAGGTTTCATGAATGCCATGACTGAAGTTCCCCCTGAAATTGCTGATACGATTATTGCTACTATCATCTACTTCACTGCAACCAGCGTACTCTTCAGTAGGTTCTGGGATATGGTGGGAAGGAGAAGAAAAGCCAAAAGAGAGCTGAAAGCCAGCCAAGAACAGGATATAGAGGAGGTGAGCCATGAGTGATGCAACAAGAAAAAGCTTTTTGACCACCCGTCTGGGAGTACTTCTCATTGTAGTGATCGGACTCGTCCTCTTGGCGATGGTCTCCTCCATACAGATCGTGGGTAGAATACTTCCCTATGCGATCGCCTATACGATTCCCTTGCTGGTAACTGCTCTAGGAGGCCTTTACAGTGAGCGCAGTGGTGTTACGAACCTTGGATTGGAAGGTTTGATGTTGGTAGGCTATTTTGCCTCTGCATTAACTATCCGCATGACTGAACAGACGCTTCTTGAGGCGGCATTGCCCTTGGGGTTGCTCATGGGTGTACTCGCAGGGGCATTGTTCTCTATGTTGCATGCGTTTGCATCTATTAATTTGAAGGCTGACCAGGTAATCAGCGGTACTGCAATAAATATGTTGGCAAGTGCTTTGACAGTCTATCTTGCCAGGACAATCGCTGGAAGTGGAAATGTCCGTATCATGTTGGGAATTGTCCGTCGTGACATTCCCTTGCTATCAGATATTCCTGGATTAGGGACTTTATTCTTTACCCAGTCTTACTGGAGCACATGGGTAGCTCTCGCAGTATGGGGGGCTTCATGGTTCCTTCTCTATAAAACATCGTTTGGATTGCGTCTCAGGGCTTGTGGTGAACACCCGTCAGCTGTCGCTTCTGCAGGTGTGAATGTCTATAAGATGCGGTATTTCGGAGTGGGAATGTCGGGAGCTTTGGCAGGACTCGGAGGGAGCATTATCCTGGTTACCTATTCGGGAGAATTTAATGGTACCGTTGCAGGACTTGGCTTCCTATCCATTGCAGCCTTGATTTTCGGCCAATGGAAACCTCTGGGGATATTAGGGGCTACCTTCTTCTTTGGAACTGCTACGACGATTGCGAATGTTTCCCAGGTCATTCCTCAATTGGGAGTCATTCCTCCTGTATTCTTCAAGGTGTTTCCGTATGTGGTTACACTTCTGGCTCTGGTGGCATTCTCGAAACGCTCTGCAGCCCCGAAGGCTGTTGGAGAACCTTTCTGACAAATAAGAGGTCCAATTATGAGTGATATCATGAAGAAGCTACATGAAGCAGCCGAATATGTAAGGCAGATGATTGGTGAAGAACCCGTTTCCATTGGGATGATCCTTGGCTCTGGACTTGGGGATCTTGCCAATGAATTGGAAGATTCTGTCGCTGTTCCTTATGCCAAGATCCCCCACTTTCCTGTCTCTACTGTACCAGGGCATGCCGGTCGTCTGGTTGCAGGTATGCTCGGAGGCAAAAGAGTTCTGGTCATGCAAGGGCGCTTCCATTTCTACGAAGGGTATGGCATGGATACGGTAGTATTTCCTGTACAAATGATGAGAGTACTTGGGATTCGAAATCTTTTGGTCACTAATGCCGCCGGTTGTGTGAATACATCATGGCAACCCGGTGATCTTATGTTGATAAGCGACCATATAAAGTTGATTCCAGACAATCCTCTCCGTGGAATTAATATTTCTGAGTTAGGAGAGCGATTTTTCGATATGAGCACAGCATATTCGGAAAAACTACGGGCAATGGCCAGAGAACAAGCCTCTAAGTTGGGAGTCGTTGTACGCGAGGGAATTTACCAACTTTTTACTGGTCCTTCGTTCGAAACACCAGCTGAAGTCCGTTTTGCTCGAGCATGCGGAGCCGATGCCGTTGGAATGTCCACGGTTCCAGAAGTAATCGCAGCTCGACATGCCGGCATGGAAGTCTTGGGTATATCTTGCCTTACCAATATGGCAGCAGGGATTCTGGACCAACCCTTGAACCATGAGGAGGTCCTTGAAACGGGAGAGCGGGTAAAGTCAACTTTCTCCGCACTTGTGAAGGTTATAACCGCCGCATGGCCAGTGTAGAAGCACAAGAGCTGATTTCTCGACTTGGATTGGAACCCTTGGAAGGCGAGGGTGGTTATTATAGGAATATTTTTCTCGATACCCAACGGATTCCGACCGCACATCTCGGAAATTTTGTTGCATCTGAGCTCCCCCTCTCGAGTGTTATCTATTACCTGATGACGAAGGAGAGCTTTTCAGCACTCCATTGGCTGGCAGGACTTGAGGTATGGACTTGGATAGCTGGGGACCCTGTGGAACAAGTAATCATCCATCCTGGATCGGTAGTAGAGACTCGGATCCTTGGTTTTGGTCCAGAGAGGGAATCGGTCTCTGTTGTACTCGGCAATAGTTGGCAGGGATCGCGTATACTTGCTGACGGTACTCATGGTTATGCCCTGTGTAGCACAGTCATGAATCCGGCATACCACCCAGATGATTTCGTTTTGGCTGATCGCAGCATTTGTATGCGATATCCAGAAGAAAGCGACTTGTTGCTACAATTCTTACCAAGAGGAGCTCAATAATGGATTTTGGATTACAGGGCAAACGTGCCTTAGTTACCGGAGCATCGGGTAATCTTGGTGGAGCAATAGCTACCGCTTTGGCTATGCAGGGTGTTTCGGTGGCTCTGCTCTATGGGACAAAATCGTCTCGTGAGAGGACCGAGCTGCTTGCGAACAGGCTTTCATGTCTAGACCATGTAGATTCATTTGCATGCTATGGGAATGTGCGGGACGATACGGTAATCAAGTCTGCAGTAGATGAGACCATATCACGTTTTGGCACGCTCGATATCGTAGTAAACAATGCTGGGATTTTCACTTCTTCATCTCAACAGCAATTATCAGAGGAAGATTGGGACGCCGTGATGGACATAAATCTGAAGGGTATTTGGCGAGTGCTCAGATCTACGTTTGAAGTTCTAAAGGAGAGTCGAGGAGTGGTAGTCAATGTTGCTAGCATCAATGCGCTGCGCCCAGGATTTGGACTTACAGCCCACTACGATGCTTCAAAGGGGGCTGTTGCAGCCTACACGAGATCTTTGGCTGCAGAATATGCCCCCTACGGAATTCGTGTGAATGCTGTAGCTCCGGGGCTACTGGATGCCCGTTCATTACGTGAACATGCTCCAGATCTCGTCCGCCTTTACGAGCAACGTGCTGCGCTTGGGCGATTAGTTTCTCCGCAAGAAATTGCTTCTCTTGTTTGTTTCTTGTCTTCCGGTGCATCCTCTGCGATGACTGGAGAAATTGTTGCAGCGGATTGTGGTTATGCTATGATGTAACGATGAAAATCCTTTGTGTGGCAGATGAAAAGGACCCTTTAGTCTACTCTTCCCATGTTGTTGAAAGATATGGTGATGTTGATATGGTCATTTCGGCAGGAGATCTTCCACTAAAGTATTACGAATTCATTGTATCTTCGTTGAATAGGCCTTTCTACTTTATATTTGGCAACCATCATGTTGAAGATCTTCCGAAATTTACCAAACGCTTTGGACTCGAGGATGCCTATGACCTTAGATTCGAACGGTCCCGTATGGGCTGGGGGGTCGGTGG
The DNA here is from genome assembly GCF_049310885.1 of Pleomorphochaeta sp. DL1XJH-081. Classification (NCBI taxonomy): domain Bacteria; kingdom Pseudomonadati; phylum Spirochaetota; class Spirochaetia; order Spirochaetales; family Sphaerochaetaceae; genus Pleomorphochaeta; species Pleomorphochaeta sp. DL1XJH-081. The sequence goes on from NZ_JBMDYO010000003.1 coordinate 104,124, forward strand.
CGATTTCATCGATGGTTTGGCGCTGAGGGACCCTGCAAGTGGGCTCTTGTTGGCTGGGCTAGGAGGTTCCATGAGATATAATCATGGGGAACACCAATACACCGAGTTGGAGATGTATCTAAGAGTCTTTAAGTTGCTTCCCAAACTGTTCTATAACCGGATCCGCTACGGTAGATACTTGGATATCCTTATAACACATGCTCCCCCTAGGGGTTTGGGCGATCGAGAGGATCTCTGTCATACGGGATTTAAGGCCTTCCTTTGGTTCATGAGAAAGTTTAAGCCACGATATCTACTACATGGACACATCCACCTGTTTGATTTAAACTCTCCACGTGTCATGCACTATTGCGAGACAGAGATAGTCAATATTTTTGGAAGTTTTCTTTTGGAGAAGGATTGAGAATATATGGGATTCTCCAGTTTTACGAGTAGGGAAGATTTCTCCAAGGCCCGTTCCAAGGCGAGGATGCAGGAGTTGCTTTCCACTTTACGATGGAAGAACAATGAACTCCTTTCATTTTATGAAGTGACAAAACTCATACGTCCTCGACGGGAAACATATCGAGGCCATATGGCTATTCCTATCAATAATATTATTGGTAGCGAAGGTCGTTACCATGATTTTACATTGGCCTTCTATCCTCGAAAAGAGATGCTCCGCAATCGTTGGCAAAGTATCGATGAAGCTCATCTCAAGCAAGTGACTCTTCCACCGATAAGTGTTTACAAGCTTGGAGACTATTATTTCGTTCGTGATGGAAACCACCGAGTCTCGGTTGCTAAGATGCAGGGAGTGGAATTTATCGATGCCGAAGTGGTGGAACTCGATTCCCAAATACCTCTCGAACCAGGATTGACCAGAACCCAACTGATAAAACGGGTGGTCCAGTATGAAAGGGAGCGATTCGTTGAGGAATATAACTTCGACTCTTTTCTGGACATGGATCTAGTGAAGTTCTCTTCTCCCGGTATGTATCCCGAAATAGTGAACCATATACTTGTCCACAAATACTACATGAATGAGCACGTGAAATACGAGATTCCTTTGGAGAAAGCTGCCCAATCTTGGTATGAAACAGTCTTTCTTCCCATTGTTATGCAGATTAGAGAAGATGGTCTTCTACGAGCTTTTCCCGGAAATACCTATGGGGATTTGTATCTCTGGATAGTGCGACATTGGGATAATCTCAAGCATGGTTTGGAGGAAGAGGTGACCATTCAACACGCTACTGGTGACTTCAAACATAAATTCGCTGCCGGTTGGTTCAAACGTTGGAAGATTTGGGTGAAGGAACGATTGACGAGAAACTATCGTTGATAGTGTTTCCTATTGCCAAATAAAGCGAGTGCAGGCAACGAAAGTTTGCTTGCATACCATTCATTCGGTTTCAAAGGTGAAGGTAATGGTATCGGAGTAATTTCCTGCCAATGCCATCTCATCTTCGGGGGCCAGAATTTCGAAACTCCCATTGATCTCAAGACCTTGCATAGGTTTCGGTATACCATGATCAACTGGTTGGAGTATGCCGTCACCATAATCGAAAGACATGAGGTAGGTGATGAAGGCTTCTGCACTCTCATGTTTCAATCGCATGGTGGTACCTTCATTATGTTCACTTGCTATTGTTAGATAGATATCAGCGTTCGATTCATAGGTATATTGGCCAGTATGGGTTGTTCCCAATGTCAGGTCTATGGTAGAGGGGCCAATGATTTGAAATGTTGTTTCCGCAAGGATTGTTGAGTTGAGGGTCAATATCTCAGAGTCCATGTAAATAGGGTCGCTATTTTGTGGAGGAGCTGCAACTAGGGTAAAAGATACGAAGAGTGCGATGCTAAAAATAAAGAGTTTATACCTATGTGTGTCGCCATTTTGCTTCTTTTTCCCTCTTTTCATAAAAATAATGTAGCAATCGTGGATACTTGTGTCAATAGTTTTTTCTCAGGTGAAGATGTAATAGAATATACCGAATCGAGAATTTTAAAATCCATAAATATATATAATATAAATATAAAGTAGACAGGCTATACATAGTTCTTAAGATCTTTTTCGAAATATTAAGCTTGAGGCGATACACTGATTTTATTCGAGTCATGGTAGTGATATGGCTCTTGTGTCAAAAGATTGGGGCAAAGATAGCAAAACATGCAAGCAAATTGTTTTGTAGTATTCTTTTCGAGGGAAATATGTCATAATGAATCAGATATAGGAGAATTGAAAGTCATGATAACTTCGTTCAGTTCGGAGACCAAATCCGCACAAATAGCTCGTCAGATAGAAGAGATGATATTGACCAAGGTATATCAGGCTGGAGAGCCGCTCCCTTCGCAACAGGAGCTTGCTGTAGAGTTCAATGCAAGTTCTCGCTCCATTCGCGAAGCCTTCAAGCAGTTGGAAGCGAAAGGGTTGGTGACCATTAGTCAGGGTAAGCGTGCTATGGTAAAGTCGAACAATCTTGAACAGTTTGTTGCTTCACTGTCATCTACGCTTATTAGCAACCACACCACAGACAAGAAGCTTTTGCTCGACCTCATGCAGGTAAGGACTACCGTTGAGGTCTCCGCTACCAGGGAGCTTTCCCGTAGTGACCAGAGAAGTATTCTTGTCCGCTCTCTCGATAACTTGACTACGAAGATGGAGGCTTTGTTGCCTCGTCTGAAGTCGGGAGAACAGGAGGCTGCAGCCCAATGGAATAGCCACGACTTCAACTTCCACAAAACATTGATTGATTCCAATGACAACGTCATACTTACTGCTATATATGAAAACCTCTCTCCTCTGCTTTATTCAAGTATGGATCAGATTTCCAATACATACGCAGAATTGGAGAAAAGTACACGGGAACACCGCTACCTTGTTGAGGCTTTGGAGCAAGGCCAGACAGACCTTGCTGTTGCTCTAGCTCTTGTCCATCTTACAGCTATTCGAGGTAAGTTGGAGGCGACAATCATCTGATTCAACAATTCGTGCATTAGCTTATACGGCAGGGAAAACAGCTTTTCCTTGCCGTTTTTGTATGCCTTGCACAGATGGGTTGTGCCAAGAGTTGACAAACATAGAACCAAACTCATGACACTAGATTATAGTTTGTAGTGGCTCTTGCCAAAAAAGTTGTTGTATAGTACACTACAGAAGTACATATGCTTGTTTACTTGTGACAGAATCTTTTTAAGAGTTGTCATAAGTTGAGGAAATAATGAGGAGGTCCATCTACATGGACGTTATTGAGCGCATACCACAAAGTGCTCTCCAAGGCCGGACCAAGTCGGCAAGAATAGCAAACTATCTCGAAGAAATGATTCTTTCGGGAGAGTTGGGCACTGGTGAGCTGTTGCCTTCCCAACAGGAATTGGCTGACAAGTTTGGAGCAAGCTCACGTTCGATTAGAGAGGCTTTCAAACAGCTTGAAGCGAAGGGGTTGCTGACGATAAGCCAAGGACGTCGTGCTTCCGTTAAATGTAATAACTTAGACCAATTCGTCGAATCTTTAACAGATTCAATCATCCGTAGTGGGAGTAGTGATACGAAGTTGCTGTTGGATTTGGTTCAGGTCCGTACGAGTGTCGAGGTTTCCGCTGCACGTGATTTTACCCGTAATCCTCGACGAAAAGAAATTGTGAAGGAACTGCTCTTATCTGCAGGAAAGATGGATGAGTCCTTGCAGGGGATCAGGGTTCATGACCAGTATGCTATGGAAGAGTTCCGCAGATATGAAGGTCTTTTCCATACGGTATTGGTCCGTTCGAACGACAATATCATATTGGATGCCATTTACGAGAACCTCTCTCCATTGCTTGATGAAAGTCTCTCCTATTCTGCGGTTACTATTGAAGAGTACGAGAAGAAGGTCCGTGAATATCTCTATATTGCAGAAGCTCTGCAAAGCGGTCAAACAGATTTGGCTGTAGCCCTAGTCTTGGTGAATCTGACCAATTTGAAGAAACGCATTGAATCACATGCTGAAAAGAGGACCAAGTTCGCTTTCGCATAGGCTGGTTATCTCTTGCAAGAAGCCTCCTCTTACCCCTATTCTGATGGGTACGTGGAGGCTTTTCGATGTCCGTTGAACCAATCATATCCTTACGTAATATCACTGTCCGCAGAAGTGGAAGACCTATTGTCGACTCTCTTTCTCTCGATGTGTATCCGACTGAGCATGTTGCAATCATTGGTTCCAATGGAGCTGGGAAATCAACTCTTGTACAGGTGATAAGTCAGGAGGTACATCCGTTATGGGCTCCAGAGAGCAAACGCTTGATCTTCGGTCAAGAGCGTTGGAGAGTCCTAGAGCTTAGAAAGAGGATGGGAATAGTCTCTCAGTCGCTGCAATATATGTGCAATACTACCTTTTCTGTTCGGCATATCGTCTTGTCAGGGTTTTTCAGTAGTATCGGACTCGATTTCCATCATCAGGTGACCAGCGATATGGTAGATATGGCGGATCAATGTCTAAAAGATCAGGAAGTGTTCCATCTGAAAGAAAAGCCGATGAGAACGCTCTCCTCAGGGGAGGCGCGAAGGGTGTTGCTTACCCGGGCTGTGGTTCATAATCCCGAGGTCATGCTATTGGATGAGGCCGTTTCGAATCTGGATCTTCCCGCTAAGCGAATGTACAGAGATTCTCTAGAGGCATTCGTACAGGATGGACGAACTCTGATATTGGTTACCCATGACCTTTCTGAAATAATCCAACCGATAGGTCGGGTGGTAGTAATGAAGGAGGGGAAAATCATTGCAGATGGTCCAAAGGAAGATGTCTTGAACGAGGATGTCTTGAGTCAGGCATATGGGACCCGAATTTTTGTCTCAGAGCGTGAAGGTCGATTTAACGCTTGGTGTTGAGGCTTCACCATAGTATATTGGTCTTATAGCATGGTGCTATACCATCAGGAGGAGGCTTTTCATGAATAGATGTTCCATCATAGTCCACAGCGTCAACGGTAACAGCTACATCATTGCGACCTATCTTCAGGAGTTGCTCACACAGCGCAATGTCGATGCTCGTTTGTATCGAGTGGAAGATCCGGATTTGCACATCTGGGCTAACAAGGCCGATACAGCCAATGATTTTTATGAAGATATCCAGGCTTTGCCTGTAGCCAATGAATCTACGTTACTCAAGAGTAGGATGGTCATAATGGGTTGCCCTACGACTTTCGGAAATGTCTCTGCCGAGATGAAGACTTTCATGGATTCCACGTACTCACTCATGGAGAGTAGGGAGTTAGGAGGAAAATTCTTTGCCTGTTTCACCAGCTGTACGCATAGTATCTGTGAAGGAGCCTTCTGCTTGGATTCCATGGTTCACTATGCACAGACCATGGGGATGGTTCATATTCCTTTGGGGATCCACGATACTCTGGAATGGGCAAACCAGCCGGTGAGCGGAATCGTACACCTTGCAGGTAAGGAAAACGCCATACGACCATCAAGTCAGTTGGGAGATGTTTTAACAGCTTATGCTGATACCCTCGCAGGGTACCTTCAGTAGAAAACAATAGGAACGCGCTAGAAGGGGCCCGGCGGAAGCCGGGTTTCTCTTTGTGGATGTGTCAGAGGTTTGCCCAATCATTTGACATAAGCAACAACTTTTTAGGTATAAAATGCTTTAAAGTTAAAGCGTTAGTGAGCGTTAATGTAAGAAGATTTAGGTAAAAAGGCCCTAAAATGTCACAAGATGGGATGAGTTGAAAAATAATAAAACAATATAATATAGTAAATTATAAAATATTATAAAATTTTGTGTAATTTTTTCTAAAATATTTTGTTAATCTATTGACATAAGTTGAAGGTGATAGTAATGTATGGACATCCACTGGAAATGGTGGAAACAAAAATGAATAAAATGACGTTGAAGTCAAGATAGGAGTTATAAAATGAAAAAGGCTATTGCAATCTTGTTGGTACTTCTTGTTGCCGGTGTGGTGTTTGGTGCGACTACATACTCGGGTGATCTTGGTTCTAGTAATGAATTGACTTTGAATGCAACTAATGCTAGTAAGACAACTTTTACTGTTGATCAGCTTGAAGGTGAAGAGGGAAATGAAATATCCTTGGATGTTGGAAGTACTTTTAGGGGATCGACAGGTGTGTCAGTAGCGACATGGAGTTTTTTTAGTACCACAGGAGATGCAGCTCCTTCGGTTGAGATTACTTTTGACGGTGTTTTCACTTCTGCAGCTAATGGCGACTATACAATCCCATACGAAGTCGCATTTGAAAATGCAGCTTCAACTACTTCTACATTTTCTGCCTCGACTATTACCTATGACGACTTTGCTAGGACAGGTAACAATGGTGCGTTCTTAACTACTTCTAATGAGAATAACGGAAGTGTATACGTTAAAATAGCAACTGGCCAAGAATCTACCGAATATGCAGCGGCAGAAGATTATAAAACAGATATTACATTTAGTGTGACTGCACTCTAAGCAGTGAACAAAGAAATTGAAAGAAAGTGTCCTATGCAGGGCACTTTCTTTGTATGACGGGTATGTCATCATTCTTGGGTGAAAATCCTAAGGGGTGTAGGTGTGGACGAACCCGATAACGAATTGTTGATATCACATCGTGAGGTGTGGGAGATAAGAAACAATATCAAAATTGAAATCCTATTTACAGAAACCTGAGAGAGCTCGGATGAAAAACGAGAATTTTAGAGAATGACACCCTTTCAATCTTTGAAATACAGTATTCTTGAAACTTGCGTGATAGAGATTCTATGCATACCCAGAAGTATCGAGGATGTTGCTTTGGACCCAGAGCACCTAAGTAATTTGTAGACTTGAGAAGTCCATTTGAGCCGCAGATAACTAACTGTTGACACAAGTTATTGCGGTAAGTACACTTTGGGCATGATAATTAGGCGTACGGTAATTCTTGTTATCCTTTTCTTGCTGATATGCTCATTCCTCTTTGCGGAAACAGGCACGCTGGGAACGACTTCGCTTAATCTCAGTGGTGTTGTAGCACCAAAATCATTACTTGGTATAACCCAGTTATTGGGGGCGGCTCCAGGATCGGGGGATGCTATTCCCTTGGATTCAGGTGATATTTTGTACGATGCAATCGGTAATGGAGTTGAGGTCGGTACTTGGGCAGCATCCTCCAATAGTAGCGCAAACCTTGAACTCATTATTGAATACACCCCATTTGTCGATCCTGAAATAACTGGCGTCTCTATTCCTTATATTGTGCACAACGGTATAGAGACGATTGTCTCGGGAGGAGAGTTTTATCCTCTAGTAAGAACTGGTGGAATTTATCAGAGTGAAGACAATTCTGGGTCTGTCTTCATCAAGAGAACTGATACCAACACCTACCCCCCCAGCTCAAACTATAGGACAACAATTTCTTTTACTCTCCAAGCTGAATAAGACTTCCTGTTGAAAAATTCTTTAAAAAAATACATCACATATGCTTATATCTAGGCAAAATCAGCAAACTTTTGTCATAGGAATAGAAGGCTTCGTCTGTTAAAAGTACTTGAGGGATAGATAAATTTTCAAAAGTAATATATTAAAGATAGTGCAGATGTCATATGATGGCGCATGTATGATATTATATAAAATTATAAAATATATGTAATTAAAATAAATAATTAAAATTATTAAAAATAATTACAAAAAAATATAATCATCACTTGACATAAGTAACAACCAGTACTAGATTGTATGTACAGCCTAGGCTGAAGAGAGGGTACGTATATGAAAAAAACATTGGTTTTATTTATTGCAATACTTTTTGTTGGTGGCGTTCTTTTTGCAGAACTTACCGGCACTACAGGTGATACAGATACTGGAAGTTTGGTTGTATATGGTGAAATTCCACCAGGAGCAATTGAATTCACCGTAACACAAACCGATAGTAGTAATGTTGATTTGCTTTCTGCGATAGTAGCTCCTGCAGGGGCCGGGTATGTGATTGGTAATTGGGACCTGACATCAACTAACCAAGCTGCCAATGCATATACTATTACATATGATTATGGCACGTTGGATTTGAATACCACTTCAATTGAGTATGTACTTCTGGAGTATGCAGCTGGAGCAACAACTGGTGGAGCTCAAAAAAGTGATCTTGCTACCACTGGGATTACCACAACAGCCGGAACGACTACTGTTGGGCGTAACATTGGATTCAGATTGACAAATACTGGTCTTACCACGGCAATAGGTGCTCCTGAAGGAAGTTACCAGGATACTGTCACAATTACGATAGAAACGAACTAACATTATTGTCTCCAAAGGCACGGCACCCTTCGGGGTGCTTTGTCATACATAGGCTATAGAGGGAGCATATTATGAAACATTATTTGGCAATCATACTCGTACTACTCATAGTTTTAATTGCTCCCATGTCGATTGCTGCAGAAGAGGTTGTTCCCCAGACGGTTGGAACTGGGCAGATTGTATTCCGTGGTTTTATTGAAGCCGGGCTTTATTTCAGTGTCTCCACATTGACAGAAGAATCATTCAACCTGCTCACTACCGAAGAGCTGCTGCCTACTGGAGATGGTGTTGATATCGGACAGTGGACGTTACGTGTCGACAATCCTCCCACAACCCTCACCAACTATACTATCCGCTACGAGTATGAGCCCATCCAAAATACCAATGAAGAAATTGACGATCAGATTTCGTTTGTTATTCTTGAGAGAGAAGAGACTGAGACAGTACGTACAGAAAAGCCCAACAATAGTGTAACGGCTATATCTGTGAGTGCTACGGATAGTCTTAGTACTATTACCCGGGTATTCAGTGCTAGGCTTACTGATGAAGGGTTGAACACTGCATTAGAAGCCGCTGCTTCGGCCGATTATATCGCCTATATTACCGTTTCGTTGGAAACGGATTAGGGTATTCCAATAGGTAAATTATTACTGAAAAATAATACTTTTCAACTAGACAATTCCATGCCATAATCAGACTTGTGGTTGCTCTTGGGCAGGGCGGAAGCTGCCTAGGAATGCATGGACATAAGGTCGCTCCTTATGCTCTGAAGGAGGTGCCGCTTTCCCCTCAACGGGGAGGCGGTTTTTTGTATTTTTAGGCTCCCTGATGATGTTTTAGCTGATCGAGAAGAGAGCGTTTGAAGATGAATTCATCCAAGCCCATGGCAGCTATTCCCAAGATGCCTGAACGTTCACCTAAAGTTGATCGCTCGATCGAAGTCTTCTCTTGTATTATCGAAGCAGCTCTTCTTTCGAAGGTTCTTAGCAGCGTGGTAAAGTAACGCTCAGGAAGAGCTGAGATGCCTCCTCCTATGATAATCTTATCTGGTCTGAATAGCGCAGATGCGAAGATCAGGCCTTGTGCCAAAGACTCTGCTGCATGCAACAGTTCGCCGTCAATAGCACTATCGTTATCAGCCATAGAACACAGTTGTTTTACAGAAGTGACTTCAGGATAGGGTTCAACCAAAGCCCAACCTGCCGCCTGGGTCTCCAGGCATCCGATGGCACCACAGCGACAATGTCCCGATTGTCCTATCGGAATATGACCGAATTGACAATCTTGGGAGGTGATCTTTCCATCAGAGAGCCAAGCGGCTCCGATATGCTCTCCCCAATTCACATAGAAATAGGAAGTATCGGAATCGATATCAGCGAACCATCGCTCACCCATGATCATACTGCGGACATTGTTCTCAACCAAGACCGGAAAAGGAAGATGTTTTTTCAGTGCGTAGGACAAAGGTACAGATTTCCACTTCCAGTCAGACACTTGAAGCACCGTACCCGTTGCTGGCTCGACTATACCGGTAATAGAGATAGCGAGACCGCTGACTGCCTTGGGATCTTTCATTCTGGATAGAAACTTGGATGAGGCTTGTATGATCGATGCCGCTAACTCCTCAGGAGACGGTTCCTTCGCTGTAGGGAATCGCTCGAATCTGAGCATCTCCCCACTGAGATTCACAAGCGCAATCGAGGTATTACGTGTCCCTATATCTATGGCGAGAACCATTTTCCTCTCTTTCTGCAAGGCGAGAGACATGGGGCGTCTCCCTGCGGCTGTAGACCTGGTACCAGTCTCTTGAACCATACCTTCTGAGAGCAAGGCATCGACTATCTCGCCAGTACTTACCTTGTTCAAGCCAAGGAGACGTGAGACATCGGCACGACTGAGACCTTCATGTTGGGCAAGGATGTTGAGGATCCTGAGACGGTTGAGTTGTCGTGCAGCGGTGGGTTGGGTGAATCGCATGATTCAGCATAGCCCAGAATAGGGTAAATGTTAATGAGAACATTGCCGATAGGCAATAATTTCACTATCTTATCTCTGGTATAAACACGATTCGGAGGAACTCATGGAACAAAAGAAATTCAAGACCGAGGTGTCTGAACTATTACACCTCATCATCCACTCGCTCTATTCACATAAGGAGATCTTTCTCAGGGAACTGGTGAGCAATGCATCCGATGCCTTGGATAAGCTCAAGTACCTTACATTGGTAGATCCCGCTTTCAAGGATCTAAAGTTCGATCCCCGTATCGATATTTCATTTACCGATGATGAAAAGCAGAAGATCCTTGTGGTGAAAGACAACGGAGTCGGTATGGGACACGATGATCTTGCCGATGATTTGGGAACAATCGCCCGCTCAGGAACCAAGAAATTCCTGAAGAATCTTACCGAGGACCAGAAGAAAGACTCAAACCTCATCGGTCAATTCGGTGTTGGGTTCTACAGTAGTTTCATGGTAGCCGAGAAGGTTGAAGTGACCAGTAAAAAGGCAGGATCTGAAGAGGCATGGAAATGGTCCTCCACTGGAAAAGGATCATTCACTTTAGAAGAGGCAGAACGAGATACCCAGGGAACCACCATTACCCTCTATCTGAATGAAGAGGGTCATGAATATGCCAACCGATGGACCTTGGAGCGACTGATAAAAAGGTATTCTGACCATATTGCCTTCCCAATTTATCTGGAATACGATCAGGATGAATATGATGACAAGGGAAAGAAAAAGGGAACCGAACATAAGGTCGAGAAGGTAAATAGTGCAGCTGCTCTTTGGAGACGAAGCAAGAGTGAGCTTACTGCCGATGATTATAATGAATTTTATAAGAATACCTCATATGATACCGAAGATCCCCTATTGTACATCCACACGCAGGCAGAGGGTGTCAACAACTACACTACACTCTTCTATATTCCTGCGAAAGCGCCGTTCGATCTCTTCAATGCCGACTATAAACCGGGTGTCAAACTGTATGTAAAACGGGTCTATATTACCGATGATGAAAAGGAGCTTCTCCCGACCTATCTTCGGTTTGTCCGTGGTGTCATCGACAGTGAAGACCTCCCATTGAATGTAAGCCGGGAGATTCTTCAGCAGAATCGGATCATGAGCAATATCCGAAACGCATCGGTGAAGAAGATCCTCAGTGAACTGAAGAAAGTGGCGGAGCAGAATCCAGAGCTCTATACCAAAATTGCACAAGAGTTCAATCGACCGCTCAAAGAAGGCCTTTACAGTGACTATGCGAACAGGGAATCACTCTTGGAACTGGTTCGTTTCAAGAGCACCGATGTGGAAGGATACACCAGTCTTGCTGCCTATAAAGAGAGAATGTCCGATGACCAGAAAGCCATCTATTACCTTGCTGGTGGAAACGAGGACACTATTAGAAGGTCTCCGCTTCTTGAAGGATATAAGAAGAAAGGTATTGAAGTGCTTCTCATGACTGACGATATCGATGATATCGTGGTTCCATCCATCGGAACCTATGCTGAGATGCCACTTAAGGCAATCAACAAGTCTGGAGCAGTGGACGAGTTGGACAAGGATGAATCGAAGAAGAAAAAGAAAGAGGGTAAGGATGTCGTTAAAAAGATAAAGAAAGCTCTCGGCGAACGGGTTAAGGATGTAGTCGTTTCCACTCGTCTTGTCGATGCCCCCGCAGTAGTGGTTGTCGATGATGATGATATGTCGGTCCAGATGCAACAGATTCTGAAGTCCATGGGTCAAACGAATATGCCTGAAAGTACTCCCATTCTGGAGATCAATGTGGATAGCCCTGTGGTGAAGAAAATCGCCGATTCGGATGATGAAGCGTACGTCTCTGATCTCTCTCAGGTACTCCTTGACCAAGCTTTGATTAATGAAGGGGTCATGCTGAAGAATCCAGCAGAATTCGTAAAGAGATTGAATACTCTGCTGTCACGCTAATTTTTACACTTGGATATTGGGGGCTTCGGCCCCCTATTTTTTATTGTTGGGTACTTTGTTTCTCGGGTTGCTCCAAACTTGAGATGCGTTTATTATTTACAAAGTGAAAGTACTACAAAATTGAAATTCATCTGGAGGACTGAACATGGAAACACAAACTGAAATCCGATCACTATGGGATTCTCTCTTACTCTGGTTCAATGAAGAGGCCGTGGGAATTGTTTTCCAAATCGTGGGAATATTGCTCATCCTCATTGTGGGAAAGATTTTGATCTCTCTTCTGAAGAAATGGCTTACTAAATCGATGGGGAAAAGCAAGAAACTCAATGAGCTTATGCAGAAACTGATCCTGAAGATTGTTGCAGCCGTGGCATGGATACTCTTGCTCGTTGTAATCCTTGGCCAAATAGGTGTAAATCTTGCTCCTATCATAGCTGGTCTCGGTGTCACCGGTTTCATTCTTGGTTTTGCTTTTCAAGAGACATTGGGCAATCTACTTGCTGGAGTAATGATTGCATTGAATTCTCCCTTCCGAATCGGAGACTATGTCGAAATCGGCTCTATTAGTGGATCAGTCCGAGATATGGATATGATGAGTGTAACACTCGCCACCCCCGATAACAAACGGGTCATTATGGCGAACAAGCTCATATGGGGAAATGCTATCACCAACTACTCCTTCACCGAAACACGACGGGTTGAGTTAGGTGCCTCGATTGCTTATGACAGTGATGTGAACAAGGCAAAGGAAATCCTATGGGATATCATCAACAGTTATCCAGAGGTATTGCCTGAACCCAAACCGATGATTGAGGTGATTAAGCTTAACGACTCATCGGTTGACTTGGTCGTCCGACCATGGACGAAGCCCGGTGATTACTGGACTGTCTACTTCAGGTTCCAGCAAGAGGTGTTGGAAAAATTCCGGGATGCTGGGCTGGAGATTCCTTTTCCTCAAATCGATGTACACACACCCGATGCCAAGCAGGCATAGATAGCTTGGATTAGGTTGTAGACACTACTCGGATAGCCGGTCCAAACCAACGAGGAAAATCTCGAAGGAGTCGGATCGGCTTGCTTTTGGTTTGAAGGGTTTCGCTTTCTTGAAAAGAAGTCTCATACGTTTGAGAATTTCGGCTTCTCCCCCACCTTGGAAAATCTTGATTACCAGATTACCATGCACCTTAAGATGCTCCTCAGCCAAACTAAGAACACTTTCGGCGAGCCATTCGCTACGTGATGTATCTACCGAACGATTGCCGGTTGTCATTGGTGCCGCATCGCTGATGATGGCATCATATGGACCATGGGAAACCAATTTCTCTCGAATCTCTGCACTGAAGGCATCCCCCACATAGGACACCACCGTTGGTGGGACGGGGTGTAGTCCCAAAGGATTCAAATCTACAGAGACAATAGTTCCATTGCCCTTTATTAGGTTACGGTGAGTGTAGAGAGTCCAGCTGCCAGGAGCGGCTCCGACATCCAATACCGTGTCCCCTGGTCGGATTAGTGTATGAGACTTTTGGATCTCTTCCAACTTGTAGACCGAACGGGCAGGGTAGCCCTCTTTCCGGGCCTTCAATGTGTAAAAGTCGGCTGTATCTCGTCTACTCTTTGCCATAGGGAGGATTGTATCATGAATAGGGAAAAAGGAGGAGGCCAGCGGGAGGGTTGTTGGGGTGGGGAGAGAATTCCGCTGGCCTCCAAGGAAAATCACACTAAAGGAGGTATGAAAAAACTGTTGCTCTGTATTCAAATACATGCATTGACCGTGCCAACTTTTTCTTTTTCACGATAAATCTAGAGAAAACGATGATTCTATGATAAAAAAGCCAGTATTTCCACCTCAATGGAGAATTGTCATGGGTGGATTGTATGAAGAAATGGAGCAAAAAGGTGTGAAAAATAATCACACCTACAATTGTTCGTGCAACTGTTGCACAATTGACGAAACTCTTTTCGATAGCTATTTTTCTGCTATGAAATATACCATGCTGAACAAGAAGTTCCGTTATTCATATAACAATGTAGCTCTTACCCTCATCATCATCAATGCAGTAGTCTTCTTTATGACCATGCTCATGCCACGACTGTATGGCTATCTTGCAATGGTTCCCTCATATATTGTCTATCGCCACTGGTACTGGCAGGTTTTCACTTATATGTTCGTCCATGCAGACTTCACACATATCCTTTTCAATATGCTGGGATTGTTCATGTTCGGAATGCCAGTAGAAAGAAGAATCGGAAGTCGGGAGTTTCTCCTCTTCTATCTCCTTACCGGAACATTATCAGGAATTTTCAGTCTCATCTCTTATGTAGCGGCTGGGACGAATGTAATACTCGTGGGAGCCTCTGGCGCTATCTATGCAGTCCTCTTGGCGTTTGCTGTTCTCTATCCCTATGCAAGAATCTTCATTTTCGGAATTTTCCCCATGCGGGCTCCGGTTATGGTCGTTCTTTATGCAGCTATAGAGATGTTCAACCAAGTGTTCGGGAGCACACGAGGAGTGGCACATCTTACCCATCTAGCGGGATTCGGCTTCGCATACCTGTACTTTATTGTCCGCCTACGAATCAATCCTATTGAAGAGTGGAAACGTAGCCGTTGATTCTTATTAAGCCAAGTCCCACTCGGAGCGTAGTTGTGCATACCCCTTCTTAATTACATCGAATATGATTCTTATTTTATCATTATGATGTATGAATGCAGACTTCATGGCATTCAAAGTAATCTTCTCCAGATCTGCGATTGTCAAATCATAATACTGAGAGGCGATCTCCATCTCTTTGGAAAGCGTGGTATTGCTCATTAGTCGATTGTCGACACTCAAGAAAACTCGATAGTTGTTTCGGAATAGGATGTTGAATGGGTGACTTGGAAAATCTGAAGCTGCACCGGTTCCCACGTTGCTGCTTAAGCACATCTCCAGCGGAATCCTGCGATCCTGTATAAAATGGGCAAGTGAGCCCATCTTCTCAATCGTAATTCCATTGATAGCCATATCGTCTATAAGCCTCGTTCCATGTCCGATTCGGTGTGCTCCGCATACTTGGATCGCCTGCCAAATCGATTCCAATCCAAATCCTTCCCCTGCATGGATAGTGATATTGAAGTTTTGGTTCCGGATGTATTGGAATGCCTCAAGATGCTTCTTGGGAGGATGGCCACTTTCATCACCGGCGAGATCAAAACCTACCACTCCCCGTGTGCGGTAGGCAACCGCCAATTTGGCGACCTCGAGAGAGATGGCCGGATCTTGGTTACGTAGGGAGCATAGGATAGTTCCGAATGACATTCCGGTTCTCCGTTTGCCTTCGTCCATTCCATCAAGAACGGATTCGACGACAGATTCCATGCTCATTCCCTTTGCAGTGTGAAGGATAGGTGCGAAGCGGATTTCAGCATATACCACACCGTCGGAGGCAAGATCTTCTACTGCTTCAATAGCCACCCGACGAAGAGCCTCTGGTGTTTGGAGAACAGCAACCGTAACATCGAACGTCTCCAAATAGAGGGGTAGGCTTTTCTGAACACAGCCACGGGCAAACCATTCTGCCAAAGCATCGGGATCTTTACTTGGTAGTGGCACATTATACGTCGTTGCCAACTCTATGATGGTTTGGGGACGTAGTCCACCATCCAGATGATCATGCAATTCCACCTTGGGAAGTTTCTTGATTTGTTCTTTATTCAACATATCATGATAGTACTATGGTAAGCAGTCTTGGGCAACAAATTTGCAATACCTGGTATTTCGCCCCTTTACTCTTGCTCAGATTTTGGAGATAGTTAAAATGGTTTTAAATTACCGAGGAGGTATGACGATGGATCAAGAGAAACTCCAAGAAAAATTGCTAACTGCGGCCGATAGTACCAAGAACGCTGATCTCGTAGAGAAATTGTTGCAACAAGGCGCGGATGTCAATGCCACCGATTCCTTTGGACTCACCCCTCTCATGAGAGCAGCCTTATTCAATTCTAATGAGAAAGTTATTAAAGTACTGGTGAAGGCGGGAGCCGATATTTTTGCCAGGGAACCCCAATATAAATCCACTGCACTACAGTTGGCGGCAAACCACAATCCTAGTGCAAAGGTAATTGAAGCTTTAGTGGAAGCAGGTTCGGATATCCATGATGTGAACTACTTAGGTGAAACCGCTCTCGTGATGGCTGTTAATAGTGGCAATGACACGAAGGTGATATCTGCACTCATACGTGCCGGTAGTGATGTAAATTCACGCGACTACCAGGATCGCTCTGCCCTCGACTATGCTCGTATGTCCAAACGTGCTTATGTAGTGAAGATTCTCAAGCAGGCAGGCGCAAGATAGTACCAGCAATTTGCTCCGAGTGATTCCCATACCACGCATTTTTAGGCTTTGGGCGACAAAAAGGCTATACTCTGGTTCCTTCAGTTCAGCTCCCTATGTTGCATGGAAGAACGAATATCCTCTTCCATTGAGACAATGAGCTCTTTTACATCCGAGACCAGACTTTCTAGAGGGAAGGAGAGACTTTCATCCGGTTTTGCACGAAGTTTGACCTCTACTTTCCCCTCCTTAAGCGATCTGTTGCCCAGTGTAAGGCGTATGGGAATACCAATTAGGTCTGCATCAGCGAATTTGACACCGGCAGACTCTTTGCGATCATCAAAGATCACTTCAATATTCTCAGCTTCAAGATTTTTATAGATCTCTTCGGCGATTTCGGTATCCTTGACCAAGGAGACGAGGTGTACTTGGTAAGGGGCTGTGGTAATTGGTAGCTGCAGTCCCCCATCATCATGGTACTCCTCGGCAAGACATGCCAACAGACGACCTACGCCAATTCCATATGATCCCATGATTACCGGTTTGCGTACTCCAGCTTCATCTTGATACATACATCCCATCGCTTCTGAGTACCGCGTGCCGAGCTGGAAAATATTACCAACCTCGATACCCTTACTCTGTTGGAGAGGATGGCCACAGGTTGCACAAGCATACCCCGCGGACGCAGAGGCGATGTCGGCAACCTCTCCCGTATAATCCCGGCCAAAATTAGTATTCAGCAAATGATAATCCACTTTGTTTGCCCCCGCCACCAGATTGGAGGAATTGGCTACCGAGTCATCTACTACTACAATAGTTCCTTCAGCGCATCCGATAGGACTACCGAACCCTGGTTCCATCTTGGCGGCTTTGATCTCTTCAATGTGAGCAGGACGTAAAGCATTTGCCTTTACTGCATTCTGAAGTTTATTCTCTTCAATCTCCATGTCTCCCCTGATTACCCCTATGATGAGTTTCTGGGTCTCCTCTCCTGATGTGTCATCCACAAATGTTCCCATCATGAACAGCGCCTTCGCGGTTTTCTTGGTCGGGATTGAAAGGAAGTTTGCCAGATCTTCAATCGATGCACAATTAGGAGTAAGTACCTCCTCCACAGGGAGCTGTTGGTCTGCATGGCATGATTTTTCGAATACTGCAACCTGTCTGTTAGCTGTATAACCGCAATGGGAACAGGTGATGATGGTATCTTCTCCGACAGGGGAGAGGTACATATACTCATGGGCGACCTTTCCCCCCATCATTCCGGAATCGGATCCTACCGCAATAGTGGGTAGGGCACAGCGATCGAAGATCCTGAAGTAGGCACTATAGTGGGCTTTATATTGTTTTACCAATCCTTCGTGGTCGCGATCAAAGCTATAGGAATCCTTCATCGTGAATTCCCGTACCCTGATAAGACCAGCTCGGGGACGGGGATCGTCCCTCCATTTTGTCTGTAGTTGGTAAACGAGTTGGGGGAGTCGTTTATAGGAATCAATCTCAAACCGGGCGATATCGGTAACACACTCCTCATGTGTCATGGCCAATACCATATCCCGTCCTACGCGGTCTTCGAATCGGCTCATTTCCTTATCGATGCTGTAGTATCTACCAGTCTCTTTCCAAATATCGGCTGGATTCACGACCGGCATTTGAATTTCCTGACCACCGATTTTGTCCATCTCGTCCCGTATGATATTTTCAATCTTGCGGATAGAACGTAACCCGAAAGGAAGCAAGGAGAAGATACCAGCTCCTAGTTGCTGGATGAATCCTGCGCGAACCAAATATCCGTAGCCCAAACTCTCAGCTCCAGCGGGAACCTCTCTGAGCGTGCGGGAAAAGACCTGTGACATTCTCATGCTGTAACTCCTTATCGACGGTAGACCGCCAGGCGCTATTGTAGCAGAATGACCAGTGCTGCTCAACGGGATGGACTTCTCTTTCCCTGTGAAAACCGGTACAGTGTAAGAGGGAGGAAAACATGGATATCAAACGTTTTGCATCCGAGCGGCAGGCTGTAGCAGATCTTATGGGGAGGCTATATACATGTCGACTGACAACTACGAGCGGAGGAAATATCAGCCTTCGCCTTTCCGACAATCTTTTCTGTATAACACCCTCAAAACTCGATAAAGCGAATTTAGTTGGGGATAAGATTGCTATTGTTACCATGGATGGAGAGAACCTTACTCCCGACCTTCCTTTGAGTATAGAATCGGAAATGCATAGACAGGTTTTGTTGACAAGGCCGGATATGCAGGCTGTCGTTCATGCCCATCCTTGCTATGCCTCTGCTTTTACTGCGATGAAGCGTCCTATCAACACGAGACTTCTCGCAGAATCCTGGTTTCTCATTGAAGAGCCTGCTTTCGCACCATATGCACGAATGGGGACTGTGGACCTCGCCAAGACAGTCGCAACTTCACTTGAACATGCCAATGTAGTTCTTATGGAAAACCATGGTGTGCTCACGGTAGGAAAAACTCTTTTGGAAGCCTTCGATTTGATCGAGGTCTTAGAAAATAGTGCCAAGATGACCTTCATTACTGAGACTCTTGCCTCTACCAAAGTAGGCTGGGAGACCAGTGCTCTGGATGAAGATCGTTGTGAAGAACTCATGAGAATGAAGAGAGGGATATGAGGATAGAATTGGAGACAATCCCTGTTTGGGATAGCATACATAATAACGGCGAATGTTTCATATGTTCTCTTATGCGTGAAGCGGAAGTCGATGTAGTTTCCTACTATCTGGGAAGTTCTGTGATGCATCCTGAGACACGGGTAAAGGTTAATGAACTCGGATTTTGTCCCCATCATTGGGAAGCGTTAGCAGACGCTGGGAAACCGCAATCACTGGCACTGATCGGCCATACGTATCTGCAGCAGACAGAGAATATCTTGGATCCTGCTGTAAAGAGAATCACCAAGGCTAAGCCTGGAAAGAAGACCACCCTCTCGGTTGATCAGCTGCTCGAAGCCATCCATAAGCGAGAGCAGGGTTGTCTCATCTGCTTGGGTATGGAAAGACGTTTAGTCCGTTATGCCAATACCACTGTCTTCCTCTGGGAGGACGATGCGGAATTCAGGAAGGAGTTGTTGAATAGCAAGGGAGTTTGTCTTCATCATATGGAGACCTTGTTGGCAGTTGCTCAAACATTTCTCGAACCTGACAAGCACCATACATTCGCTACTGAGTTGACACAATTGGTCTTAGACAACCTTAAAAGGGTGGAGGACGACGTGTGGTGGATGACGCAGAAATACAAAGCTGAGCACACCAATTCGCCATGGAATGGCTGCGAAGATGCCCATAAACGATTAGTCAGGAAGCTTATTGGTGAGGGTAGGATCGTTTCCGGCTCTTAATATCCAATTTCAATTGACTTCTATCTGCCGATACCTCGCTTACTTGTCTCCTCTTAAAGAGCTGGCAATGTTTTTCCGTTCGGAAAAAGTGATAGTAATCTATCGTGGTCTCATCGGCACGATATATGAGAATGTACTCTTTGTTTGGAAGGAAAGCCATTCCAAGAGTGAGTTCACAGTTACCTTTAGTCTTCAACTCGTGGAGATCCAGCAACTCCTGTTCAGACAGATATCCCTCCCGGCAGACAATAGCCATAAGCCTTTGGGGTTCTTGCTGATCACGGTCGTGGACTACGATATCTGGAATCATGGCATGCGTATCTTCCATAATCGGAGCACATAAATCTACAAAGTATCGATTTCTCTGTTGGAGATTGAAGCTGTCGTGGAGTCCCTGCTCCAAATGCCTTGCTAGACGATGGCAGACTGCCATGCGGTTTCTTCTCCATGAAAAGAGCGACGAGTCCTGTTCCACCAAGAGCGACAATGCATGGATATGGGTCTCAAAGAGGCGGATCATGCCATAGCGTTCATCTTCATGGATATTCATCGGTTCATTGTAGCATGGATTTGCACTCAAGCAAATTCGATGTTCCACTCCATATCGGCTACTTTGCTGATAGTCTGGAATACCGAGCAATACCGTGTAGAAATCTCAAAGGCTTTCTTGAATTTCTCTTGGTCTTGGACACCCTTCGCCTTAGCCTCTATCGTACAAGTCTTCAAGGTCGCCACCTTTTCATCACGTTTAACGCCAGTTACCTGCATATCTACGCCCTTATAAGCCAGTTGCATTTTCTCAGCAATCGATACGAAGGTGCTGAACAGACAATACGAGAGACCACCTAGCAGCAGTTCATACGGGGCGAAAGCACTATCGGCTGGACCAAGATCAACCGTTGCTCCAGAATCGGTTATAAGTTTGCCATCTGTCTGCGCGAACCGTGATTCGATATGTATCCTTTGTCCCATCTTTGTTCTCCTCTATAAGGCTTTGTCACTAGAAGATAACCAATCTTATCATTCACGTAAAGTGCCGTATGGCCGAGTTTCCAGCCAATGCTCCAGTAGACCAGGCGGCTTGGAGATTATAGCCTCCCGTGTCTCCATCGATATCCACGACTTCACCAGCGAAGTAGAGACCTTTGATGATTTTCGACTGCATGGTTTTGGGATCAATCTCTTCCAAAGCAACACCGCCAGCTGTAACCATCGCCTGTGGAAAAGCTCCTTTGAGAGATATAGTGAATTCCTGACCAGCAAGTAGCTTGGCAAGTGGGGAAATCACCTTACGTCCGACCTCGGCAGCTTTTCTGTCTCCATCAATATTCGCCTCTTGGAGCAACCAGTGTACGAATTTTGTAGGTAGCCCCATCCTATGGATTATCGTTGCGACTTGGAGAGATCCACTCCTATTGCATAGGGAAAGCAGTTCGTCTTCCATCTGACGTTGAGTTCTTACCTTACCTGTCGAATGGGGTACCCAGCATATCTCAATAGTATCGCCAGAAGAGAGATAGCGTGCACAATCAAGTATCAATGGACCGGAGAGACCCGTGTGGGTAACAAGTAAAGGACCTTGGAAATATCGTCTCTTTCCAGCACCCCAGTTGATGGAAAGGCCGACATTATCGATTGAAATACCACTACAGTTCCCTATTGAAGAATTTTCTACAGCAACAGCGCACAAGGCCGGTTTTGGAGTGATAATGCTATGTCCCAAGGATTTTGCCAAGGTGTAACCATCTCCAGTCGAACCGGTACGCGGATAGGATTTTCCTCCAGTAGAAATGATGAGCTCATTGACCGTATCGACAAGAATCTCTTCACTATAGAGTTGGAACATACCCTGCTCATGTTGGACAGAAGTGATTCTTCGGTTTGTGTGGAATGTGATACCGGCATCCGTACAGCGTGTAAGGAGAATCCCTAGGACGTCCCTTGCTTTGAAACTGGCAGGAAAGACCTTATTATCCTCACGTATTACGAGAGGTAAGCCCATCTGTTCGAAAAACGCCATGGTTTTATCCGGAGAAAGTTCATGCAGTGCATGGCGAAGAAATTTCCCATGTTCCCCATAGTGATCAAGCATGTGTTCAACGGTAGCATTTCGCGTGATATTGCATTGGTTTCCCCCGGTGGATAGAAGCTTGATTCCCAGCCTTTCATTGCGTTCGAATATGGTGATTTGGCAAAAGATTCCGAGCTCTTTCGCCGCTAGGGATGCATGCAATGCGGCGAAAAGCCCTGCAGGGCCTCCGCCGACTATTGCAATTCCCTTTTCTTTCACTCAGCCTTCTTCGGTTGCTTAATGATCAGGTGGAGGTCGTCAAGCTGATTTTGGTCCACGTAAGAGGGCGATTCGTCCATAGGAGAGACCGCCGCGGTATTTTTCGGGAAGGCAATGACCTCTTTAATTGAAGTTTCTCCAGCCATGATCATAACCATTCTGTCAATCCCGGGAGCAATACCGCCATGTGGTGGTGGTCCATATCGGAAGGCGTTCAAGAGGAACCCGAACCGCTCTTCAGCCTGTTCGTCGGGGATATTGCAGATTCGGAAGATTCGTTTTTGCAATTCGACATCATGGATTCTTATCGAACCGGAGGCGACCTCATAACCATTGAGGACGAGATCGTACAAATCTCCCTTCACGCTACCGGGGTCGGACTCCAAAGTATCGAGATACTGTGACTGCGGCATGCTGAACATATGGTGTGCAGCCTCCCAATGACCTCGTTCTTCATTATACTCGAACAATGGGAAATCGATAATCCAACAGAAGGCGAATGCCTTTGGATCAATCAATCCAAGGTCTTTCGCCAGTTTAATGCGTACCGCACCTAAGGAGTTGCAAGTCTTCTTCCACTGGTCAGCAACAAAGAGGATCATATCACCCTCTTGTGCACCCATCCGGTCAAGCAACTTGGACTGGAGACCATCAAAGAACTTGGAGACACCACCTTCGAGTGAATTTCCGGCACCCACCTTCATCCATGCCAAGCCTTTCGCACCATAGATTTTGGCAGCTTCTTCCAAAGCTGTGATGTACTTTCTTGAGTAGGCTACACCTTCGGATGAAGGAGCCTTTATCGCTTTCACACAACCTCCCGATTCCAGGACGGTCTTGAAAGTACCGAAAGAGCTCGATCGAGCGATATCATCGACATCCACAAGGGGCAAATCATATCGGAGGTCGGGTTTGTCCACTCCATAGGTATTCATGGCATCGTACCAGCTCAAGCGAGTGAATTTCGCTGGAAGTTCTACATCCATGACTTTCTTGAAAACATAGCCGAACAACTCTTCCATGATTTCCAATACATCGTCACGCTTTACAAAACTCATTTCCATATCAAGTTGGGTAAATTCGAGCTGACGGTCACCACGGGCATCTTCGTCACGGTAACAGCGGGCAATTTGGAAGTACTTGTCGAATCCACTTACCATGAGTATTTGCTTGAGTAATTGGGGACTCTGCGGTAGGGCATAGAATTTGCCAGGATAGAGTCTTGAGGGAACCAGAAAGTCACGAGCCCCTTCCGGTGTGGATCTCATGAGCGTAGGGGTCTCGATTTCATAGAAATCGCGATCACTGAGAAACTCTCGAATAGCTCGTACAAAATCATGTCGAAGTTTGATACGCCGTTGCATGCCACCAGAACGAAGATCGAGGTAACGGTAACGAAGACGGGTATCTTCCTTAGCATCACTCTCGTCATCTATCATGAAGGGGACAGGCTCACAACTGCTGAGTATCTGCAATCCGGTTACTTCAACCTCTACCTCTCCAGTTGGCATATCGGGGTTTACCATCGAATCTGGTCTAGCATGGACGATTCCTTCTACCGCAATACAATATTCGACGTGTAGACGATCGGCAATTCCACGGACCGATTGGTCGGCAGACTCTCCTACGACCACTTGTGTGATTCCATAGCGGTCACGTAGGTTTATGAAGTGGATGCCTCCATGGTTTCTGTCGCGGTGGACCCACCCGTTGAGGACAACATGCTTGCCCTCGTCCGATTTTCTTAACTGACCGCATGTGACGGTCCTTTGCTTGTATTCCATGGGCGCAATATACCATGTAGACTAAGGTGTTTCAATTGGGAATCTTACTAAAGTATAACAATGCATAGTCTTGACGAATTGCCTATGGTAACGGAAGATGGAGAGAGAGGAGCTTGAAATGATACCACAATCGCAACCTGTGGTGATAAGCGCAAGCCGACGTACCGATATCCCTAATTATTATGCCTCCTGGTTTCTCCAACGATTGAGGGAAGGTTTTGTTTTGGTACGCAATGTAAGAGACTACCACCAGGTGAGGAGAGTGGATCTTGCCCCAGACGCACTAGCGTGTATCGTCTTTTGGACAAAAAACTTTAAACCTATGATGGAGTATGTGCCGTATTTGGAGCGATATTCCTTCTATATCCACTATACCATTACCGCCTATGGTGATGATGTTGAACCACGTGTTCCACCAATTGGCGAATCCATTGATTGTCTCAGACGTATTGCAGATAGAATCGGCCCTGAGCGTATTATTTGGCGGTATGACCCCATCTTTATGAATAGAACCTATCCTTTAGGCTATCATGTAGAACTGTTTTCCCATATGGCCTCTCGTTTGAAAGGGTATACAAAGAGGTGTGTCTTCAGTTTTTTGGATCACTATGGCCATATCAGGGATCGTATGGGTACTCTTGAAGTCGAACCTCTGGAAGATACTACGGCACATAGTATTGCTGCCCACATCGTTACACAATGCAATACCAATGGAATGGCTACGCAAACCTGTGCGGAAAATTTTGATTTCGATTACTTGGGAATCTCACATGGGGCATGTATCGATTCTCAATTGATTGAGAGAATCAGTGGGTTGGCATTAGGTGGGAAGAGGGATAAGAACCAACGTCCGGATTGCCGTTGTGCTCCCAGCGTCGATATCGGTACCTACAATACTTGCCTGAATCTTTGCCGATACTGCTATGCAAACCATAATGAGAAGCTTGTCCATGCTAATTATGCCAAGGCTCGGAGTACTTCTGAATTT
Source organism: Pleomorphochaeta sp. DL1XJH-081 (assembly GCF_049310885.1). Classification (NCBI taxonomy): domain Bacteria; kingdom Pseudomonadati; phylum Spirochaetota; class Spirochaetia; order Spirochaetales; family Sphaerochaetaceae; genus Pleomorphochaeta; species Pleomorphochaeta sp. DL1XJH-081. Next base: position 129,053 of record NZ_JBMDYO010000003.1, read on the forward strand.
CTGGTGGGAGGAAGGGAAGAGGGGGATACGCTCCAAGATATGAGTCCCGTGGACAAGCGTCAGCAACTCTCGTTATTTGGAGCTGATGGAAAGTAATTTCCAAACGAAGCGAGGGTAGGGAACGAAAGCCTGTTTGTATACCATGCATTATCTATCTTTATAATTAGCCCTTTTTCTCTCTAGTTCTTCCATTCTATTTTCGTTTGCTACTGCGAGCATGAGCTTGATCCGGTTTTCTTGGTTAACTCTCGTAGCTCCAGGGTCATAATCGATAGGGACGATATTTACTTGCTCATCGAGTTCCTTGAGACGCCGTATCATTCCCTTTCCTACGATATGGTTTGGAAGACATCCGAAAGGTTGAGCACAGATGATATTCCGATACCCCATCTCGGCTAGATCACGCATCTCTGCGGTCAATAGCCAACCTTCACCCATCTTACAACCAAGACTGATCACCTCTTCGGCAGATTCGATCGTCTTTCTGAACGGAACCGGAGGCACAAACCGTTTGATTCTGTCAACCTCCTCTATCATGATATCTTCCAAAATAGCTAAATAGTGTTTGATGTACCACATGATCGCATAACGGATCTTGCTTCCTCCATAGAGCTTGATATCCTCCAACTGATTCTGCAATCCATAAAGCATGAAGCCCATCAATCCGGGAAGCATGACCTCACAGGATTGAGATACCAAATAATCCTCAAGATGGTTGTTCCCAAGAGGAGCATATTTCATATAGATCTCACCAACTATGCCAACTTTCACCACTGGACGATCATAATCGGTCTCAATGGTAGCAAATTCGGCCACCATCTGACGCAAATCGGCAGTCATTGCTCTCTTGGTGTAACCCTTTCCTCGTGCATATTGCTCTGAAAGACGTTCAATCCACCTGTCCACCAATCTTTGGGTCTCTCCATGGTTTACCTCGTAGGGGCGTACCTGATTCTTCAGCAACATGAGGGTATCCCCACACAACAAAGCAGCGATTCCCTTCCGTAGCATCCTCAAGGTGATTCGGAATCCACTATTTCGGTTCATACCTTTCAGATTCAAGGAAACGATTGGGATTGTGCCATAGCCAGCCTTATCCAAGGCTTTCCTCAACAGATGGATATAATTACTTGCCCGGCAACCTCCCCCAGTCTGAGTAATAGCCAATGCGGTCCGATCCAAATCATATTCCCCACTATCAAGTGCATCGATCATCTGTCCAATTACTAATAATGCTGGATAACAGGTGTCGTTATGGACATACTTGAGTCCTTTCCTCACGACCTGGGGGCCTTCATTCTCCAATAATTTTACTGTATATCCCTCATCCTTCAACACATTTACCAGAAGACGGAACTGGGTGGTCGCCATATTGGGGGCGAGGATTGTATGGGTATCCCGCATTTCACGCGTGAATTGCGGATCAATGGCCTTCATGGAAACGCTCCTGTTGCTCGATTGCCGAGAGGAGACTTCTGAAGCGAATCCTCACAGCGCCTAGGTTTGTAATTTCATCGATTTTGATCTGTGTATACATCTTTCCGGCCGATTCGAGAATATCCCGTGTTTCGTCACTGGTGATGGCATCTACGCCACAGCCGAATGAGACCAATTGGACGAGATTCATATCGGGTTCATCGGCGATCGCTTTCGCAGCCGCATACAATCTTGCATGGTAGGTCCATTGGTTCAAGACATGGACAGGAAATCTCTCTACTTGGTCGGAGATAGCATCTTCACTGATCACCGCTACACCAAATCCATTCAGGAGTTTATCGATACCATGGCTTACTTCTGGGTCGATATGGTAGGGACGTCCAGCGAGAATGATAATCTGTTTCCCTTCCGTTCTTGCCATATCTATAATTTTTCGGCCTTGTTTGCGAGTCCTCTCCATATATGCTTCATGGGCAGCGTATGCGGCATCGGAGGCTTTTTTTACTAGCTTCACGTCAATTTTTCCAAAAAAAGGCTCCAATTGTTTGGCAATTTTCTTAGGAAAATCTTTTCTTCGATGCAATCCGATATGGCCATGAATGAACTGTATCGCATGGACCTCTTCCATATTTGCTGAGATGACTTCAGGATAATATGCCACCACAGGACAATTGAAGTGGTTCTCTCCCAGCCCCTCATCAAGATTATAGGTCATGCAGGGATAGAAGATAGTACGGATTCCTCCATCGAGCAAGGCTTGGATATGGCCATGCATCAATTTTGCCGGAAAGCAAGCTGTATCACTTGGGATTGTCGCCTGCCCGGAAAGGTAGAGTTTACGATTGGACTGGGGAGAGATTACGATACGTTTTCCCAATGTTTCAAAAAATGCCTTCCAGAAATAGATGAGCTCATAGGTATTGAGTCCTAAGGGAATACCTATGGCATCCTTCGGTGTATGATCATCCAGATAGCAGCCAAGCTTTTCAATCTCAGCCAGTTTCCAACTGTAGAGGTTCAACTCATCCTGAGAAATCTTGTTTGTGACTGGTCTCTCACAACGATTTCCGCTAATGTATCGTTTCCCATTGGAAAAAGTATTTATGGTTAACCTGCAATGGTTCGTACAAAGACGGCAGGTGGTAACTTTTACTGAGTGTTCGAAACGAGCCAAAGCCTCTGCTGTAATAATACCACTGGAATTTATACAAAAATCTTTTGCATGGAGGGCCGCTCCATAAGCACCCATGAGGCCGGCTATGGTAGGACGTACTACTTCAGTTCCTAATTCCATTTCGAAGGCACGGAGGACAGCATCGTTATGGAAGGTTCCTCCTTGGACTACTATCTGTCTACCCAGACTCTCAGCTGATGTTGCCCGTATGACTTTGTAGAGAGCATTCTTTACCACACTGACCGATAGCCCGGCACTGATATCTTCGACCGGGGAACCCTCTTTTTGTGCTTGCTTGACCGAGGAGTTCATGAATACGGTGCAACGGCTACCGAGATCTACCGGATGTTTGGCCAACAAGCCCAACTTGGCGAACTCTTCTATTGGGTAGCCTAATGCTTGAGCGAATGTCTGGAGGAAAGAACCACATCCGGAGGAACATGCTTCATTAAGATAAATACTGTCTACCGCTCCGTTATGGATCTGGAAACATTTGATATCCTGTCCTCCGATATCGATTACGAAATCTACATTCGGCATGAAGGTTTTCGCAGCTGTGAAATGTGCAACAGTCTCAACTAGGCCTTCATCGATGCCAAAGGCAGCTCGTATGATGTCTTCTCCATATCCTGTGACCGCGCTCCCCTTGATATGGATGGTCGGGTGTTCCCGATACAGTCTTTCCAACACAGAGCGGACAATGGGTACAGGATTTCCGCTATTGCTCTGGTAAGTTGTATCCACGATCATACCATCTTGGTCAATCGCGACAGTCTTTACTGTGGTAGAACCTGCATCGATTCCCAAATAAATATACTTGGTGTCAGTATCGATTGGTTTCGTCGGGATTGTGGCTTGTTGGTGCCTTTTCGCGAATAATTCATAGGTAGCTTTGTCGGGAAATAATGGAGGCATGGAGACGACAGAGTCTTCAATCTTGTGATTTCTCAGTTGATGTACTGCCTTGGAAAGATCAATAGTGGTTGTGGCACAATATGCAGCTCCGAGGGCAACATAGTAGAGAGAATGTTCGGGGCAGAGACCGGTAGTCTGTAGTGTCGAGTCGAATGCCTTGCGAAGCTCGCCCATGAAAGTGAGGGGACCTCCAAGATAGACAATATTTCCCTTGATGGGGCGTCCTTGCGCTAGGCCTGCTATCGTCTGATTTACCACTGCTTGGAAAATACTGGCAGCTATATCACATTTTCGAGCCCCTTGGTTGAGGAGTGGCTGTATATCGGACTTGGCGAAGACACCACAACGGGATGCTACGGTATAGGTTTTCTCTGCTTTGGCAGCCTCTATGTCCATCTCCTCGGCCGATATCTGAAGCAATGATGACATCTGATCAATAAAAGCCCCAGTTCCCCCGGCACAGCTACCGTTCATCCTAACTTCCATCCCTCGCGAAAGGAAGAGTATCTTGGCATCCTCACCCCCGAGTTCGATAATCACATCGGTTTCTGGAACGAGTCGCTTCGCAGCAACTCTGGTTGCATAGACTTCTTGAATAAAGGGGAGGGAACTTCGGTCTGCCATTCCCATACCAGCCGATCCACTGATCATAAGCTTAGCCGGTTCGCCTTTCAGGATTTCATGCCTGATATACTCCAACAGACGGGCAGACTGAGCAGTAATTTGTGAGAAGTGACGTTCATAGGTTGCATAAACGATCTTATTCTCTTCATCGAGCACAACACATTTGATAGTAGTGGACCCTACGTCCAAGCCAATTACCAACTCACTGTCCTCCTCGCGACTTTTACCGATTCTATCCTTGAACCTCATCTTTGCCTAGATGATATGGTTCCAAAAATTAGGCATGCAGTCCATTGGTATGTTCGAACTGGGCTGTATACAATTCGGCATAGAATCCATTTTTTTCAAGTAATTGCTCATGCGTACCCTGTTCAATGATATCTCCCTCATCCATAACCAGAATCAGATCGGCGTTTTTAATGGTAGATAGTCGATGGGCAATAATAAAACTCGTTCTCCCTATCATAACATGGTCCATAGCCTCTTGGATCAAGACTTCGGTCCTTGTATCGACTGAACTGGTAGCCTCATCAAGAATCAGGATGCTGGGATTGGCAAGAATAGCACGGGCTATAGTGATCAGTTGTCGCTGACCTTGTGAGATGTTGGAGGACTCTTCGTTTACCACCATGTCGTATCCGTCCGGTAATGTATGCACGAAATGGTCAATCCTTGCAGCCTTCGCTGCCTGCTCAACCTCCTCATCGGTTGCATCCAATCTTCCATAACGGATATTTTCCCGAATGGTTCCATTGAACAGCCATGCGTCTTGTAAAACCATAGCGAAGTGGGACCTAAGGTCGGCTCTTGATAGCTTACAGATGTCTTGCCCATCAATAGTGATCACTCCGCTATCCAGATCATAAAAACGCATAAGCAATTTCACCATCGTAGTTTTTCCAGCTCCCGTTGGTCCAACGATCGCAATCTTCATTCCCGGTAGAACTTCGGCGCTGAAATCCTTTATTACCGGTAGCTCTGGATCATATCCAAAGTGTACATGCTTGAATGAAACGGATCCCGTGAGGCGTCCTAGGGTGCAGCTGGTGGTGTCATCATCAAGCTCTTCCATACCGTCGAGGAATTCGAATACTCTTTCTGCGGCGGCAGCTGTCGATTGGAGCATATTGGTAACTTGTGCGACTTGTGCTATTGGTTGGGTAAAGTTTCTGATGTATTGGATGAATGCCTGAATATCTCCTACCGAGATAGTTCCTCGTATAGCCAATGATCCACCAAGCAAGGCGATGGCTACATATCCCAGATCTCCCAAACCATGCATTACCGGCATCATAAGGCCACTGAGAAATTGCGATTTCCAAGCCGATTCATATAACTCTCGATTAGTTTCATTAAAACTTTCCGTTACCTTATTTTCTGCACAAAAAGCCTTCACCACCAGATGTCCGCTATATACTTCCTCGACGTGTCCATTGATAGTTCCCAAAGCCTTTTGCTGTGCTATGAAATGTTTTTGGCTTATTTTTACCACTCGAGAGATAAACAACATGGCTAGGGGTAGAATCACCAGTGTAACCAAGGTCATCAACCAGCTGATGGACATCATCATGATAAGAACGCCGATCATGGTTGCAATAGCGGTAAGGATTTGGATAATTCCTTGATTGAGATTCTGGCTGAGGGTATCAATATCATTTGTGACCCGGGAGAGGATCTCGCCATGGGTTGTGGTATCGAAGCTTCGCATGGGCATTCTGTGGATCTTTTCCGCAATCTCCTTACGTAGATTCTTAGAAATCCTCTGGGTTATGGTACTCATAATGAATCCTTGGCTGAACATGAGAAGTGAGCTACCAAGATAGAGAATCACCAATGTAAGAAGAATTCTTCCGACCTGAGGAAAATCGACTCCTCCCTCTCCCGACAATTTCCCTGTAATACCTTCAAAGATCGTAGTTGTAGCTGTACCAAGAATCTTTGGACCGACGATAGTGAATGTCGTTCCTCCCAAAGCGAATACCAGGACAAGAATAATGGCAGGCCAATAAGGGGCCAATCTTTTTCCTAATCTGCGTGCTGCACGGGAAAAGTTTTTCGGTTTTTCGCCAGGAATAGGAAGTCCATGCCTTCCTCCCGGTCTACCAGGGGGGCGCATGGGAGGTCTTGCCTGCTCCTGCGAAGCTTTGCTGGTATCGCTATTCATGATTTTCGATCTCCTCAGGAGATAATTGTGATTGGGCGATTTGACGATAGATCGGGCAATCCATCATCAATTGCCGATGGGTTCCCTTTCCTACCAAACGCCCTTCATCCAAGACCAGAATTGTGTCTGCATGCATAATACTGCTGATTCGTTGGGCTACTACGATGATTGTGGAGTCGGCAAGTTCCTGCGATAGTTGTTTACGGACTCTGTTCTCTGTCCTGAAGTCGAGAGCGGAGAAACTGTCGTCGAATAAAAGAATCTTAGGTTTTCCTGCTATGGCACGTGCTATGGCCAATCGTTGTCTTTGGCCTCCCGAAACATTGGTTCCCCCCTGAGAGATCGCACTATTGTATCCTTCTGGTTTCTCGATGATGAACTGGTGAGCCTGAGCAATCTTTGCTGAATTGGTTATTTGATCGTCGGACAATGTTTCGTCTCCGAATGAGATATTGCTTGCGATAGTTCCGCTGAATAGACGTCCTTGTTGGGGGACATAGCCGATATGCTTTCGTAAATCGTGGAGAGACCTCTTTCTTATGTCTACTCCATCGATCTCTATAGAGCCGTTAGTCACATCGTGGAAACGCGGGATCAGATTCAGGAGAGTCGACTTTCCACTACCGGTGCTTCCAATAATGGCAGTCGTGGTGCCTGGCTTTGCTTCGAATGATATTGAAGATACCGCCTCAGAAGTTGCTCCATGGTAGGTGAATCCTACATCGACAAATCGGATGGTACCTTCGACCGGCTCGATAAATGGAATCACGTCTACAGACTCCAGGACCGATAGGGGAGTCTCCAGTACAGCTTTGATTCTCGTAGCGGAAACAGAAGCCCTTGGAAGCATGATGGTAAGCATAGTAATCATGAGGAATGACATGATGATCAACATTGCATACTGGATGAATGCCATCATATCGCCTACCTGCATGGTCCCCTCCTGTATATGGATTCCTCCCCTCCAAACTATGAGCACCGTTGTCAGATTCATGATTAACATCATTAACGGCATCATGGCTGACATGGCACGGTTCACGAAGAGTGTAGTCGCGGTGAGATTTTTGTTTGCTTTCTCGAAACGCTTCTGTTCATGTGCCTGGGTATTGAATGCCCGTATGACCTGCAATCCGGTCAGTGTCTCACGCACAACACGGTTGACGGTATCCACCAATTCCTGTAGGCGTTTGAATCGGGGCATGGCGAGGGCGAACATGGTGATTACCACAGTGAAGATAGCTAAAACTGCAACTCCGATAGTCCATGACATGGAGCTGTTGGTACCCAATACCCGCAAGATTCCTCCGATTGCCATCAATGGAGCAAATATGACTACACGAAGAATCATGACGAATGATTGTTGTATCTGTTGAATATCGTTTGTGCTTCTAGTAACCAGAGATGCTGTCGAAAACGAATCCATTTCATCCTGACTGAATGACACGACTTTATAGAAGACATCTTCACGTAAATTCTTACCTAGGAGTGCTGCTACCTTGGATGCGAAAAAGGCTACCATGATGGAGGCGATTACACCCATAGCAGATATTCCTATCATAGCAAGACCAGTCTTTCCAATATAGCGATTTTGGATGCTACCGATATCTATTCCCAATCTTTCATGATCCGCCCGTATCGTGGCAATCGCAGCCTGTTCCATGATGCTCAGTGGAGCTTGGTGTGCATCGCTACCCATTCCGATGGTAGCCAAAATTGGGGAAAATACAAGTCTCAGATCAGCTTCATCTCCCTTTAGTACATAGGCTGGCACTAGGTACTCTGTCTCAGACATAGTATATGACTGGAGGATCAGTTCCTTCTCATCTGCGTTACCCAATTCTATCACACGCTCCATCAGCGTTGAACTGATTACCTGGGGGACAGTTGAGACAATGCCCCCTTGTTGGATTCCTATGTTGACAATATTTGAAGTGTACTGGGGAAGAGTCAAATCGGCGATCACCTTGACGAACAGCAATAGTACAACAAGGATGATTGAACCATAGGATTTGCGAAGGTATTTCAGCACCATGGACATGGGTTTTCGTCTCCTTGCGTTGCCGTTACGAGATTATCCCGAATTTTTTTAGCTAGTTCTTCAAATTGCATTCGTTCTTCATCTGTGAAGTTGGCGAAGGTCTCCTGTTCAATCTGATAAAAACGTTCTGCAGCTTCCTCTAAAAGTGATCGACCGAGTTCAGTGATCCGGACTCGGAATACCCGGGCATCTAGGGGATCTTTATATCGAGTGACCAAAGTTGCCTTTTCCAGCCTTCCCAGCATAACCGTAAGGGTCGATGCTTTTACAAAGAGATGGTTCGCAATCTCTGTCTGGTTCAAACCCTCGGCCTTTGCCAGCAGGGAGAGTAGATGGAATTGGCTTGGGTGGATTCCCAGCGAACCGAATAGTGCATGTGCCCGTACGAAGCGGAGTCGAGTGATCTGTGCTAAAAGGGGAATGCTTTCACATCGTATTGGATCTGGGTGATGGAATTCCATAGATACCTTCCGATTAGTTAGTTAGCTAAGTAATAGTCGAAACAGCCATTATCGTCAATATGATAAGGACGGTTTAGTGATATACATCTGAAAAGAATCGGGACCGCATTGAGGGGGTCTCCCTAGCTTTGCGATCCCGAAAAGGGAAGATTGTATAGTAATTTTCAGTATCTACTGTGCAATATGAATTGCTCCTGAAGTACTGGTGAAAATTGCTTCGTGGTCTTCGCTCCCCAGTCGGTAGGTAGTTATCCGTTTGTCTGTACTTGCAGGGGTAGCAGCGGGGAATTTGGTTTCTATACGCCCACTGATGGTTGAAGTTTCGACTTTGCCACCGAATGATGGGGATAGGGAGATATCGATCTTTCCAGAAATAGTGGTCAAACCTATCTCAAAGGAGTCAACCAAGCCCACCACAATCGAACCAGAGACGGTCTCGATGTCAATTTCACCAGCAGGTGCACGTACGGTTTTCAGGTCTATCGAGCCCGATACGCTGCCCGCGGAAAAATCGGTTGTCTCTATTTCCGCTCCAGAAATCCTTCCCGAAACGCTCTCTATCTCCACCTCTTCAGAAGCTTGCATATCTACAAAGGTAATTGCTCCAGAAACCGATTCAAACGAGATTTCATCAGCAACCAGTGATGTTTCTATCTGGATAGATCCACTTACTGAAGAGATTTCCACCTCCCCAAAAGAGAGATTCTTTGGGAGTGAGATCCGCAGTTCGGTTCCAAACATATCGATGATATCGAATCCCAGCTTATTCTTGCGTTTAACTTCGACGACAATACCATCCCGACCTTCGTTGGAGAGCATTCGGAACTTTGTATTATCCGGTCCTTCCAAGGAGACTATGACCCGATTATTCGAATTGTTGTGCTCGATGATGATATCGGGAACATCGGTGGAAATCCTGATATTATCATGTTTTCCAATAGACAGCTCTTGGCGGTAGGATGTTCCTGCAGCCATCAATGGTAAACCGATGGCTAGCAGAAGACCCACTAGTAGGATATTCCGTTTCATCTTCCATCCTCGTGGAAACGTTGGTCCCAATCGCGTTCCTTGTCGAAGATTTCCTCTTCCATTCCTTCCACTTTACGTTTGAGATTCTCAAAGGTCTGCTTCAGATCCTCACGTGTTCGAGCAAAACCCCCATTGTCTCGGGAATACTGTTCCGACTCTTCATAGTGGGTACCGTACCCCGGTTCAAGAGGCATGAAGAGCGCGACGAGTGCGTAGATTATGATGCCTGGGAATATACCTGTTACCAGAATCGAGACAGCTACGATCGCTCTCAATAAATCGACCGGGAGGTCTCTCCAATCGGCAATTCCTTGACATACACCGAATATCTTTCCCCTACGGGACCTGTATAATTGTTTGGTTGCCATATCCATCCTTCCTATTCCTTTCCCTTATTGTTCTTACTGTTGCGGAGAATTATCTCAAGATTCTCAATCCGCCTGGCCAAATCCATGATTCCATCTTCTAATTCACGATCGCTCTTCAGTCGCTGTTCCTCATGGGTTTCTTTACTTCTTCGTTTGCGTTCCTTTGATTTAATGCTGGTGTTGATAACCCATCCGGCAAACAGAAACGGCGCAACAATCGCTATGATCGCAATCAACGTATCACTATTCATTATTCCCTCTCTCCCAGGAGCCCTTCAATTAGCGGGATTGCCGCTTCTTTCGAAGTTGTTCAAGCTCTGCTTCTATCTCATCCAGTTCTTCCAAATCCGCAAATTTCGATTCCAGGTTACTTTTCGGCTTGTTCATCTGGCTGTTCGCTTCCATTCGGTCCACTTGCTGTTCCATGTGGTCGAAACGGCTGGTTGCAGCGGCATCCGATGCTTTGCGAATAGTTTCATTGGCAGCCTGTTCTTCTCTAGCCCTGGTAGCCCTTTCAACGATTGACTGGTGTCTATGGCGAAGTGACTGCAACTTGTCCTCAAGCTTTCCGATGTCCTCTTTGCTCTTTGCAATAATATCTTCGTACCGATCCCAGTCTTCCAGTTTTCGCTCCAAGTCTCCTTGGGCTTTACGCTTTTCAATGAGGGCTTCCCTTGCCAGGTCATCGCGACCTTTGGAGAGAGCCATCTCCGCCCGATTTTTCCATCGTTCGACAAGTGCTTCCAATTCAGTACGTTCCCGGTCAACCTTCGCCTTTTTTGCGATCTTATCGGCACAGGCACTTTTCAGTTCGATCAAGGTATCCTCCATCTCCTGAATCATGAGACGGACCATCTTTTCGGGATCTTCCGCTTTGTCGAGCAAGGAATTGATATTGGCATTCACTATGTCCATGAATCTTGAGAAAACTCCCATATTTGTACTCCTTAAATGAGACGTTATCGGGGTACTATCATACCCGTTGTCAAATATGATGCAAGAACCGTGCCAACATCAGAATAACAATGCCTACTTACTATGGAACATTCTTAAATCACATGCAAGCAGCATTTATGGTTAATTGTACTATACATGTACTATTCTGTGAATCGATTTGACTTGGTAAAAATAACCAATGTATGGTAGAATCCACCTATGAGTGATGAACGGTTCGGGTACTCCCAGGCTCCCTTAGGTGAATCGGAAGTTTTTCTCAATTTCCAGCAAGCTCTCAGTCGTGCCGCAACGGTGAACCGAAGTGTGCTTGTGGTCGGAGAGCGGGGTAGTGGAAAGGAGATTGCTGCAAGCAGACTCCATTATCTCAGCCCACGATGGCAAAACAGGCTTGTCACGGTCAACTGTGCGGCATTACCACCTTCGTTGATAGAACCAGAGTTGTTTGGATATGAGCCGGGGGCATTTACCGGTGCGACTAAAACCAGAAAGGGACGTTTCGAGGAGGCTGAGGGGGGTACTCTTTTCCTGGATGAAATCGGGCTCATTCCCCTAGAGGTACAAGAAAAGATTTTGCGTGTGGTCGAATACGGAACCTTCGAGCGAGTTGGATCATCCAAGACTCATGAAGCTGATGTCCGTATCGTGGGAGCTACCAATGCAGATCTTCCTTCTCTCTGTGCAGAGGGGAAATTCAAGGAGGATTTGCTGGATCGTCTCTCGTTTGAGGTCCTTTTTCTTCCTCCATTACGTGCAAGAGGTGAAGATATCATCCTCTTGGCCGAATTCTTTGCTGCAAAGATGTCTCTGGAGTGTGGTCGGTCGGAACTCCCTGTTATAAGTGACTTTGTGAAGGAACAGTTGATGACATACCCTTGGCCAGGGAATGTGCGAGAATTGAAGAATGTTGTTGAACGTGCCGTTTATCGGGCACAGGGAAATGAAATCCAAAGTATCCAATTCAATCCATTCGAAAATCCGTTCCAAGCAATTGGTAAGACAGAGACACCAACGAAAGAGCAAGTCCGAAACGAGGAATCGACTCTCCTGTTGGAACAGATGCCCTTGACCACATATGAGCAGACCAAGCGTGATATAGATATCACATTTCTCAAGAGGGCGCTTGAAGAGAACCAGGGAAACCAAAAAGAGGCCGCAAGTGCCATGGGGCTCACCTACGACCAATTCAGAGGATTGTATCGGAAATATAAGGATGTGCTTGGTTGAAAAGAAGGTCGCCGCTTTTGAACGACGACCTTATACATTAGCGACTTTCCGGTTTCATTGCGATTGCAGCTACCAGATACAGCGCTCCAATCGGCCAAAAACCACTGGCAAAAAATGCTATGACCATGCCAAGTCTCAACGGCCATGCAGGAATCTCGAGCCAATCGGCGAATCCTTGGCATACACCAAGTAAGATTCCATTACGGGATCTGCGTAGCCCTTTTCGGTGTGGTGTGCCGTCCGACCAACCATCCTGATACCCCTTGCGATAATCCTTTTCCCAATACCGCCTATATTCGTGTGAGTAATAACGATCCACGTCAACTCTCCTTCTTCTTAGTTTTTTTAGCTTTCATGCTTGCCAATTCAGCCTCGATCTCTTCGTCGTTCTCCATCTGAGAGAACTCCTTCTCCTTGGAGAGCCCAGCTCCGGAGAATCCTGCCATCTCGGCATCAGCCTCCATCCTCTCAATCTTCTCTTCAAGCTCGGAAAATTTCCGGTAGGTGGCTTCGGCATTGATCTGCTTGAGTGTCTCCACTACTTTTTTCTTCTCTTTCGCGTGATATGCCCGCTGGACCAACATTCTCTGCTTATCACGAACCTCTTCCCGTTTCTCCTCCAACTTCACAATCTGTTCTTGCATAGAGTCGATGATGGATTGCATTTGCAGCAACTCTTCTTCGAGGGAAGCGAGTCGTCTCACCACCCGATTTTTCTCCACAAGAGCTTCACGTGCAAGATCGTCACGATCCTTTTCTACAGCGAGTTTGGCTCGATTTTCCCAGCGACCAAGTAGATCCTTTGCCTGCTTTATCTCCTGTTCGATGACTGCGCGATTTGCCATTTTTTCAGCTGTCGCACTCTTAGCTTCTACCAGTGTCTCTTCCATTTCCGTAAGCATGTAGCGGATCATTTTTTCTGGATCTTCGATCTTGTCGAGTTTTGCGTGGACATTGGCGTTTACGATGTCCTTCAGTCGTTTAAAAGTCTTCATATGTTCTCCTTTGCTCTCGGGCCACTTGTTGGCATCCGTGTAATTTCTTTTCGCAGACTGTTATTGCAATCATCGTGCCAACTTTTTGAAAACCTGCGTCCAATGCAGTTAAAATGAGGGAATTTCTGATTGGATTAACTATTTTGCCACGAAGATGGAAATAGGAAACCAATCTCATCAGGGTGAGTTGGTATTTTTCACCATTGCCCATGGGACGTTTAACCGATAGAATGTCGGCATGGGAACACTCTACATGGTGGCAACACCTATAGGTAATTTGGAAGATATTACGATGCGAGCATTGCAAACACTCCGGGATGTGGAAGTGATTGCATGTGAAGATACCCGACACACACAACGGCTACTCATACGATTCTCAATCCAGAAACGCCTGATCGCATGCCATGCTCATAACGAAGAGGCTTCCGCTGCCGGAATTATCAAGCTTCTGGGAGAGGGAAATTCTGTGGCATTTGTCTCCGACGCGGGAACACCGGGGATAAGTGATCCTGGGGCAAGGGTCGTCCAAGCTGTAAGGGCTGCAGGATTTCCCGTAGTACCTATACCGGGGGTCTCCGCCGTAGCTACATTGGTTTCGGTGAGTGGTTTTACAGGCAAGACTTTTACTTTTGAAGGTTTTCTTAGCCCCAAATCGGGACGACGGAAAAAACGGATGGAGCAACTGTTGGAACGTGGAGAAGCCTTCATACTCTATGAGTCACCGTTCAGGGTTGTCAAATTGCTAAAGGAATTGGCCGAATTAGCTCCCGATAGGAGAGTCCTTGTCGGTCGGGAAATGACTAAAGTCTATGAGGAGTTCTATGAAGGCACCGCAAGTGAAGTCGCTGCCAACTTCTCACAACGACAATCGGTAAAGGGAGAATTCGCCATCTGCATATCTCCACAAGAGACGGGGTTCGGAAAGTTACAGGAAGATTCATGATAACGTTGAAAAAACTCGCATCGCTCGGAGTTGGAACAAAAACGCGCAAATGCATCCGTCTACTGGAAGGAGCTATGGGTTCCCTACGGCAAGGAAAAACTATCGACTTTCACTATTATGAACACGTATTGTTATTGTTGTCCTCAACAGAGGACCAACGTGTGGCTGAAGTGACCCGTAGTGAGTGCACAAGACTTGCAGGCCAGTTTTCAATTTCAGTTTCACCTGAGAATCTTATATGGGATTTAGCCAACACAATCCACCTGCTTCATAACGATTTAGGAATAGACATGGCAGATTGGGATTTCTATGAAAGTGAAGAGGAATCCTTGGATAGTACACACCGTACCATATATCCCATGACCGTTGTACTCGATCATATCCGATCCCCATTCAACGTAGGTTCAATCTTCAGAACATCCGATTCTTTCGGAGTTGATCGGATCCTGTTGGTCTCACCATCTGCATCTCCAGAACATCCTCGCTCATTGAGGACAGCCCGAGGGTGTACCAAGACGGTACCTTGGCAAACATATGCACAAGAACAGGTAGTCGATAGTCTACGAGGTAAGAAAGTGTTTGCCATGGAGCTCGGGGGAACTGCGCTTTCCGATTTTGCATTCCCTGAAGAGGGTGTCATGATTGTAGGGTCAGAAGAGTTGGGAACCAGTCCTGAGCTCCTATCCATCGCTGACTCCTCGTTGGGGAGGGTAAGCATTCCTCTTGCCGGTAGCAAAGGCTCATTGAATGTTTCCGTTGCATTTGGGATAGTGTTGCAATCGTGGTATAGCCATGTTGCACAAAGGTGCTGAGGATATGGGATTATTTACCCCCAAACGGCTGACCGTACAAGAGAACTTTATCCGTATGACCGAGACGCCTGTCCCACACCTTATTGCCTCCTTAGCAGTACCAACAATTATCAGCATGCTTGTGACCACCTTCTACCATATGGCCGATACCGTATTCGTAAGCAGATTGGGAACACAAGCCAGCGGAGCCGTGGGTATTGTATTCGCCCTTATGTCCATTATCCAAGCCATCGGCATGACCTTGGGCCTCGGCTCTGGTAATTTTGTCGCACGGCTTTTAGGCGCTCAGGAGAATGAAAAGGCCAACCAGGTATTCTCTACTGCGTTTTTCACTGCTTTAGGTATTGGAGGTCTATTGTTGGTTGTAGGAGTGACGTTCCTCACACCTTTCATGCGGCTACTGGGTTCCACAGAAACCATTCTTCCCTATGCAAAGGATTATGGCGGGATCATCCTTTTCGGAGCTCCTTTCATGGCCGCCTCTTTTGTTATGAACACAAACCTAAGATCGGAGGGGAATGCGAGCTTGGGGATGCGAGGAATCGTTGTTGGTTCGTTGCTCAATGTTATTCTTGATCCAATTCTCATCTTTGTGGTTGGCTTAGGAATCAAGGGGGCAGCGATTGCTACCGTTTTCAGTCAGATTGTATCCTTCTCCATCTTGCTCTCTTTTTTTCTCAAGAAACGAAGTACCCTGCAACTCTCCATAAGCAACTTTCGCGCCAAGCGATGGATATATAGTGAGGTTTTCACTACCGGAATGCCAGCATTATACCGGCAAGGGATGGCAAGTGTTTCAATGATTGTATTGAACAATGTTGCCGCTCCTTTCGGAGATTCGGCTCTCGCTGCGATGACAATAGTAACGAGGACCATGCAATTTTTAGGTTCTGCACTCATAGGGTTTGGTCAAGGGTTCCAGCCGGTTTCAGGCTTCAGTTGGGGAGCGAAACGCCTAGACCGCCTACGAGAGGCTTTTCGGTTTTCCCTTACTACGGGTGTTGTAGGTTTTTTACTCTTAGGAACCATTGGGTTTGCATTCGCACCCACGATCATGCGTTTTTTTATTAAGACCGATCCCACAGTAGTAGAAATCGGTGCATTTGCCATGAGGATGCAATGTCTGGTAATGCCTCTGCAGGCAATGAATATTATTGTAGCTATGCTATTCCAGTCTATCGGTAAAGCAAGAGAGGCCTCATTGACGGCGCTTTCCCGGCAAGGACTATTCTTCATTCCTGTGGTTCTGACACTTCCCCATGTTTTAGGCATCCGGGGGATGCAGTTCAGTCAGCCGATAGCCGATGTAGCTACATTCATCCTCTCGGTTTATCTGGTCATTCGATTTTGGAAGCGACTTGGAAAGCTGCGTTAATCGTTGAAAATCAATTTTGAGGGCGCGAGATCTCGAATAGATCTTTTAGGCGATCTTCAATCGTCCTATTCAGCGTGTCCATGGGGAAGTTTCCCTTCTGGTTGCGGACTCCAGCAGGTCTATCGGTAAGGACTTGCATGCCTTCATCGATAGTCTGTACAGGATAGATATGGAACTCTCTTTTTCCTATTGCATCGATAATTTCATATGGTAGGATAAGACTCTTGATATTCTGTACGGGGATGATTACTCCAGGATGATTTTTCAGTCCAAGTCTTTTGCATACATTGTAGAATCCTGTGATCTTTTCATTAATTCCTCCGACAGGTTGCAATTCTCCCATCTGGTTGACCGATCCGGTAACCGCAATATTTTGCTTTATGGGGATATCGCCAATAGCCGAGAGGAGCGCATAAAGCTCACTTGAGGAGGCTGAATCTCCATCGATTTCGGCATACGATTGCTCAAAGCAGATTCCCGAGTAGATGGAGAGGGGGAAATTTCGGGCATATCGTTTTCTCAGGTAACCTTCTAGGATGAGCAGCCCTTTATCGTGGATTTCTCCTGAGAGACCAGCCTCATGTTCTATATTGACAATCCCTTCGGTTCCGGGTGCCACAGTTGCGCTGATGACTGTGGGTGTTCCGAATGACGATGGACCGCGATCCAAAACCGCCAACCCATTTACTACTCCTGTCTTATAGCCATCCAAGGCAATAATCATCTCTCCCGTCGCGATTTCATCGAAAATCCTATTCTCTGTTACGCTTGAGACGTAATCGCGTTCCCCCATGGCTTTTAGGACAACGTCTCTATCAATGGATGTTACTCCTAGGGTTGTCGCCCAATAATTGGATTCTCGTAGAAGGTCGGCAACAAGAGATAGTTGCGTGGTCAATTCATCACGAGACTCAGCGGTAAGAGAACTGAAACGGAGTAATTCACAGATCGCATTATCTTCTACTGGTAGTAGTTTTTCTTCCTGTACAACCATACGGATAAAACCGATACATCCTGCGATATTCTCTTTTGTTGCTGGCATGGTGTAATCGAACTCCGCCGACACTTTGAAAAGCTTGAGAAAATCCAGATCATGCTCACAGAAGGATTCATAGGAATCTTCACTACCGACCAGTATGACTTTCAGTGCCAAGGGAACCGGTTCTGGTCGGATGCCAGCAGACTGAGAGGATTTCGCGGTATTTTGGATTACCAGAGCGCTGGTAGTCAAAAAACGCTTGAAGGCTTCCCAGAGACCCTCAACGGTAAGCATCTCTTCCGCACTGATGACGATATAACCCCCCGCCGCACGAAGTAGGGAGCCGGCATGTATTGCAAGAAAGGGGAGGTATCGGTCATCTCGGACATCACCCGGAGTATCGAGAGTTCCAAAGAGATTTGCGAATGTAGGATGGGTTTCGAATAACAACGGGCGTTCGGTGACTTTGTCCTGATCTACCAGAAGATTCACACTATAGCGTTGGAAGAATGAACCGTTGGGAATATCCTGAGGCTCCTTTCCAATAAAGAGGAAGGCTTGCTCCATAAGATCCTGTTCGATAGCTCGAAGGTGATTAAGCACAATAGGGTCGGTAAACCGTTTATGGATGGAGGAGAGGAGTTTCTGTGCAATAGATGACAGGGTTTTTCCATCCAGCTGGGACTGTGATTGTAGTATTGTGGTAATCTCTTGTTTTAGTTGAGAGATGAACTCCTTCATCGCAAGAGAGAAGGCTTTTCCTTCCCCAGGATTGAAGGTGAGTACGATAGGCGAATCGGGATGCCGGAAGTTATGGACGAAAGCAATATCGCGCAATTGGGAAGTGTCTGTCACATAAGGGGCGGTAGCTAGTCGGATAGCAGTCGATCGACCTGTTCCGGGGTCTCCGCTGACGAAAATATTGTAGCCCTTACCGGAAATTGCAATTCCCATCTCCAATGCACGCATAGCTCTTGGTTGCCCGATTATCGCGGGATGGTCGGGTATCGTACCGCATGATTCGACTATTGAAGGATCGTATGTGAAGCTTGCCTCGTCTGCTGTGAGCTCACGACGAGTGAACCGTAAATCTGCCATGAGGCTCACTATAGGTGGTGGAATAATTGATGTCAACTCTCTATACTGTCACTATGAAGATTGAAGTGCTTACGGAATATATACGTACCAGGTTGAACCTTGACGAATTCTCCTCCGTCGATGTCTCCATGAATGGCTTGCAGGTAGGGCGACCCGGTAAGGACGTGCATCGCATCGTTTGTGCTGTAGATGCATCCCTCGCTACGTTCGAAAAAGCTGTGGAGATGAAGGCTGATGCAATTTTTGTCCATCATGGATTATACTGGGGAAAGCCAATTCCAGTAACAACCATGCACTACCATCGCATAGCCACGCTCGTTGGGAATGATATCGCCCTTCTGGCTGCCCACCTTCCCTTGGATGCCCACCCGACATTGGGAAACAATGCAACAATGGCCTCGATATTAGACCTAAAAGAGGTCGAACCATTCGGGATGTACCATGGAGTGAATATCGGATACAAAGGAATATTACCCAATCCTCTTGGCGCAGATGAGATAGCTGCTAAACTTGGTTTGGGACCAGAGACCGGATTGCATATCCTTCGGTTTGGCAAAGAAAAAATCTCATCTTTGGGAATAGTATCCGGAGGTGCCGCCAATGAAGTACAGGAGGCTATCACCTTGGGACTTGACGCCTATGTGACCGGAGAGCCTTCCCATACCATGCATTCCTACTGCCAGGAATCGAAGATCACCATGATCTGCGGAGGCCATTATGCTACAGAAATATTCGGAGTTCAGCAGATGGCTACATATTTTACCCAAGAATTAGGCCTAGAAGCATCCTTTATTGCGCTTCCCACGGCACTGTAGTAGGATTATGCCCACTATGGAAAAAAGGAACAGAGAACGTCTTTTACCGTTTATTTTGTCGGCTATCATCATCATACTTGACCAGCTTACTAAAGCTTGGGTTGTTGCTACTATCGAACAAGGAACCGTGAAGTATTCCTTCCTTTCAGATTTTTTATGGATTTGCCATGTACGCAATTCTGCAATTGGATTCAGTTTAGGAGATGGGTTACCAGAAGGTGCAAAGAGGCTGTTGTTTATCCTTCTTCCGTTGGTGCTACTGGTGTTGCTTGGGTTCTATCTGTTTCGTTCCCATGATTTGAAACCTTTTCAGCGATGGATGCTTGGTGGAATCATCGGTGGTGGGATCGGGAATGTGGTCGATAGGATATTCCGTCCCGACTGGGTAGTGGACTTCATCAGTGTGAACGTCTATGGCTTATTCGGGTTCGAACGTTGGCCGACATTCAATGTTGCCGATGCCTCCATTGTCGTTACTGGAATTCTGCTCATGATAAACCTGCTATTTTTCGAGGGGCGGGGAAATAAGGAGGTTACCAATGAATAAGAAGCTAAACACCGTTTTGTTTGTCTTGGCAGCTACTGCTGTGAATATTGTAGTAATGGCGATACTTTTCATTGTCTGTATGGTGCTGATCGCTCGATTCGCAGATCCTGAAAGCCCCCTCATGCCTTTGTGGCTTGGACTCATGTTCATCGTTTCGATTGGGGGTAGTTTCTACCTCTATACTATAGCTATGCGTAGACTCACCAATAAATTTGATATGGAAAAGTATCTTGATCCCATATTCTTCAAAAAGCGGTCTCGAGGTCCGCGAGAAAGGCTGTAGCCATGGTCAATACACGTGTGCAACCTGTAGAACAGTTGCCTGATTGCTCTTGGTTTCCATTTTCCGATGAACCGGTAATTCAAGGGCTGTGGTATGTTCCTCGCCTGTCTTGCCCCGTATTTCTTTTCCCAGAAGAAACCCCTGATGGCAAATGGCATCTTTTTGCCCACTCTTGGCTTGGAATCCAACACTATATTTCCGGAAGTGGTATCATGTGGGAGCCAATGGGAGTTGTCCAGGTGAGGGGCAAATATCCTTTTATTTTCAAGGAGAAGGGATCCTTCCATATTGTCTACGAAAGACATGGAAAACCTATTCCATTTGTTGAGAAATTGACCAAGAGGATGCGTAAGTCGCATGTTGTCGGATCCCATATTGAAATCCGTAGCTCTAATGACTTGTCAATCTGGAGTGAGCCTAGAGTACTGCTTGAAGCCAAGGATATTCGGTCTTCTTCAGACTATTGGAAAAAGCCGGTATTAAGTCATCCCCAAATCTTGGGTGCTGAAGGGGGGTATCGGCTCTATGTGGGTTCTTCCAAGGTTGGTGAACATCCAGCCTCTACACGATATCTCTGTACTGCCTTCTCCGAGACGCTTGATGGAACCTACTCCCCAGAGTCTCAAATGCCAATGATGGAGGCTGTAGCTAACGATGAGTGGCGGAATCTTGGAGTAGGCCGGGTCAATGTCTATCGTGGCTCTGAGCATTATGTGGCTTTACAGAATGCCCGATATTGGAATAGGAAGCTAAAACGAGAAGCATCGGCAATCATCCTTCTAACGAGTTCGGATGGTTTGCAATGGCAACGTGTAGATGCCCCGCCGATCCTTGTCCCTGCTGAAAAGGGTTGGGCATCTGAACACATCATGACTTGTGATGTACGCTATAAACAGGATGAAGCTTGTTGGTACTGTTATTTCTCGGCAACCGGAGAACGACGATTTGGATTACTGCGAGAGTCAATAGGACTATTGATCGGAAAAGATCCAATTTTGAGGAAACCTGTGGATACTACAGATATCCTCTATGCCAACGATTGATTTCCATACGGAGTGAGTGTAATGGAGCCATCAAATGGATACATTGCCGAGCGAGTGCAGGAAACGAAAGCTTGCTTGCATACCTTTCATCGTTCATTGGTTAATGTTCCTCAACTCCTGCTGCAATAAACGATTTATCTGCCTTCCTAGCAACCTTGAGCTCCCTCTTTGCTTGTTTCCGAAGTTGTGATTTCGTAAACAGTTCAACCTGTTCGACCTGCCGTCCTCCAATGAATTGCATGATAGCGGATTCGGTCTCTTCTGAACCTGGTGCAGCGGGAAATGCAAGAAATCCGTGGACCGTATTCTTGCATTCGAGATATTTTACCGGAGTGTCGGCTGATGCAAGAGCTTCGGCATAGAGTCTTCCATCATCTAAGAGTGGATCGTTGTCGGCTGTAATGATCAGTGTAGGAGGTAGTCTGGAATGGTCCTTTGACAAAAGAGGCGAGAAATTCGGATTAAGGATATCCTTCGGTTCACTTTGGTAACTCTTGATAAAGAATTGCATTTCACGTCCGGTAAGGGTAGGGCTCTCTTTGAACTTGTTGAAAGAAGGAGTTCTTAACCTTCCATCAGTCAATGGGTAAATGAGTATTTGTCCGGCAATATGAGGGCCCTTCCGGTCACGTGAGAGTCTACTAACGACAGCTGCGAGGTTTCCTCCGGCACTATCGCCCATAACAAAGATCCTCTCAGGGTCGACTTTCCAATATCGAGCTCCTTGGGAAGCCCATATCAGTGTATTGTAGCAGTCTTCCACTGCTGCAGGGAATTTATTCTGTGGAGCGAGACGATAGTCCACAGATAATACTGCTGCATTGGTGATGCTTGCTATTCTGGCGCAGATGAAGCTGTATAGATCCATATTGCCCCAGACCCAACCTCCACCATGATAGAATATGATAAGAGGTCGAAGACTGGTAAGCTGTTTTGGAATATTATCACGGCGTTGGAAGAAGTATCCTGTCACTACCCCATCTTCTACAGGAATAATGTAGGTACTTGTCTCCACTTTCTTCGCAGGCTTTTTGAAAAGCCTGCGCGTAAGCCAATTGTTTGGGATCGAGCGGTTGTTCAACTCGGCAATCTGCTCTTCGGTCAACTCAGACCCATCGGTTTCGCCTATGATTTTCTTGGAAAGCGTAATCATACGAAGGAGTCTCTTGGAGATTGTATACTGTTGTTCTACCTTATCCTGCTGATCCATTGATTCTCCTTGCCCACTTTCTATCAGATTGTGAACGCCTCTTCTAGTGCTTTACGCATGATTTCACAGTCTGCGTCCTTGCCGGTCCACTCTTGGACTGCAATAGCACCCTGATAGACCAACATTCCCAAACCGTCTACAACAGTAGCTCCGGCATTCCTTGCACCCTTAAGAAAATTCGTGTCTACAGGATTGAAGACGACATCGGCTGCGATGCGGACTCCGGAAGTCTTAGGCTCCCAAGTGATCTCGAAGCCACCAGCAGGGTCGAACAATCCAACGCTAGTAGCTTGTACGATAAGATCATACTCTGCTCCTATCGTAAGAGTTCCATCGAAAGGAATGCTTTTGAGAGTTGATTTGACCTGTGGTCCGAGAGAGTCGATGATCTGTCTAGCCTTCTGAGTGGTCCGGTTGGCAATCGTAATCTTACTTGCGCCGTGGAGGGCTAATTCGGTAATAATCGCCCGGGCTGCACCACCTGCACCGATTACGAGCACATTCATTCCTTCTACTGGGGTAATATTGTCAATGGATGTGTGAAAGCCCTTTCCATCTGTGTTGTCGCCAATGTATTTCCCCGATTCGTCCTTGATGATGCAGTTTACAGCACCACTGAGTCGTGCCGAATCTGTCAGACCATCTAGATACTGGATGACTTCAACTTTGTGGGGGGCTGTTACGTTGGCACCAGTGAAACCTAAAGCTTTGATTCCCTCGATAGCCGATGCAAGATTATCCTTACTTACGGTACAGGTTAGGTATCTTGCTGGAAACAACATCGATTGGAAGGTCGCTTCCATCATAAGCTGTGTCGGATTTCCCACTACTGGGTCGCCTACACAACAAAACAATGATTCGAGCGGACCGTGCATCACAGCCTTGCGGCATAATAATTCATAATTCTTATCCATAGCTACCTCTCGAGACTATTTTTGGATTAATAATACCATTGTATAGCATTTCATGTGAGCTGTCATGTCTATTTTTTATCAGGGAAAAGGAATGGATACAAAAATTGGATTCCCCGAAACTTGGATGGAGAACGAGTCACTTCGACATTTATTGGATATACTCTGCTGTTGCATCGAAATCGGATAGTTTTTCAATTCCCAAAAGAGGTTCTCCGAGGAGACCGAGGACTCTCCACACGCTGTGGCGGGGATGATCGAGACCGGAGCATTCGGGAGCATCGTGAAATCGGATCTATCCTTTACTAAATACATACGCTCCCTTGCGGTAATCCACAATTTTGGAGGGCCATAGGTTGCAAATAGGGTATAGAGGTGCAAGAGGTGATCAAAACGGCCTTCGCCTCCGCCGACGAGAATATAGGAATCGATTCCTTTAGCGGTTATGTGTTGCAGAATTGCCTCTGTATCGGTGATATCTTTTTCTTTGGGAAGCCGGGTATGTGCGATGTTCTCTAGTAATTCGATTCCACTGATGGAGTCAAAATCGCCGATTGCTTCATCTACTTCATAACCGAGGGCTATGGCAGTATCAATCCCACTATCGGCGGCACAGATGAATGAGCAAGGGGGAATAAGTGACTTATCGAAACCGGAAACAGGTCCTTTTCCACCGGTGAATACCAATGCACACTTTTTCATGCCGGCATGGTACCATATGGTGCCTGGTTCTGTATATCAGCTTGGGAACCGGGCAAATCTAGTTACAAAGGGTCTATGCTATTGCTTTAGTCTTTTAATGTGAAAATAGGTATGTCACTTTGATTAACGGGATATAAAGAAACCGCCGTTTGTAGCGGCGGCTTCTCTGGTGATCTTCGAAAGGAAGACGCGTAATTAGAATTTGAACTTGGCGGTTACGCCGATAAGGCCAGAATTCTTTAATCCATCCTCGGAGAAGTAGTAATCAGTGTTGTCGAAGAAATCTTCCAAATCGTCGACAAAATAGTTTGCCTCTACACCAACACTAAGCCAGTCAAGAATATTCAAGTCGACTCCGCCCCTGACGTTGAATCCAAATGATTCTTCATCGGTATAGGTGTCATCTTCAGTGATGTAACCCATGTATACTGGTCCAACCGCTGCATAGGGTTCAAGCAAACCCAAAGGGATTCTTGCCACAGCGTCAATCATATACATCATGAGGTAGGACATATCACCATAGATATCTTCCCACTCCGCCAAAACTAGCGCATCAGCAGAGATGCCCAGATAATCGCTGAGAAAGAATTCCGCACGGATACCTGGAACGTAGGAATCAGAATCTTCATTCTCCATCTCGTACCATGAAGCGTAGTTAGCCAAGCCAATACTTCCCGTGCTTGCTGCAAATACTGAAGCAGTCATGGCAACCATCAATACCAACACAACCAAAAGTGCCTTTTTACGCATTTTGTCCTCCTAAAATTTCAATACTATCAACAGTATTGTATGTGAACATTTCTTGTTACACAACAAAAAAACACACAATATGTCAAAAGGTTATAATATTTCTAGAAAAATGCAATAAAAATATGTTCTATACCATTTTTATATTGGTCATACATTCGTTGAGAAAGGCGAGAAACTGCGATTCATAGCGTGTATGTAGCGAAAATACGAAATTGAACTCTCGGTTGACACTCCAGCCATCTATCGGTAATTCACACACCTGACCTTGCATGATTGCATCCTTGGCAGCCTCTTCATAGAGGAAAGAAATGCCCATATCATTTCCAACCAGTGTTTTGATTACATTCAGGTTCCCAATTTCATCGACATGTCGGAAACTATCCGTACTGAGACCCCGCTCGGCTAAGATCTGCTCAAAGACCGCTCTGGTTCCAGACCCTTTTTCACGAACTAACAACCGTTCAGATAGCAGCGAGTCCAAGGATGGTTTTGGGTGACGCAAGAGGCATTGCGATGAACAGATCGGTATGAACCTCTGGTTTGAAAATAGACGATACCCATATCTTTTTTTATCAAAAGCACCTTCGATGAACGCAAAATCTAAAAAGCCCGAATCAAGCATTGCCAACAAGTTTTCCGTATTATCCACATGCATGGTCAAATTCCTTGTAGGACGTTTTTCCATCAATCCTTTGAGAATCGGAGGAAGCGTAAATTCTCCTATCGTCAAAGTCGCTCCGAAATAAATATGTTGTCCATGTTTCTTATCGCGGAAATCTTGGGAAAAGCGTTTTATATCCACTTGCAGTGTTTGGACGAATTGCCTAAGATCCTCCCCTGCCTCAGTGAGTATGAATCGCCTACCCTCAATAACGAATAATGGTTTTCCCCACATCTCCTGTAGTGCGTGCATATGCTGAGAGACCGCAGGTTGCGTAATATTGAGATACTCGGCGGCTTTTGTGAAGCTCTTCTGGTCGCAGACTGCGAGGAATGTAATGATGCGAAAATCCAACATTTGTCACTCCATAAAATTTACTAATACATATATAATAAAATATAATTTGAAATTATGTAATTAAAATCATATGATACCCGACATGAATAAAGTTGTAAGTTTGGTGCCAGGAATCGTTGGTTCCATTATAGTTGCTATCATTGGAATGTTTCTCAGTTCTTTGGTCCCCGGAAACCTCGTTAGTGGGGGAGTGTTCGCCCTATTGGTCGGGATGGTCTTTCATCCTCTTTTAAATCGATGGCCTGTGCTGGTAAAGGGAATAACATTCACTGGGAAGCGGATATTGAAGTTCGCTATCATTGGGATGGGCGTTACTTTGAGTATTAGCCAGGTTGTCCAAGTTGGAGGAATCTCGTTGATAGTGATGACATTCACTTTGGCTACCGCGTTCGGTGGAGGGTACCTGATCGGAAAAATTCTGGGTATCCCATGGCGACAGTCATCTCTCATCTCAGCTGGAACCGGAATCTGTGGAGGGTCTGCAATTGCCGCTATTGCCCCAGTCATAGAGGCTGACTCTCAGGATATCGCGTATGCACTGTCTGCGACATTCCTTTTCGATATCCTTATGGTGGTTCTATTCCCTCTCATGGGGCGAGCTTTCGGCATGAGCGATCTAGGTTTCGGTCTTTGGGCGGGAACAGCGGTAAACGATACATCCTCGGTCGTTGCCGCAGGATATGCTTTCAGTGAAGCCGCTGGAAATTTCGCAATTGTAGTCAAACTTACGAGAACCCTCTCAATCGTTCCTGTAGTACTTATCTTTTCCTACATCCATATCCGGACTATGGCTAGACAATCCCAGCATGAAAAAGATATCGCCACATTCTCATTGAAACGTGTCTTCCCCTGGTTTGTCTTAGTGTTCCTTGTCGTTGTAATATTCAATAGCGCTGGATTATTCTCTGAAACTATTTCCTCATATATTGCTACCGCAGGAAAGTTCTGCATGGTTATGGCTTTAGGAGCTATTGGCTTGAAGACAGATGCTAAATCCCTGTTGCGGAGCGGTCATAAGCCAATGCTACTCGGGCTGATTATCTCAACCGCTGTAGTCGTGGTTTCCTATCTTGTTCAATTTCTGTTGCATCAACTATAGGTACCTTAAGGATAAAAACATATTGAAACGAATCCACTTGCGTAAAAGAGTCCATCAGGGTAACATCGTTAGGTAACCGATATCCGGTTCGCATGAAAGAGAGGAGGTGCGTATGAGTACAGTGAGATCAATTTTAGACCAGAAAGGCAGTGAAGTAGTAACTGTCCTTCCAGCCGATACCCTGGCACAAGCTGTATTGAAATTGACCCAGCATCGTATTGGTGCAGTCTTGGTCTTGGATGAAAAAGGGGCAATCAAGGGAATCCTGTCCGAACGTGATGTTGTGAAACATCTTGCCGGTAGGATAGAGTTCTCCACGACGGTTCCTGTTTCCGATGTTATGACCAAAGGGGTTACTTACGTTAAGCCTCACCAGAGTCTGGATGAGTGCCTCCAGTTGATGACTACCGGTCGTTTCCGACACCTTCCTGTTGTCGATAATGATGCCGTAGTCGGAATTATTTCAATTGGAGATGTCGTGAAGGCTGTACTTGCCGACCGCGCATTCCAGATCGGACAACTTGAATACTATATCACCAACACCTTTTGACCAGTAGGTTGTAATGCTTGAGACGTTACTTTCGGTATTTCCCGTATTACTACTGTTTTTAGTTGGGTTTTCTCTGCAGAAGATCAGCTTTTTCTCTTTCCGTTCAATTGGAGAGATGAAGAAGCTGGTCTCGAATTTGGCATTGCCTGCCCTCATGTTCCAAGCTTTCGTGTCGATAGAAGTCGAGGCCAAATATCTCATTCTCGTTGTATTGGTATTTGTAACTTGTGCGATCATGGTATTTCTCGGAAGATTGATCGCAAAACCGGCAAAAATCGATTCTCCCTATTTCTCTTTGATGATGGGCGGCTTCGAGATGGGCATGTTGGGCTATGCCCTCTTTTTGGGATTGTATGGTGAACAGCACTTGGGAAAAATCGCTTTGGTCGATCTTGGACAGGTGGTGTTTGTCTTTTTCGTGCTCATGGCATTGCTGATCCGAGAGAGAGGGGATAGTGGTTCCGCCTCCGCCCTCCTTAAGCAATTCGTCACTAGTCCGGTACTCCTAGCGATTCTTGCTGGACTCATTGCAAGCGGACTCAAGCAATATGTCGAAGTAGGTCCATTTTTAGCCAGCCTCGGTGAATTCATCGATATGCTTAGCAGACTTACTGTTCCTTTGATTGCAATTACCATCGGGTATGGTATCAGTTTCCAGAAAGAGGGATTAGCGCTTTCACTTAAGACGATCATAGTAAGAAAGCTTATGGCTTTGGTGTTCGTCATTCTGCTCAATACGCTTATTGTAGATAAGCTACTTGGCATGGCTCCCATGTACCGTTATGCCATGATGGTTATGTTCCTTACCCCTCCTCCATTCGTCATTTCCATCTTTATGAAACAAGACGATAAAAAGAACATGGATTATGTTTCGAACACGCTATCTCTCGATACTGTTGTTTCTGTGTTGGTCATCATTATTGCAGCAGTGTTTTACGTCTGATCACCTTGGACAGAGAGTTCCATCAACATCTCCTTTTCTTTCACAAGCATGGTACGTGTTCCGGTAAAAGAAATGATTCCCTCATCTTCCAGTTGGTTGAGCTTCCGACTCAAGGTTTCCCTAGCCATTCCCAGGTAATTGGCCAAACCTTCCCGGCTGAGAGGTAGCGGAACTTCAACTCCATCTTTGGTAGTTTGACCATAGGTTTCCATAAATTCCAGGAGCATCGATGCTATACGCATTTCAGCATTCCTGCCTCCCATACTCTGGACGATCAATTCTAAGTGTCGCATTCTATGAGCCATAGCCTCGATCAATTCAAGAGCGACCTCGTGATGGGTGGCTAGCAATTGCATCAACTGTGATTTCGAGAGAATACATACATGAGTATCTTCCAAAGCTTCGACCGAGTAGGGTACGGCATCTTCCGTGAATAAGAAACGAGCTCCAAAATAGTCATGGGTAGGGAAAATATATAAAATCTGTTCTCTACCATCGGCAGTTATCCGGTATGCTTTTGCACTTCCTTGCTGTATCACCGTGAAGCCAAGTGGATTTTCCCCCTCTCTCACAATAGCTTCCCCTTTCTTGAATGAGACATGCTTCATCTGAGTTGTGATGGTAGCAAGGCTGTCATGATCCAAGCTGGCGAACAACGGTACTTTGCTCAAACAAAGATCGTTCAGGCATGCGCAGGAAATTCTTGTATGGTTCATTTGAACCTCCCACTCAAAGATAGCAGAGCCGACACATTTGGGCTACCTAAGATGTGATTTGAATCACAGTAATGTTCTTTTCCTCATGGTACACCTGTTATCGATAGGAGAGTTATCATGAATACTAGAAAGTTCATTGTAGATAATTACACACCGTATGATGGTGATGAGTCATTTCTTACTGATCCCACATCAAGGACGATCGAGCTTTGGGGAAAGCTTTCATCGTTATTGAAGACTGAACGTGAGAGAGGGGGCATGTATGATATCGATAGCGAAACCATCTCCACGATCACAAGCCACGATGTCGGATATATTGATAAAAATTTGGAAACGATCGTCGGATTACAAACAGATGAGCCTCTGAAACGAGCTATTATGCCATTAGGGGGCATTAGGTTGATCCATACAGAATTGGAGGCGTATGGTAGGAAAGTTCCTGAACGTGTCCAGGACATTTTTACTTTTCGTAAAACACATAACGATGGAGTGTTTGATGCCTATACTGATGAAATGAAGCTGGCTCGACATAGTGGCATTATTACAGGCTTGCCTGATGCCTACGGACGGGGCCGGATTATTGGAGACTACCGTCGTGTCCCCCTATTTGGTACGGCTGCATTGGTAGAACACAAGATCCAAGCTAAGAAAAATGCCTATTTCGATGTCATGGATGAGAAGACGATCCGTGTCCGGGAAGAGATCAGCGAGCAGATCAGGGCTTTGAAAGAACTGACTGAGATGGCATCTTCCTATGGCTTCGATATCACTCGTCCGGCCGAAAACACCCAAGAGGCGATCCAGTGGCTTTATTTCGCATTCCTTGCCGCTGTCAAGGAACAAAACGGTGCAGCGATGAGTTTGGGTCGAGTTTCGACTTTCTTGGACATATATGCCGAAAAGGATCTAGTTGAAGGTAGATTCAGTGAATCCGAGATTCAGGAAATGGTGGATCACTTTGTCATGAAACTCAGAATTATACGATTCTTACGGACTCCTGCCTATGACGAATTATTTAGTGGAGATCCGACATGGGTAACCGAAACTATCGGGGGAATGGCGGAAGATGGACGGCATATGGTCACCAAGATGAGTTACCGGTTCCTCCATACACTTACCAACCTCGGACCAGCCCCGGAACCTAATCTTACCGTCCTTTGGAGCGAACGTCTG
Organism: Pleomorphochaeta sp. DL1XJH-081; assembly: GCF_049310885.1. Classification (NCBI taxonomy): domain Bacteria; kingdom Pseudomonadati; phylum Spirochaetota; class Spirochaetia; order Spirochaetales; family Sphaerochaetaceae; genus Pleomorphochaeta; species Pleomorphochaeta sp. DL1XJH-081. The sequence continues at coordinate 159,406 of NZ_JBMDYO010000003.1, forward strand.
CCCGATTCGTTCAAACGGTATTGTGCTTCAATGTCCATTCAAACCTCGTCCATACAATATGAGAACGACGATCTGATGAAGCCAAAATATGGTGATGACTATGGCATCGCTTGTTGTGTGTCGGCAATGGCAATCGGGAAACAGATGCAATTCTTCGGTGCCCGGGTGAATCTTGCAAAAGCCTTGCTCTACGCGATAAATGGAGGAAAAGATGAGATCGATGGAAGGCAAGTCGGTCCGGAACTCGCTCCTGTCGGTGATGGTTATCTGGACTACGATGAGGTGAGTAGAAAGTTCGATACTATGTGTGATTGGCTATCCAAGCTCTACATCGACACTTTGAATATCATCCATTATATGCATGACAAGTACTGCTACGAACGTATAGAGATGTCTTTGCACGATGAGCAAGTTTTACGAACTATGGCTGGTGGAATCGCTGGTCTCAGTGTTGTGGCCGATAGCCTTAGCGCTATTAAGCATGCGAAAGTGAAACCGATCCGTGACGATCGTGGCCTAGTAGTCGATTTCTCGATTGAAGGAAGGTATCCTGCCTACGGAAACAATAATCCAGAGGTCGATTCGATCGCTGTCGATATTGTTGGGAGTTTCATGGATAAGCTACGCAGACACCACACGTATCGCGAGAGCCTTCCTACTCTTTCGGTACTTACCATTACCAGTAATGTAGTATATGGAAAGAAGACCGGATCTACTCCCGATGGAAGGAAGAAAGGAGAACCTTTCGCTCCTGGAGCAAACCCTATGCATGGGCGGGATACTAAGGGTTGTGTTGCAAGTATGAAGAGTGTTGCTGCAATTCCATATGATGAGGCCGAGGACGGTATCTCCTATACGTTCAGTATCGTTCCTGGCGCTCTGGGTAAAGAAAGGAACATCCAGGTGGAGAATTTAGTTACATTATTGGATGGTTATTTCCATGAGACCGGACACCACATAAATGTAAACGTACTCGATAGGGATGTGTTATTGGATGCTATGGAACACCCGGAACTCCATCCGCAACTGACTATCAGGGTGAGTGGTTATGCGGTCAATTTCATCAAATTGACAAGGGAACAGCAGATGGATGTCATCAATCGAACGTTCCACGAGTACCTTTAGGGAGGGCATTAACGTATGGGTATAAAAGGTCGTATCCACTCTGTGGAAACTTTCGGTACGGTAGATGGTCCAGGCGTACGTTATATTGTATTTCTCCAAGGGTGTGCTCTCCGTTGTAAATATTGCCACAATCCGGATTCTTGGCAGCTCTCTTGTGGGCAAGATGCCGATTCGGAGAAAATTGTTCAAGATATGCTCACCTATCGGTCTTTCATTCGTAGTGGTGGAATAACAATCAGTGGGGGGGAGCCATTACTCCAACCCGAATTTACCCTAGATATCATAAAGAGAGCACGATATTTTGGGTTACACACTGCCCTTGATTCTGCAGGGAGCGTACCTTTGGAACGTTCCAAAAAAGTTCTCGATGAAGTAGATATGGTGTTGCTGGATATTAAAAGCATCGACGATAGGGTTTGTTGGAGTCTGACTGGTCGCTCAAATATGGAAACCCTTGGAACACTGGATTATCTGGAACAGATCGGTAAAAGAGTATGGCTGAGACATGTATTGGTTCCCGGTTGGACATTGGATCGTGCTCAATTGGAGCGATTGGCTGATTATCTATCGGGGTATGGTTGTGTAGAATTGGTAGAATTGTTGCCTTTCCATAAGATGGGAGAATTTAAGTGGAAGGAGATGGGTCTCCAGTACAGTTTATTGGGAACTCCTGAGCCCTCTGATGAAGAGATTGGTATGGCAAAAGAGGTCATGGAAAGTCGTGGATTGAAGGTATTGATGCGCAATCATACGAGTGGATCCAAGGAGAAAAAAATCGGCTGAATATCTCCAAGCGGATCTGATTTTCATGATATACTAGTCATGAGTGAGGAGTACTTGCTATGGAAGTCAGACCAGATGAAGCAATGTTGGCTGCTGTAGAACAGGCGCGTATCAATATGAAGGCGCAATTCGGAGGACCTTTCGGTGCCACGATTATCAAGGATGGGCAGATAATTTCGGTGGCAGCAAATTCTGTTTTACGCGATCATGATCCGTCTGCTCATGCTGAGATTAATGCTATCCGAAAAGCGGGCGAAATATTGGGTACACATGATCTGTCCGGATGTGTTCTCTATGCGACAGGATATCCTTGTCCTATGTGTTTGGCAGCTATTATTTGGGCGAATATCGATACGGTATATTATGGGTGTGAAGCATGGGAGGCTGAAGAGATTGGTTTTCGGGATGATTTCATCTATCGGTTCATAGAAAATAAACGATCCGACGGTTCGGTTCTCAAGCTCATGCAGTTGGAGCACGATTCCTGTCGCGCCTTGTATGATTCCTATAGGAAGGAGTCTGGTAAGCTGTATTAGGGAGTGTGCAATGAAAAGAAATACCCGCCGATTCGGCGGGATTCTTTATGATGGAGGTAAGGGGATTCGAACCCCTGGCCTATAGATTGCGAACCTATCGCTCTAGCCAACTGAGCTATACCCCCGCATCTTTTGAATAGTATGCCAAGATGACCCCTCTTTGTCTATAAGTGCCAGGTTCGGTATATCAGTTCTGGTACCGAATGGTGGGGGATACTCAAAAATTGTCCTATTCTATCATTGCTTACCCCAATCTTTTGGAGTGAGAAGATGAATTGGTTCCGAACTTTCATGTACTTCTGGGGACATTTTCCCGATCTCATAAGAATCTGTATGGGAATTGAAATACTTTGTTCGATACAAAATTTCTCATACCACAGACTAATTACGATGTCTTGTGAGTTGCCTGCTTCGTCATAGATAAGTGTTCCGTCAAAGCTATATGTTCCAAGGAATTCGGAGTCGATGATCTCAAGATAGATTCGTAATGATTCTGGTGGATTTGGTCCTAGACTTTCTAACAATGCATTTCGATCTAAAATTCTAATGAAAATATCAGATGAAGTGAGTTCTCGATGCCCGGTCCACGGATATTCTCCAACCATGGTTACCAAGCCAGCCTTAATAGGGTTGTGAGCGATATAGTGAAGAACTCTTTTATAATGGAACCAAGAAGTCACGACAACCCATCTATATCTCCCTTCATATAATGTTCCTGTTCTATGATGGGTGTAGTTGTAGTATCTTGAGTAAGTTACATTGATCTTATGCATGAATTTACCTAGAGGAATATTCCCTGTTTTCAATAGTAGATGGTAATGATTATTCATGATGGCATAGTAGAGAATTATTATCTCAAACTGTTTCGAATACTTTTGTATGATCTGGAGCAATAGTGTTTTATCATGTGAAGATGAGAAAATATCATTGCGATTATTTCCTCTTTGTGTGACATGAAAGACAATATTTGGTGCATTTGGAATTTTTTTTCGACCCATGGAAGCCCTCCATGAGTATTACTGCATTGAATTAGGGTTTGCTTTATTTCCCGTTACTGATATTGCGTGCCAGGTTCTTTTTTGTTAGGGGGGGGGCTGAAGTAATATCCCTGCACCAAATCGCATCCGATTTTTTCAAGGAATTTCACTTGGGTTTCGTTTTCGACTCCCTCTACGATTACCCGAAGATTGAGCTCCCTGACCACTTTTACCATGCTTTCGATAAATCGGTGCATCTGATTGTGTCCATTCACATCCCATAGTAGCGATTTATCGAGCTTTATACATTGGAATGGCAAATTCACCATATACGAAAGATTTGAATATCCTGAACCGAAATCATCCAGATGGAATCCTATACCATGGTCGATCAATGGTTGCATTACAGAAAGGGCTTCCTTGAATGAAGCTCCGATGAAGGTGCTCTCGGTAAGCTCTATGTGGATTGATTCCGGTGGAATCACAAATCGTTCGATGGTATGCAGGATATCCTGCACGACTTGGGAGTCGGCGAATTGAAGCCCAGAAAAATTGATCGAAACGGAGGGTAGAATCATATTGCTGGACCGAAATTCATCGATTAGCATACAGACTTGTTCCAAGACCCAACGACCCAATTCGCCAATAATGCCCAGCTCTTCGGCTAGAGGTATGAATTCGGATGGAGGAACCTTTCCCAGTTGGCTATCTTCCCACCTGAGTAAGGCTTCGATCATCTCCACCTTTTTTGTACGAAGATTATAGATCGGTTGGAATTCAAGTGAAAGAGAATCATGTGAGATCGCCTTGAGGAGACGATCGGATAATTTCTGTTTTCGTTGGATGGTTTTGAGTAACATTGAGTCACAATAGATCAATTGTCCTTTTCCCCGATTCTTGGCTGTTCGAATGGCATGGTCTAGCAAGGTAAGGGGCTCTACCACCCGATCAGCCTTGTACGGAAGCTCCATAAGTGCCAATGATGCTTTAATCCGAGTTGAAACACCTTCGACATACCAACTCGAGGAAAATCGATCCAGAACGGATTCGGCAAGATTCTTCCCATGTTTGACATCATCAATTATGGCGAACTCATCGCCTCCATAACGATAGAGCTGGCCATGCGGAGCAAGATCCTGAAGACCTTGAGCGATTACCCGTAGATATTGGTCACCTCTCTTTTGCCCATAGGTATCGTTTACCAGTTTGAAATCGTTCAGGCTGACTAGCATGACAACAGCTTTACGGTTGAACCTCCTGATATGTTCCAGGTTTGAGATGAAGCTTTCCCGATTCGGGAATTGGGTAAGATTATCAATCGATATCCTTCTGGTTTGGAAGTTGAGGTAGACCGATAGGATTGCGATCATTATTGCTGTGCCGGTGAGGATGATTTCTGGAAAGAGTAGCTGGAGAATAATGATAGCAAAAGAGAGTGGTGGCAACCACAATATTACCTTGAAAAAGGTCTGGTCTAGATACTGCCGTTCAACCCAAATGGCGGTAATAGCGACTGAGATTTGGAATATTGCCACCACGAGTGAAAGTTGGTTCAACGGTCCACGAATATATTGTGCTTGGGTATCGAAGGAGAATATCCAACCAGTTTTCAGATTCAAGAAGACGACCACAATATAGGCTGCCAAACTTCCGATTAGAATTATGGAAAATAACCGGAGACGTTCACGATGTTCAACTGGGGCAAGTTCAAATACGTACAGTAGGATATAGAAAATAAAGAGTACAGGAAGGGGTGGATAAAGGGCAAAATAGGCTGTATTGACTACCATGTTAATCCATAGGGGAATGGTGTCCGAATAGTAGACGGTTTGGGTCGATAGGATATTCAAAGCTGTGCAAAAGACGGTGTAGTAGAGGGAGAATCGGAACATCTTATCACGCAAAGAGGGCATGGTGTTTATATCGCGTGAGTTCAATAGGATGATGAATATGACAAGAGCTGCTACTATCTCAGGAACAATATCCCATTGCATGAATAAATTCTTATCCAACCAGCGGGAAAAAGCAAGCGCTAACACCCTCGTAGGGTAGAAACTTGACGTTGGAATGAATTACGTAAGGAAATTGTTTTAATTAAAGCATTTAATTTGAATTTTGTTGCCACTGGCGATGAAGATTATTATCATATATGAGGTATGAAAAGAAGAGTTCACCATGTAAATTCCCATAGATTTGCATATCTATACATGCTTCCTGCACTAATATTGGCGTATCTATTCAGCTATCGTCCTTTCATCAAGACTTTCGCGAATAGTTTCTCTTTGGTAGGGCTCTCAGGTAAAATTGTCGAGTTTATCGGATTCGAAAATTTTATCCGTCTATTCCAAGATAGAAATTTTCAGACAAGTCTCTATAACACTCTCCGTTTTGCGATCCTGTTTATACCCTTGGATTTAGTGCTCTGTATGGTCTGTGCACTATTAGTATACAAAAAGAGACGTTTCAATGCTTTCAATGAGACGCTGTTTATACTTCCTATGGCTGTTGCAATGAGCTCGGCAGCTCTGGTTTTCAAAGCGATTTTTAATCCGACTATCGGTGTGGTCAATTATCTTTTTGGCTTGGCTGTGCAGTGGTTCAATGACCCAGCTTGGGCGATGTTCACTCTCGTATTCCTAGGAGTCTGGATGGCTATGGGACTGGATTTCCTCTTACTTGTTGGTGCTTTACGTAGTGTCCCTTCTCAGATTATCGAGGCGGCTGAGATTGAAGGGGCAGGACCTGTGGCGAAGTTCTTTCGTATCCAACTTCCCTTGATGAGTCCTACTATTCTGTTCATTGTCAGTACCCGGTTACGCGACAGCATGCTGCTCAGTGGACCGGTTTTGGTGATGACGAATGGCGGGCCCTTCCGATCTACGCAGACATTAGTGTATCAGATGTATATAGAAGGATTTACTGCAGGAAATTATAGTAGGGGGTCTGCAATCGGTGTGGTTGTTTTCGTTCTAACCTTCCTCATGATCCTTCTGGCGTTCAGGTTTGAGCGTAGGGGAGTGTTCTACCAATGAGACAGCCTATGAAGAGAAGCGAAATCATCAAATTCATTGTAGCGACTCTCTTAGGAGTGGTAGTGGTGTTTCCTATCTATTATGCCTTCGCAGCCTCATTTTTTACGATAGGAGAGTTCTCTTCGTATCCTCCTACACTCTTTCCCTCTACATTCACTCCAACTCAATATGTACGCGCAATCACAGAATCTCCGCTACTGAGGTTCATGTACAACTCTGTCGTAGTAAGTGTAGTTGGGACGATTCTGAGAATGATTGTAGCGATACTTGCGGCATTTGCAGTATCCTTTTTCCACTTCAAAGGAAAGCAGGTGTTGTTCTTTATGGTTTTGGGAACGATGATGTTGCCAGCCGATGCCTTGATCATAGAAAACTATCTCATGGTGGGGAGGTTAGGATTGGTCGATTCATATTTGGGAATCATGTCCGTATACCTTCTCGCACCGGTACAAATGTTCATGCTTCGCCAAAGTTTCAAAACCATTCCTCTTGCCTATAGGGAGGCTAGTGCGATTGATGGTTGTTCTGACCTCACGTTCTTGTGGCGCATCGTGCTTCCTTTGTCTCGTCCTATTGTTCTTACCCTTTCATTGCATTCGTTTGTGACTATCTGGAATACCTATCTATGGCCTCTGTTGGTTACCAACGCTCCACAGATGCGTACGGTTCAAGTGGGAATAACCATGTTAGGTTATGCAGATAGTTTGGATTACGGTCCGGTTTTTGCTGCAATCTCCCTCATCTTGCTCCCATCGGTGATCATCTTCCTAGCTCTAAGGAAGTGGATCGTAGAGGGGATCAGATCGGGTGTCGTCGTATAGATTATTAAGGAGAATCATACCATGGAACATAAAAAAATACGTGTAGGGTTCATTGTCCTCATCGTGTTATTACCAGCATTGTTGTTTGCTGGAGGAGCCAATGAAATGGCAAACGATACAATGCCAGAGAAGATTACGGAAGTTGAATTTTGGCATTATAGTAGTGGTTTACTCGGAGAAGCCATGACTGAATTGGTCGATAATTTCAATGCGACTATTGGTAAGGAGAAAGGGATTGTAGTGACGGAGGTATTCCAAGGCAAAGCTTCAGATGTCGCTACTAAAGTACGCTCTAGTGTCCAAGCCAATCGTGCCCAGGATCTTCCCGATCTAGCTCAAATGGATGCTACTGGTGTCATGGATATCCGGGATTCCGTACTGCTGGTGCCAGCCCAGAAGTTGGTAGATACTGATTCCTCTTTCTCTTTGGATGACCTGCAACCGGGAACGGTACTCTCTATGACCTACAAGGATGTGATGATCGGGATGCCGTTCAATGCCTCGACTATCCTACTATACTACAATAAGGATGCATTCAGAGAGGTTGGCTTGGATCCCGAAAGACCTCCCCGCACGCTCTCTGAACTGGCAGAATATGCTGGAAAACTGATGAAGATGGATTCGGACGGTCGTACAGTAGCCCGCTATGGTTTTGCAGGCGTTCCCTCTTCATATGAGCTCGTCTCATGGATAGGGCAGCAGCAGGGAGTTTCGTATCTCACCGATAAGCGTAACGGACATGATGGAAATCCAACCAAGGTTGTGTTCGATTCGGATGGAACTATGGCGACCTTCCTGGAGGCTTGGAAGAAGGTCTATGAGAGTGGTGGCTTGGCTAATATGACCAGTGATGTCAGACAGCAGTTCATCGCTGGTAAGACTGCGATGTTTGTTATCTCAACAAGTTCTCTTGCGACAGTTCTAGATTCGGTCGGAGATCGGTTTGAAGTCGGAGTAGGGTATTTGCCTCAGGTCAATGAGGCTTCCAATGGTGGTGTGAATATCGGTGGAGGAGCGATATTCGCGTTTGAAAATGGTAATGACCCACAGAAGGTTGCGACTTGGGAATTCTTAAAATATTTGATGAGTCCGCAATCCCAGCTCTTCTGGCACCAGAGGACAGGATATTTCCCTGTCCATATGGATACGTACGGAATGGAAGAATTTAAGCGACATTTGGAAACAAATCCTCTATTCAAAGTCGCCATAGATCAGGTGGATGAAAGCGACCCAAGGATCCAGAGCGTGTGGTGGCCGAATAGTTATCAAGCCTACTATGAGATCCAGAACACGATAATCGAGATGTTGGAGAGGGATCTATCAATCGATTCTACGGTGCAAAGGTTGGCAGATGTCCTCAATGGATATATGGATGAGTACAACCGACTGTACGCGAGGTAGGGGAGAAAGGAAAGGCTCTGGGGTTTATCTTTTGCCCAGAGCCTTCGAGTATCATGTAGTCCGGCAAGTTGCCTTGTTCTGTAACGATCAATGTGCTAAATCGATGCACGTATATTAAGCGAAAACCTTCTTTGCCGCTTCGTATACAATCGCTACGAGGTCTTCGATCTCTTCAATGTCAGTGCTCGAGAATGCCAATCTAAGATATGTGTTCTTGATTGAGATGGTTCCTACTCCATAGTTCTCTAAGAGGTAGGTTCTCAACTCTTCGGCATCTCCAGCGCAAACGAAGGACATGAAATAGCCCGAGTTGAATGGCAGTGGTGTAAGGACAGTTTCATTTCCATATTTGGACAGGAACTGTTTCATGAGCCTGTACCGTTCGCCAATTTGGGCGATTCCAGCCTCTTTTTCCGTATGGTATGTCTTGCTCTGCATGCCATGGAGAAGGATGGTCTGTGCTGGTTTTGAACACGATGAGACGTTGCCTCGTATTGCTCCCATGGTCTTTTTCACCATTGCTTCATAGTGGGCATCAGTCAAACCCTTGGAGTTATAGGTAATAAAACCAACGCGGAACCCCCACACCATTTCTTCCTTGGTCGCGGCATCTCCTTTGATCGCGAGGATGTTCTCATGGCTATCACAAAGCTTCGCAAATAAAGATTCGCGGCAAATATTGTCCTCGAAAAAGAGCCCGAAATAGGCATCATCGGTGAAAACGAGTAACTTCTTTCCGGCTTCGGCCTTTTGTTTTAGCATAGCAACAATTTCATCGGCCTCTTCATTTGTGGGTGTATAGCCTGTCGGATTATTGGGGAAATTAAGAATCAGAGAGACTTGTGGCCCTTCGATGGAGTCGATGGTATCGGCGAGACCTCCAATATTGAGCTTGCCATCGCTAAAGAGGGGGAAAGATACTTGTTTTGCTTCGCGCTGTTCGGTGAATACCAGGTTATAGTTGCCCCAATACATGTCTGGGACTATGATCGATTCGCCTTTATCCAGAAAAAGTGATGCTACGAGACTGATTGCATGGGTGAGACCTCCGGTTACTACAGGCAGGCTCGTTTTCTTTCCAGCCATCGAGGGGTTTTTCTTAACCATCTCCTCAAGCCAAACTTTCCGCAATGCGGGATCTCCAGCGGTTGGGGCATAGGGGAATACATCGTCTTTTGAAAGTGCACCGGTAAATTCGGCAAAAATTGAAGGGATGCACATGGCTGATCCTCTTTCTGTCGCAATACCGATAGTTGCATTGTATTTGTGTGCTTTCTGCTTCGCCTCTGCTGATTGACTGATGATACCTTTGGGAAAGTACATTCTTTTTCCGTAATCGGATAACAACTCGTCTACCAATGTTCCAGCGAGTACATCATTAAGTTCTTTTGCCAATGGATTCATATCCCGCTCCTTCTTGTGCATGATACGACCATCATAACCGGGCAATATGGTTTCGTGAAGTCCGAACTGCCCAAAAAGTGGTGTGAGAGGGCACAATTCTGTTTTATATGACACGTTTGGATAAATTTTTGTTTCAAAATCGGATACGCTGGTGTACTCTAACTAATAGATGATGTGACCGTCAGGATCGCTGGGTCCGAAAGTACGGCCAAATACCAAAAAAGGAGAGTATTATGGGAGATCAACAAAAGGCGCCCGTGAAAAAGGGGATTCTAGGTTGGTATTTCAATTTCAACCTGTTATATAGGATTCTTATCGGGTTGGTGCTTGGTGCATTGTTGGGGATTATTTTTGGTCAGAAGATTTTGTGGGTTGCTCCATTCGGAGCTTTGTTCGTACGATTGTTGAAAATGATTATGATGCCAATCATCCTATCTACACTGGTTGTTGGAGCATCTTCGATCAGTCCTGCCACTTTGGGTAAGGTGGGAATCCGGGTTATCTTATTCTACTTGTTGACATCGGCTTTCGCCGTATTCGTAGGATTGATGATGGGAACAATTTTCCAGCCAAGTGCAGAGATGGCTACATTGGCATCCGAAGCTGCTGGTAAGGCTGCTGCCGATATTCCTCTTTCTCAAACCCTGATCAATATCGTTCCAACGAGTGTTGCCCAGGCTGTAGTGAATGAAACGGTACTCCAGGTCATCTTCTTTGCTATTATCTTTGGTATTGGAGTATCCTATCTTCGTATCAGTAAGGATGATCGGCTTCAGAAGGCAGGAGAGGCCATCTACATGGTTTTCGACGGTACAGCCGAAGTTATGATGCGCATGGTGACAGCGATCATGCAGTATGCACCTATTGGAGTCCTGGCTTTGGTAGCCGAGGTTTTCGCAAAACAGGGAGCGAATGTAGCCGGATCATTGGCTATCGTCACCCTAGCCTGTTTCTCTGGCTATATTATCCATATCGTGTTGGTCTATGGTGGTTTGCTCAAATTAAACAAGTTGAGCATACGGCGCTTCTTCAAGGATGCGAAGGATCCATTCATTACGGCATTTGTAACCCGTAGCTCAGGTGGTACCTTGCCGGTTACTATCAAGGCTTCCGCCAATCTTGGAATTCCTAAAGATATTTCATCCTTCTCATTGCCGCTTGGTGCGACTATCAATATGGATGGAACAGCTATTTACCAGGGTGTCTGTGCGATTTTCATCAGTCTAACTGTTACTGGACATAGCTTCACCCTTGGCCAGATGGGAATCATCATCGTAACAGCAACCCTCGCATCCATCGGAACCGCTGGAGTCCCGGGTGCAGGAGCGATCATGTTGCTTATGGTCCTTGAGGCTGTCGGATTGCCGGTTGAAGCAGGAACTGCCGTTGCCGGTGCGTATGCTATGATTCTTGGAATCGATGCAATCCTCGATATGGGAAGGACCGCTCTCAATGTAACGGGAGACCTTACTTGTACCACGGTTGTTGCAAAGGGTATGGGTCAACTCGATAAAGAGCAATGGGCATAGTCTAAGATTTCTAGAAACTGAGGAGCCAGGTCCCCGAGTCGGGTCTTGGCTCTTTTTAATTACGGATCGGGGGTGGTTGGTTGATCGCCCAGACAAAAAGCTCGAGGACCCTCCTCGAGACCATTGAAAAGTGGTAGGAGTTTCCCTCCGCCTCAAAAGAGAGCGTGCTGAGGAAAAAACGTTTTTCATAGGTGGCATGTTCTATCGTCTCACGTTTCATTTCCACAATATCGGCAGGTGCTCCTAGCGAGGTGGATATGATGAGTACTCTATAGTAGGTCACCACAAGCATTTTTCTTTTCCCTTGGTGGATCCCGGTTGCGAAGCAATTGATGGTCTCGTAGGGATAAAGCAATTGTGATAGGGGTTTGATCTCGGTTCTGAAGCCATACAGGTCATAGACATAGAGTTCTTGCATCCGTTGTCTGATTTCCTTCATATTCTGTCTATTGCCTGCCAATGTTTACTCCTTCATCCGGATACCCCATCATACCATGCGGGACACTCTTGTCCAGTATTTCACTGTACGATAGTATCGGATTATCGGAGGATGGCATGGAAGGCGCAATCGGTATCATTGGTGGGGTTGGCCCCTATGCAGGGGTGGATATCATAAGGAAGATTTTCGACAATACTGTAGCAAAGACTGACCAGGAACACCTGGATCTCTATCTGACCAATCTTCCGGCAAGAATTGGGGATAGGACGGCTTATCTTCTTGAGGGAGGAGAGAATCCAGTCCAAGGATTGTTTGAGAGTCTGGAAAAGCTGGCAATCATTGGGGCTACGGTGATCGCCATTCCCTGCAACACTGCTCATGCACCGGCAATCTATGATGAACTTGCCAAACGTGTACAAAGTACAATTGCGAATCTCAAGTTGCTGAATATGGTAGAAGAGACTTGTAACCAAATTTCCCGATGCTATCCACAAGGTGGGAAAATCGGTCTCCTGGCCACCAAGGGAACCCATGCTGTAGGCGTGTATAGGCAATATCTCGACCAGTATCCATCTTTAGAACTTGTGGAACCTGATGACGAGGGGAAAGAGCGGGTCCACCAGGCTATTTATGATACGGAGTATGGGATAAAAGCAGTATCGCCGGTGAGTAACAAAGCGATTGATGTTCTCCAGAAGGAGAGTGATAGGTTGGTAGAGCGGGGAGTCGATGTGATAATTCTCGGTTGTACAGAGTTGCCATTGGCACTGCAGGAGGGGATGGTCCGGTGTCCTTTGGTCGATCCTACACTTGTTCTGGCAAGAGCAGCCATATCAGCCATTGCCCCTGAAAAATTGCGCAATGTTGACTCGTTTTGTTCGTAAAGGGTATCATGCCGAGTATGTCAGATAGCCCGATCACCACAATACTTTTCGATCTCGATGGTACGCTCTTACCCATGGATCAAAAAAAATTCATGGAGGCTTATCTCGTTGTCTTTGCTCAAAAATGCAGGGAACTCGAGCTTCCTGTCGAGCGCTCAGTCCAGGCTCTGAACACTGGTTTCTTAGCGATGCTCTCGAATGATGGTTCAATGTCAAATGAAAAGCGGTTTTGGCAAGTTTTCTCCGAAGCACTTGGAATGGATGTAGACCATCGCATAGCCGATTTTACTAAGTTTTATTCAGAAGAATTCACTCAACTTAAGGTGGTGTCAAAGGCAACTCCAATCTCACGGAATATTGTCTCTGAAGTGAGGAGCAAGGGGTATCGTACGGTTCTCGCAACTACTCCGGTATTCCCACGTCCTGGGACGTTGGAACGTATCTCGTGGGCTGGCATGGAGCCCGATTGGTTCGAATTGATCACCACCTATGAGGATTTTTCCTTTGCCAAGCCGAATCTTGGATATTACGGGGAGATTCTCAACCATATGCAGGTGAGCCCTCAAGAGTGTCTTATGGTCGGCAACGATGTATCCGAAGATCTTGTTGCCCAGCAGTTGGGAATGCAGGTGTTTTTGGTGACAGATCATCTGATTAACCGTTCACAAGGCGATACTTCAGCGTTCATGCAAGGATCTCTTGCTGATTTTTATGAATATTGTAAAACACTGGAGCCTCGATAGTTACACAGGGAGGGGGTGGATGGCCACACTGTTACTCGTGCTCATCTATGTAGCGTTCATAAGCCTTGGCCTGCCAGATGCGTTGTTGGGAGCTGGTTGGCCGGTCATGCAGAGTGATCTTGGGGTCCCCATAGGATTCGCTGGAATTCTCCAGATGGTTATTGCCGGGGGAACCATCACTTCCAGCCTTTTCTCAGGTCGTATCCTCCGTAGATTCGGGACCGGCCTTACTACCGCAGTCAGTGTTGGTATGACTGCATTAGCCCTCTTTGGTTATGCAAGTTCTCCCTCCTTCTTTTGGTTGATATTGGCCGCGATTCCACTTGGTTTAGGTGCAGGTTCGGTAGACGCGGGTTTAAACTCGTATGTGGCAGCGCACTATCAAAGCCGACATATGAGTTGGTTGCATAGTTTCTGGGGGTTGGGGGCATTACTTGGACCTCTTGTCTTGGCTAACTTTCTCTCAAAAGGAATGCCATGGCGGCAAGGATATAGGACAATCGCCTATTTCCAATCGATTTTGCTGGTGATCTTAGTGATAGCCTTGCCTCTTTGGGCGAAGGTACACGGCCACAAATCGAAGTCCAATGATAGGGATTTGATTCATGCCCACCCTTCGATCAGATCCCTGCTCCGTATCAGAGGTGTTTGGTCAGCCATGCTTACCTTTTTCATGTATACAGGAGTCGAAGCGACCATGGGGTTGTGGGGAGGCTCATACCTGTTCAATGTAGAGGCCTTAAGTGCAGTGGAGAGCGCTACATGGGTGTCGGTGTTTTATGCAAGTATTACAGCGGGAAGGTTTATCAATGGTTTTGCGACATATCGACTTTCGAATCATAGGCTCATACTCATAGGTGAGTTCACCATCCTTATCGGTATTGCGATGATCATCCTTCCTTTTCCACTTGCAGCTACTTTGGTAGGTTTTGTTCTGGTAGGTCTCGGTTGTGCTCCTATCTTCCCGAGCATGCAACATGCCACACCTGACCATTTCGGAATGGAACATGCTCAAGATCTTATTGGATTGCAAATGGCTGCGGCTTACATAGGGACTTTACTTTTACCACCGCTTTTCGGTTTTTTCGCAGAACGATTTTCGCTTGTATTCCTCCCAGCGTTCCTTGGTTTCTATGTAGTAATCATGTCTATAAGCACAAAACGCTTAAGCAAGATAGACCCAATTCATGTTGATGCTACCAAACGATGACAAGGATTGGGGGATGCTGACATGTAATAAGGAGGGAAGAATTGAGAGGGTAGTCGTGCATCGGCCGTTGCCGACTTGCAGACAGTATGGGAGCAAGAATGGAGGCAGCGATAAGCCGATAGCGACGTAGGGAGAGACCTCTCCCATAGGCAATGTTTTCAAAAAAGAAAGGAGCCGCTGACAAGCAACGACTCCCGATTGGAGGTAAGGGGAATTGAACCCCTGACCTTTTGAATGCCATTCAAACGCTCTAGCCAACTGAGCTACACCCCCAAATGCTTTGCCTAGCATACAGATGGAAAAGACTTTAGTCAAGATTCAAATCGAAAAGATACCCGGGAGAGAGAGGCAAAATGTTTTAACAATAAGTTATTAAAGTAACAAAATGTAAAATTAATAACAAAAACCTCTTGCATAACATCCCTTGAGACGGTACATTTCCAAAAAAGTAAAACCCAACACACCTTCGCAGGTGCCTTTTGGAGGAGAGCATGGAAAAAATCAAAGTCGCTGTCATCGGTGCCACCGGGGCAGTAGGTCAGGTGTTCATGTGGATGCTCGCGGATCATCCCTGGTTTGAACTTACGTATATTACCGCATCAGCAGCACGGGTTAACCAAACGTATGGAGAGAGCGTTCATTGGCTTTTGCCTTTTGAGATGCCACACGCGATACGTTCACGTACAATCTTGGAATTTAATGCCGATGCGATGAAGAAAGAGGGAGTGAAGATTGTATTTTCCGCCCTTCCCGCGAATGTCGCCGCAGAGGCCGAACCCCTACTGCGTGATATGGGTTTCTTTATATTCTCAAATGCATCTGCAATGCGATACCATAACAATGTCCCCATTCTCATACCCGAGACCAATCTCGATACCTTACGCCTGATTGAGCAGCAAGGATACCCCGAAAAAGGTTTTGTAGTTACCAATGCGAACTGTGTCACCACAGGTTTGGCCATGGCAGTCGCACCATTGAGGAAGTTCGGTATAAAAGAACTCTCAGTCTGTACCTACCAATCGGTAAGTGGAGCCGGGTATCCAGGCCTTTCTTCATTCGATATTACCGACAACTGCATCCCTTATATCGGTGGAGAAGAGGAGAAGATTGAGAAGGAGATCAAAAAGATTCTCTCATTCGATCCGATTGTCGATGCCTATTCAGTCCGTGTTCCCGTGATGTTCGGGCACCTCGAGGCTGTATGGCTTACTCTCGAACAGGATGTCTCGATCGATGATGTGATTAAAACCTGGGATGAGTTTAGAGAAGTTCCCGACCTTCCCTCAACACCGGCCAGACCAGTGCTCTACGATGCCGCCAATACATTTCCACAACCCAAGTATGCCTTCTGGGGAACTCCCAATGGTATGGAGGTCTATACTGGGCGGATGAAAAAACGGGGAAACAAGATCGGATTCATGCTCCTCGTGAACAATCTGGTCAAAGGCTCTGCGGGTGGTTCAATCCAGAACGCCGAAGCATTTGTCAAAATGTACGGATTACGCTAGACTGGGAGAATTGATAGGAGATTATTCCCATGAAACGAATTCTGGTAACAGTGATGATTCTGAGCTTCTCGATTTCTGTAGTATCGGCTGGATTGATATCCTTCGGATTCGGTGCCCACGCCCTCAATACAAACCCTATCGTTGACGATACGGTTGAGATGGGTTCATGGGAGGATTGGAAGATGGGAGGCGAAATACGTCTTGGTGTCCTTTTCCTGGAGGCAGGAATTAACGGGCAGATGATTGAAAGTGATCGGATGGAGGGTTTGGTAACCGTTGGAACGTCCCTAAGCCTGTTCGATCTTCTGCACTTGGGTGTGGGTGCCGGTCCTGCTTTCGGTATCGATAATTCGGGTGGTGAAATCGGTTGGTTGCAGATCGGAGCCAATGGAAACGAACAATACACCAACGATCTTGGCGAGGTTATCAATGGCGGATTAATTCACTATCGTGCCCATGGCGATCTTAAGATAGGTCGAATTTCCTTTGGATTCACCTATCAGGTGCCATCGAAAGGGTATACCTTGGACAACAACGATGTATTAGAGATCGGTCCTGATTGGGATGAAGGTCGTATAGGAACCTCACTCCTCTTCTGGCTCTTCTGATACCACTGTTAGACAGTTTCTGACATCGACACGATAATTCTTACCACTCTGTTCGATTTTCCAACTGCCATTACGGGGACAACCCTCACATGGCAGTTTTAATGCATCATAGCGGTAACAAGCTCTACTGATGAATAGAGGAGGGTGGAAATCAGTCCCTACAGGGGTCGATCTGGCAGGCCACAGAGATGTGTCTTGTGTACTCCTTTCAACCCAACGGTATAATCCTATCGGTTTGGGAACAGACTCGAGGAAGACCTCTACAGCGAGACGATTGGTCATATAGAGGTAGATGTCGGCAAATGTTTCTATGTGGCTATTTCGTCTTGCCCATTGGATGTGACCGACATTATTCAATCCAACCCGGACGGTAATAGGTAATCGGGCAACCAACTTATCAAGAGCTACATATAAGGTCTCTTCATTGAAGGTAACCGGTGGTAGTGAAATGTAGGCAATACTTTCGGCAATAGGAAGGATCTCTTCTATCGGCTTTCCCGTATCTAACAGTCTGTTAGCCTTTTGTACATCTACCCATGGAATCATCGGATCGAAAGGTGATACCAATTTTTTCCTAGGGGGGAGAATTTCGGTATGAACAGGCACCTGTGAGGATCTCTCATCTCGCTTTTGTTCGATTATGCTGAGTAGGATGGTATTGAAACGATCGTACCAATCCCTTCGGATATCTTTGAGACTGGAGAGTGGAAGGAAAACTCGTTCTTCTGAAAAGGTTGTCTGGTTGTCTAGTGTGAGGTTTCCCAATGTTACCAATCCTTCATTCGGAGAACTGAAAATCTTTTTGAGGTTGGCGATCACATCTTGTGGTCTTTTAGCCTCCTGTACATCGAGAGGATAGGAATATGCTATCTTCTGGTCGAACCAAGCGGGAAGGCCGAAGGTATGAATCTGTAGAGAATCTGTATACAGGGTAATTTCAATATCGATCGGTAACCTAAAAGGGGAGATCGAGGATTCTTGAAGAGTTTGGACATGCAGATCATGCCTTGAAATTCGATAGATGGGATCACCAACTGATGCGGATACTGTATCGGGGACATCAATGGTCACCGTAGTTGGAGCTTCAGCGGAAAACATTTTCTTCCCGTCGTAAGCATTGATCGCTTGTAATGCGAAGCGTACTGGCTTGGTAATACCTGTATTGTTTGCCGAAAGCCAAAGGAGACCATCGCGGATAGCGATATCACGTTCCAGTCGAAGCTCGATCCTCGTAGGGCTTCCAGGAGAACGACCCGCAGTGACTGTGGCAATCTGTGTGCCTACATGTTCTGGGTAAGTCGAAGTAACCAAGGATGGGGTGTGTCGGTTTTCTTCGGGAATCTCCTTACCATAGCCAAAGGTCCACCCAGCTCCTGCATAGCGGGAAAATTGTGCTTCTAGCCGTTCATGTGCTTGTTCGAGTGAAACGGGGTCTGTATTCCCATCTAGAATCATACGGTAGTACTCTGCGGCGAATCGAACATAGGCCGGACCTTTCATACGCCCTTCCACCTTCAAGGAGTCGATGCCGATATCCCTAAGGCGAACGACCTCCTCCTTTGCTGCAAGGTCAGTCATGGAGAAAAAGTAGCCGTCTCCTTTAGGATGTGAGAACCAGGTGCGGCATATCTGCGCACATTCTCCGCGATTCGCACTCCGACCGGTAAGATTATGGGATGCCATACACAAGCCAGAGAATCCATAGCACATGGCTCCATGGATGAATGTCTTTAACTCTACATCGGGACACGAGGTTCTGATGTATTCGATCTCCTTGAAGGTCAGTTCCCGGGAGAGAACGATTCGTTTGAAGCCCATTTGCTGGAGGGTCCGGACACCCGAGACGGTATGTACCGCCAGTTGGGTGCTGCAGTGAAGTTCCAAGGAAGAAAATTGTGTCCTAATTAGTCTGGAAAGGCCGAGATCTTGGACAATGATACCATCTGGCTGTATGAGCTCGAGTCTTCTCAACATTTGCACAGTCGTATCGATTTCGCGATCGTCCAACAGTGTGTTCAAGGTGATATAGATACGTTTGCCAAGTCTAGTTGCTTCGGTTTTTACTTTTGCCAACTCTTCCCAGGTGAAGTTGGTGGCATGCTTTCTTGCCGAATAGTCTGAAAGTCCCAAGTATACCGCATCGGCACCCCCATCAAAGGCATGGAGGGCTGACTGTAGGCTACCAGCGGGAAGGGTTAGTTCTGTCATAGTACCTCTACTGGGATCCAAGCATCCGTAAGGTTTCCATATGTTTGTCCCCACGCAAAGCATAAAAGAACAAGGGGAAGATGGCAATGGTGCAGTATGATGGTGTGGATTACATTAATTAGTGATATAATTGTTCTCTTTTTTTGGAAATTTTTACGGATGGGGGTATGGATGGATTGCCAAAACGAATAAGTTTCTATAATGTCTTTCCTTGAATATCAAAAGACGCGGACCGCATGCCGTGTACTCTAGAAAGGAGAAATGGATGAAATTACAAGATCTGAAACATGCAGGATTGAAGAAGTGGATCGACGAAGTCGCCGCACTCACCAAGCCGGAAGCAATTGTAATCGCTGATGGAAGCGATGCCCAGTACCAGCAGTTGGTTGATGAGATGGTTGCCAGTGGACTCGCCACGCCGCTGAATCCCGAAAAGAAACCGGGAAGCATCGCATTCTTCTCCGACCCCTCGGACGTAGCCCGGGTTGAAAACAGGACCTATATCGCTGCAGCATCAAAAGAGGCTGCCGGTCCTACGAATAACTGGATTGATCCGACAGAATTGAAGAAGACCATGACAGGTCTTTATGATGGATGCATGAAGGGAAGGACACTGTATGTGATCCCATTCTCCATGGGCCCTGTTGGTTCAAATATCGCCAAGATTGGTGTAGAACTTACCGATAGTGCATATGTTGTAACCAATATGATGATCATGACCCGCGTGGGAGAAAAGGTCCTCGATGTCCTTGGCTCCGATGGCGAGTATGTACAATGTCTCCATAGTGTTGGTAAGCCGTTGGCAGATGGTGAGTCTGATGAAGGCAAGTGGCCTTGCGCTCCCATTGAGCAGAAATACATCTCCCACTTCCCAGAATCCCGTGAGATCTGGTCCTATGGATCTGGATACGGTGGAAATGCATTGCTTGGTAAGAAGTGTCTTGCTTTGCGCATAGCTTCGGTATTGGCCAAAGACGAAGGTTGGCTTGCTGAGCATATGCTTATTCTCAAGATCACCAATCCTGAAGGTGAGGCGAAGTATGTCGCAGCCGCATTCCCCAGTGCTTGTGGAAAGACCAACCTCGCCATGCTGGTACCGACCATCCCCGGTTGGAAGGTCGAGACAATTGGAGACGATATCGCTTGGATGAAATTTGGAGCTGATGGCCGCTTGTATGCAATCAATCCAGAAGCTGGTTTCTTCGGAGTTGCTCCTGGAACATCTCTCGATTCCAATCCTAACGCGATGTACTCATTGGAGAAGAACTCCATCTTTACGAACTGTGCACTTACTGAAGATAACGATGTCTGGTGGGAAGGTATTGGTTACGATGCCCCGAGTAAGCTTACCGATTGGAAGGGCAATGAATGGGTCCAGGACAAAGGGAATAAGGAACAGGCTCCAGCCTCTCACCCCAATGCCCGGTTCACCGCTCCTGCAAGCCAGTGTCCGAGTATTGCTCCAGAGTGGGAAGATCCCAAAGGTGTCCCCATTGATGCGATTCTCTTTGGTGGCCGTCGTCCCCACACCGTTCCTCTCGTACACCAGGCACGGGATTGGAACCATGGAGTCTTCCTCGGTTCGATTGTTGGTTCAGAGATTACTGCTGCTGCACTCGACCTTAAGGCTGGAACCATCCGCCGTGATCCGTTCGCAATGTTGCCTTTCTGTGGTTACCACATGGGAGAATACTTCGAGCACTGGATCAACCTTGGTAAGACACACGATCAGTCCAAGATGCCCAAGATCTTCTACGTCAACTGGTTCCGCAAGACCGACGATGGAAAGTGGTTGTGGCCTGGTTTCGGTGAGAACAGCAGAGTACTCAAGTGGGTATTCGAGGCTTGTGCCGGTACAGCGAAGACCCAGGATACAGCAATCGGAATCATGCCGACAGCAGATGCCATTGACCGTCCTGAAGGTGTCAGCGAAGACGATATGGCCGAATTGCTCTGCCTCGATCGTGATGGTTGGTTGAAAGAGGTTGCGGATATCCGTGAGAACCACTATCCTAAGTTTGGTGACAAGCTACCAAAGGAACTCGCCGATATGCTCGATATCATGGAGAATAACCTGAAAGCAGTTGATGCTTCTGCATCTTGCGGTAGTTGCTGCTAATGAATTCGGAAGAAGTGCGGATTTCCGATCAATGATCGGTTTCCGCCCCTTCCCTGCCGGAGCATGCTCCGTGCAGTTACATATAGATGGCCGTCTGGGGTACTTGATACTTCAGGCGGTTTTTGTTTGTTCTGGTTATGGTAGCTAGTAGTTTCGCTTGGCCTGGACTGCTTCGCTTCCTGCCGCTAAGCGTCCCAAGGCATCGATGAGAGGGGTGGGAACTCCCAATTCTCGTCCAAGCTCTGAAGCTCGTACACAAAAGAAGTCATTTTCGGTGGTTCGGCCAGCCTCGATATCTTGCAACATGGAGGTTTTTCCATAGTATTCGAGGGATGCGAATATCTTCTGATATTTTTCGATATACGATTCATCCAATCCCACCACTCCCTTAGCCTTTGCCAGGGCAATGACTTCACGTTGGGTATCAATAATCATGGCTTTGATTGCGGGAATCGATGCACAATCTCCATACGTAGCCCTTGTGATAGCGCTGAGTGTGTTTATGCTGACATTCACCATAAACTTAGCCCACAGTTCCCGCTCAATGTTTTCTGGGATTTGGAAAGCAATCTTGGCTTGCGTAAATAGGCTTGCCATCTCTTGTAGTCGTTCACTATCCTTATTGTTCTTCTCCCCAAAGTAGATGATCCCTTCTGTAGAAAAATCAATCCGTGTTCCTTCTCTTGTGGAATCAAGGGCAGTGGTGAATGCATAAAGAACCTTTTCTTCTCCAAAACGCTGGGCAAGCATGCGTTCACTATCGATACCATTGAGCAATGATATGATCGTCGTTTTCGGTCCTACGTGAGACGCGCAGTCCTCTATCGCTTGGGGAAGATGATGGTTTTTTGTCGCAATGATAAGAAGGTCAGCTGGTTCGACCTGCATGCCAGGCGAGACGAATTGGTAGTCTATATTCGTGCCATTCAGTGATATTTTTGAGCTGGTGTAGCGTTTTAGGCGATCATCTCCGACAATAACCCGAACATTCTCATACCCAAGATAATCTGATAGTCGCCAAGCGTAGATTGCCCCTACGGCTCCAATACCGATAACCGATACCTTTTTTATCATAGAGATGTTTCCTTCTAAGCTTGCTGGCCACTACAGAGGGTGATGACCAATGTTGTCAATTTTTCCAATGCTGCTAGAGGGATTGATTCACCAGAAGTGTGGGCTCCACTATAGCCAATCCCCAAGGTCAGGACTGGTAAACCTTGGTTTCGCATGATATTCGCATCGCTTCCACCACCGGTATGAACAGGATTATAGGGAACTCCTGCCTTTGCGCAGGCCTGCTCGAATACCTTCAGCTCTTGCGCCTCGGAGTCGACAATA
Source organism: Pleomorphochaeta sp. DL1XJH-081 (assembly GCF_049310885.1). Classification (NCBI taxonomy): domain Bacteria; kingdom Pseudomonadati; phylum Spirochaetota; class Spirochaetia; order Spirochaetales; family Sphaerochaetaceae; genus Pleomorphochaeta; species Pleomorphochaeta sp. DL1XJH-081. Next base: position 182,071 of record NZ_JBMDYO010000003.1, read on the forward strand.
TAGCCAGGATAGAGTTCCACTGAATCGAACTCATACGATCCCCCGAATGCTGCCAATGCTTTGATGCAACACAGTTCAAGATGGGCCATATGTTGCTTGACCCTTTCGCTTGTGGTAGAACGAACCTCCAAGGTGACTTCACATCGGTCACACACAATATTGGTGACCTCTCCTCCATGGATGGTTCCAATATTGGCGGTCGTCTCCTCATCTACTCGCAACAGTTTCATAGTATCGATAGCCCTAGCTGCCAGTGAAATTGCGCTGATTCCTGCTTCTGGAACGAATCCGGCATGCGCCGATTTTCCATGGAAGACAATGGTAGCATCACTTTTACTTGGAGCTCTGGTGACGACTGTCCCAATGGGACCGCTTGCATCGAGTGTATATCCGATCCCAATGGGTCCAAGGAGCTCCATATTGAAAGCCTTCGCTCCTTCGAGTCCTACCTCCTCAGCAACTGTGAAGAGGAGGACTATGGGGCCGTGGGGAAGCTCTTTTTCCTTTATCTCCTGCAGGGATACGAGTATTGCGGCTATTCCTGCCTTGTCATCTGCTCCAAGTGCCGAGGTCCCGTCAGTCACGATACGGTCGTCGACTATCTTGGCCGCAACATTGACTGCATTGGGAACTGTATCCATATGACAATTCAACAGTATAGCAGGAGTACGCTCAAATCCACTTGTTGCCGGTACCGTACCATAGATGTTTCCTGACTGGTCGGTTTTCATAGGAATTCCTAGGAATGACAATCGTTCGAGGAGATCTTCCCTTGTATCTGTCTCATGACCCGAAGGGGAATTGATAGCGATGAGTTCCAACATGGTTTGGGCGGTTTTCTTGGCCAGGTTATGGGACATTTGTAGACTCCTCATACGTAGTTTGAATCCGAGCATACCACACCCGGACCGGTCATTCCAAGTCTCTGGACTATTGGTCTGTAGTCTCGTATGGTAGTGATACGAGAAATCGGAGGTTTGCCCCATATGGTTACTTTTACGGATGAAGAAGAGCGAGTCTTGGACAGGTGTATACAGCTTTTAAGAGGAGAAGGGTCCTCCTTTGCTTCGATTGTCGAAACCCAGGTCTTAGATTTAAAAAAACTTGCCGAAATCGTAGATAGGGCTCCTTCTCCGAAAACGGATCTTCTGCATGAGCAAGACAGTCGTTCTGTAGAGACTCTTGTACGTAAATTGAGTGATCGTGGGCTTGAGCATATTGTGAATCTTCCTACAAAAGCTGTTCTCGGACATGGTTTTACGGTAATGAAATTGCATGTGTTCGGTCTTCTGAGCAAACTCTCCCGTACGTTGGAAAGTCTCTCCGAATCTCGTGAGGAGATTGAGAAAGAGTACAACGATCTACTTTTCACAATCATGGCGGAAGATCTCTATACATCACTAGTCTCGAAGGAAGATAGCAATGAAACTTGGGTACATGATGCAGCCCATGAACTCATTACCATGTGGGATATGCGGACCAGCGGTTACTTGGAGACCTTTGCCTTGGCTATCAGGGAATTGTGGCATGTCCGTCATGCCATAGTTCCGGTACTGGGAACTCTATTGGGAACCATGGAAGTCATGAGGTTGAATGTGATGTTACCGCCGGTATGGCTCGATTTCATGGCAAATTCGGCTAACTCAGAGGGTGTGGTGGATGCCTTGGAAGAGTTCATCTTCGATCTCAGTTATGAAGAGCTGGCTATTTTACGAGATAGGATGGAAAGGGAGAGTATTTCCGTCATCGATCGTAATACTGCTTGGCTTATGCTGGGTAAGCACGAGAGCCCAGCAGTGGAGGCAAATGCAGCTCTTGCCCTCTATAACAGCTATATGGATCGCCAGGAGAAAGCTAAGGAGAGAATTATCAGAGGCTCCAGGGGACCCAAGAGATCCTTAGAGGAATATTTTGTTATTTATTTGCTTTCCAGCGATCTACATACCCCCGATTACAGTAGATATGACACATAAAATACGTTTCCCTCTTGGCATGATTGGCGAGTCCTTGTAAACTTGCCGAGAAATCTGCGTCCAATCGATAAAAGGAGAATCTTGCCTATGAATGAGAGAGACGGCATCTACATGCCAGCCGACAAACCCCCTTTGACCAGATGGATACCTCTGAGCATCCAACATGTCTTTGCCATGTTCGGAGCGACTGTCCTGGTACCCATTCTTACCGGTTTGAGTGTTACCTCAGCCCTGTTCACCGCAGGAACAGGAACGCTCATCTATATCCTCATAACTGGTGCGAAAGTACCAGCCTTCTTAGGCTCCTCTTTTGCCTTCATACCTGCTCTTATCGGTATATCGGCATCATATGGAGTTCCCTATGCTATGGGTGGTGCTGTAGCTGCAGGAATTTTCTACGGTATTGTTTCAGCTATCATCCGTGCAGCTGGTTTAGGTTGGATAAAGCGAGCTTTGCCACCCGTAGTAATCGGTTCGGTAATTATCGTTATAGGTCTCAACTTAGCCCCGACAGCTATGGGGATGGCGATGAATGACGGTTCAGGAAACTATAGTCTGGTCTTTCTTTCGATCGCAGTGGTAACCCTTGCCGTAACTGTTATAGCGAATATCTTTCTCAAAGGATTTTTTAGTATTATCCCCATCCTAATTGGTTTGGTCAGCGGATATGTGTTCACCTTGGTGATGGGTTCGATTTTTCCAGCCTATGCGTTGGTCGATTTCAGTGGAGTTGCCGCAGCAAACTGGTTTGGGACTCCCCAATTCCAAGTTCCCAAATTCAATATTGTCGCGATAGTCACGTTCGTTGTGGTTTCACTGGCGACTATGGCAGAACACCTTGGTGATACCATAACATTGGGCAATGTAGTAGGAAAAGATTTTACTACCAATCCTGGCTTGCATCGTACGCTGGCCGGCGATGGAGTCGCGACTGCATGGGCAGCCTTCTGGGGAGGCCCCCCCAATACCACATATGGAGAGAATATCGGGGTTATGGCAATAACCCGGGTATACAGCGTATGGGTAATCGGAGGAGCAGCTGTGGTTGCCACGTTCCTCTCTTTCTTCCCAAAGTTCGGAGCTTTGATACAGACTATTCCTACTCCAGTAATCGGAGGAATCTCCATGCTTCTCTTTGGTATCATTGCATCAAGCGGTCTGCGAAATCTGGTTGAAAGCGGTGTTGATTACAAAGATAAGAGAAATCTTACTATCTCATCGGTCATACTGGTCGTTGGAATCGGGGGTGGCTTGGTTGCTTTCCCCCTTGGTAGTGGTCTCGAATTCCAAATGGGAGGCGTAGCTTTGGCGACACTGTTGGGAATTCTTCTCAATCTGGTGATTCCAAAGACTTTGCCGTAGCGGCAGCCATACCGTTAATGATGGAAAAAGTCTCCATCCACTGGCCTTCCGGGTAACTGGGAGGCCAGTTATATAATAACTCAGTCGGGAATGAAAGGTATGCAAGCAAGCTTTCGTTCCCGGCATTCGTTTGTAAATGCAAGCAGGCTTTCGTTCCCTACACTCGCTCGGCAATGCAAGCAAGCTTTCGTTCCCGGCACTCGTTCGGTAATGCAAGCAAGCTTTTGTTTCCTGCACTCGTTCGGTAATACAAGCAAGCTTTTGTTTCCTGCACTCGTTCGGTAATACAAGCAAGCTTTTGTTTCCTGCACTCGTTCGGTAATACAAGCAAGCTTTTGTTTCCTGCACTCGTTCGGTAATACAAGCAAGCTTTTGTTTCCTGCACTCGTTCGGTAATACAAGCAAGCTTTTGTTTCCTGCACTCGTTCGGTAATACAAGCAAGCTTTTGTTTCCTGCACTCGTTCGGTAATACAAGCAAGCTTTTGTTTCCTGCACTCGTTCGGTAATACAAGCAAGCTTTTGTTTCCTGCACTCGTTCGGTAATGCAAGCAAGCTTTCGTTCCCGGCACTCGTTCGGTAATGGATCCACTTCGTGGCTCCGCTACGCTCACTCCGTTTGGGAATGTGATCCACTTCGTGGCTCCGCTACGCTCACTCCGTTTGGAAATGCAAGATGTCTTTCGTTTCCTACACTCGCTCGGCAATGTGGCCATGTTATGGCCCCGCTGCCCTCACTTCGTTTGGAAATCCCTCCGAACATTGTACAATGGCAGTTTAACGTGGATGCAGATACATGATAGGATAGGGGATGTACAATTATACCATGTTGGATTCAGACTCCCTACTGGCCGCCCAATTGGATCGGTGGCACGAAAAGGGGATAGGTTCTATAGCGATGGATTTCGAGGGAGAATTCAATCTCCATATCTATGGGGAACATCTCTGTCTCGTACAGATATTCGATGGCTTGGACTATTTTCTGGTAGACCCTTTTATCGTGTCTGAAAAGATGTTGAGACGACTTTTAGAGGATGAATCGCTGGAAAAGGTCATGTTCGATTGCAGCAGCGATGCTGCATTAGTTCGCAAACAGTATGGAATCACGCTCAAGCCGGTTTATGATGTGAGGGTTTCGGCAAAATTGCTCGACTTCAATGGTAACCTTAGTAGTCTGGTATCAAGGTGCCTCAATACTCCGCCAGTTACGGGAAAGAAGGGGAACCAGACCGCCAACTGGCTAAGAAGACCCTTGCAGACGAAATTGATAGAATATGCTCTAAGCGATGTGGAGCATCTGTTTGCGATTCGATCGGTTCTGGAAAAGGAGTTGAAGAATGCTGGACTTCTCGGAAAAGCCGAGGAGATGATGAAAACTGTTTCTCTCCCTAGGGGACCTGACAAGTACGGCTGGGAAAAACTGAACGGATATCGATATCTTTCTAAGGAGCAGAAGATCTATGTGAAATGGTTCTTCGAAGCCCGTGATATGCTGGCACGCAAATTGAACAAACCAGCATTCCAAGTACTTGATAAGCATGTTTTAGTAGCTATGGCAAAACAGGTACCCCAAGATGGCTCTGCGTTCCGTAGTGTCGTTTCCCATAAGAATCGGCAGATTGAGGATGACCTGATCGCTTTGCTCATGGTTGCCCGTGAAGGTGCGATCGATGAAATCGGTAGCGTACAATAGCGCTTAGTCCTAGAGTATTAGACCTTTTCCTTCCTATAGGCTGTCTTTGGCAAAGGGAGGGTTGTCCTAAATTCACCATCGAATCGGAAATAGGCATTTTGTACTGCTGGTGCAGTAGCGATGGTGCTTAACTCTCCAATTCCCTTTGCTCCGTAGGCTTCTCTGGATACTTCATCATTCTTTACCGTGATGGTTTCGATATCAGGAGCTTCGGTTGCACGGAATAGACCTAGTGTGCCGTATTTTACTTTTGGATAGCCTCCCTCAATGGGATAGTCCTCGGTGAGCGCATACCCTAAACCCATGACGACTCCACCCTCAACTTGACCCTCTACTGCAGTAGGATTCACCACTGTTCCTACATCAACAGCAGCTGTGACTTTTTCAACTTTTCCCTGTTCGTCCAATTGAACTACCTGTGTAGAATAGCTGTATGCAATATGACTCTTCGGGTTTGGTTTATCGGATCCCAAGGGGTCCGTGATTGCAGTGAATTCATCGTAAAATTCTTGTCCTTCCAGATCTGATAAGGATCCAGTCTTCTCTAGAGCCTCCTTAAGCTTATTCGCGACACGACGAATGGCTTCTCCGGTTATGACTGTCTGCCGAGAGGCGGTACTTGTTCCTGCATCGGGAGTACGTCTGGTATCTGCCGGTTCGCAGAAGGTCTTCTCTGGTGCAATGCCTATAGTCTCACATACGATCTGTGTGGCTACAGTCGCCAATCCCTGACCCATGCAAGCAGCTGAGGTTCTGATATGGATAGTTCCATCTTCAACAGAGAGTGTGCATCTTCCCACATCGGGAACTCCTACTCCAAATCCACTGTTCTTGAAGGCACAGGCAATTCCTGTCCTCCCATTGGCTTCGAATATCGACTTTACCGCCAGAAGGCATTTGTCCAATGCTGTATTCGGATCGGCGATTTGTCCGTTAGGAAGAACCTCTCCTGGTCGAATTGCATTCCTAAAGCGGATTTCCCACGGTGAGATACCTACCATATCAGCTAACAGATTTAGATTGTTTTCCATGGCAAAACAACTTTGAGTAACACCGAATCCCCTAAAAGCACCACCAGGAACATTATTCGTATATACTGCTTTTCCCACAATATCGACATCCTGGTAATTATAAGGGCCAGCCGCATGGGTGCATGCGCGTTGCAAGACAGGACCTCCCAATGATGCATACGCACCAGTATCGGAAATTAGCAGTGCTTTCATGCCAGTCAAACGACCATTCTCATCACATGCGGTGGTAAATTCCATTTCCATAGCATGTCTCTTAGGATGGATGTTTATGCTTTCTTGGCGAGAGAGCTTGACTTTGACCGGACGTTGGATATGCCATGCCATCAAAGCCGCATGGTGTTGTACACTCATATCCTCCTTGCCTCCGAATCCTCCTCCCACCAATTTTGTTTGGCAGTGGATCTTCTCCTTCGGAAGTTTGAGCATTCGGGCGATTTCCCGTTGTTCATCGAAGATAGACTGGCTTGCGGTGTAGACGAGCAGCCCATCATCTTCGGGTAAGGCAATTGCACATTCCGGTTCCATAAAAGCATGTTCGGTAAATGGGGTATGGTATGTTTTTGTGACAACGTACTTCGATTTGGCGATAGCTGCATCAGCATCACCTCTCTTCAATCTCTCTATAGTAAGTACGTTTCCCTTTTTATGTAATTTTGGAGCATCGGGATCCATAGCCTGCTTGGTAGTGGTAACCGGTTCAAGAATCTCATAATCTACGTGTATCAGTTTGAGGATCTCTTCCAATGATTCCTGTCGCTTTGATGCAACGAGTGCTAATGCGTCCCCGATATAGCGGGTAGTGCCACCTACCGGAATGAGTACATCCCAATCATGTTCGATATGACCGATCTTGTTCTCCGGTACATCCGAGGCAAGGAGAACGGAAATCGCATCGGGATGGGCGAGAGCGGCTGAAATATCAATACTTTTTACTCTGGCGCGCGGATAGGCACTACGAAGGGCTTTTGCATGGATTGTCCCTTCAATGACTAGATCATCCACATAGACACCTTTTCCAAGGGCTTTGTCCACGGCGTCGACTCTTCTGAACCTGCGGGACAGATGGGCGTCATGTTCGGTATTCGGGATTTCAAGATTCTCTCGGAAAAACTTCGCAGCCATGAGGATTGCTTCTTCGATCTTGACATATCCGGTACATCGGCAGACATTTCCCCGAATAGCCTTCTTTACCTCATTTTTTGTCGGATTGTCATTCACATCTAAGAGGGCTTTCGCAGACATGATCATGCCAGGTGTACAGAATCCACACTGGACTGCTCCTGCCTCTGCGAAGCAATGGCTGTAGACGGCCTGTTCCCTTTCAGAGAGACCCTCAATGGTAGTAACTGATCTGCCATCCATTTTCTCAGTGGTAGGGAGGCAGGATTTCATTGCCTTTCCATCTATGATGACGGTGCAGGTTCCACAAGCACCCTCGCTACAACCATCTTTGGTACCCTTCAGGCCAAGATTCTCTCGGATAAAAGGCAAGAGTTTCTTATTGATTTCAGTCTGGATACGATTTCCATTCACAAAGAATGTATACACGAAGGGCCCCCTCATTAGCATGATATACCACTAGCAAGAACTGGAAATTGAACCATGTGGCCATTTCCTTTATTCGCGATAGTGTTGTGTCAATGATTAGCCGCTTAGTACCTGCATCCCTGCGTGTTACAGAGTCTTGCTTTCGGTTATCTGCTCGCGCAGTTTCGATGCAACTGACTGTGATACTATCATCGTCTTCAATTCTATCTGAGCATTTGGTTTTGTCAATGTTTTTCGGTAAAAAGTGTTGCAAGAGCGTGCAAAACCTCCTGCCAAATAATGACAGGAGGTCCAAAAAGTAATGTTATGTAATTTACGTACGCATTTCCCGGTTGAAGGGTTTGCCGAGTGCTGTCGGTCCAGTGAGTTTTGATTTTCGCGAGAATGCCAAAACGATAATAACCAGAAGATATGGTAGCATGACCAAGAATTCGTAGGGGAAGTCGATACCTAAGCCCTGAATCGCCAGCTGCAAAGCTTGCGCCAAGGTGAACAGGAGGGCTCCTCCCATGATCTTCACTGGATGCCAGTGTCCGAAATAGACCAAAGCGACGGCTATGAAGCCACGTCCAGCTATGATTTCGTCACTGAACATCTTCGCTTGGCAAAGGCTCAGATAGGCCCCTGCAAGTCCAGCTAACGCTCCGCCTACGGCTAGAGCCTGGAAACGGACCTTGTTCACCTGTATGCCTATTGAGTCAGCTGCCCTAGGATGGGTTCCGACTGCTCGTACCCGCAAGCCCCAGGGCGTCTTGAACAGAACATACCAACCGAGGGGTACTAGGAAAAAGGCTACATACACCATAGGATTATGGTTAAAAAAGAGCGGACCTAGTATAGGGATCTGGGAGAGCCCTGGGATAGGAGCAGTACTGATACCCGGAATACTCTGGGTTCCTCCGATGAAGTGTCTGAAGAGTGTTCCCGCGGTTCCAACACCGAACATCTGCATACCGATTCCCGCAATTCCTTGAGGAGCTCTGAAGGTAACTACCACAAGACCGAAGAAGAGCCCCAATAATGCACCGACTCCGGTAGCTAGAAGTAATCCTAAGTAATTATATATACCCGGGACATACGCTCCTTGCCCTATGGTATAGGGAACTAACATTCCCAAGAATGCGCCCATCGCCATCATTCCTTCACACCCAAGGTTGAAGATACCTGAGCGCTGATTGAACATTTCTCCCAAGGAGGCAATGAGGAGGGCAACGGAGAAGGGGATTCCTAGTGAAAGGATATTTACAACAAAGTTCATACCTGTACCTCCTTGGTGGAGTCTGACTTACCGAAAACCGAGTTCCATTTTGTCTCTACTCGTTGCATGAGGTACGGATTAGCCAAGATCATCTTAGTAGCGACGATGACAAGTATGATTATACCTTGGAGAACCTGGACCATGTTCGCCGGAACACCGACCAACCGCTGGGTCATATCCGCACCATAAATGAGTAGTCCAAAGAAGAATGCTGCGGGTACGATACCAGCCGGGTGTAGTCCTCCGAATAAGGCAACAACGATACCACTGAAGCCATAACCTGATGTAACACCTTCAATAGCCCTTCGATGAACACCTGCAATCTCGATCGATCCGGCGATACCGGCGAAAGCTCCTGAGATCATCATTGCAATAATGAGATACTTTGGTACGTTAATCCCACCATATCTTGCCGCACGTTCTGAGGCTCCAGCTGCCCGCATCTTATAACCATAGGAGGTTTTCCAAAGGAGGAAGAAGATGATCACAGCCAAAGCCAGGGCGATGAACAGTCCACTGTGTATTCTCGTGCCTTTGATAAATCTGGTCAGATCCAAGTTTCTGGTAAGTCTCATTGATTGTGGCGTTCCACTTCCCATGGTAAGCTCCGCAGGGTCGAGCATGGGACCCCTGAGGAAGAATGTATAGAGCTGGGCTGCTATATAGTTCAACATCACCGTGGATAGTAGTTCACTTACCTCTAATTTCGCTTTCAGGAAACCAGGAATAAAACCCCATGCAGCTCCTCCGATCGCGCCGGCAAGTATGGCAAATGGTATGAGAACTCCACTCGGTAGGTTTGGAAAAGCCAAGGCAAGGGCTGTAGTGGTTAGAATACCTATTGCCATCTGGCCTTCTGCTCCAATATTGATGATACCACTTCTGTAGGCGACAGTGATTCCGAGGGCTATGATGGTAAGCGGTACCATGCGCAACAATACCTCGGTAACACCGATTTTATTTTTCAATGGTTCGGTCAGAATGACCAAGTAGGTCTTAAACACATCCGCGCCGATTGCCCAAAGGATAACTGCTCCCAAGAGCATGGCTGTGATGACGGCTAGGATGATGACCCCAATCCTGTACCCTGTTTTAAATCTCTTCGTCATCTTTGACTCCTGCCATGAGAATGCCTAGTCTGCGTCGACTGGCTTCGCTACTGGGAATAACCTTTTGGATCTTCCCTTTGAAAATTACTGCCACCTGATCAGAGAGGTTAGTGATCTCTTCCAGTTCTTCTGATATGAGGAGAATTCCCACGCCTTCGTTTCTCAATTTGAGCAATTGGTTGTGGATGAATTCAGCCGCACCCATATCGAGCCCTCTTGTAGGATATACAGCCACAAGAAATTTTGGGCCTCTGGAGATTTCGCGTGCCAGAATAACCTTTTGGATATTTCCTCCCGAAAGCGATCCTGCTGACACTTCAATATTCGGACTTCGGATATCGAAATCTTGACGTAATTTTTCGGCCATCTGGTCAATTACCTTATTCTTTAAAAAGGAATTTTTGCTGTAAGTCTCCGATTCGGTGTCCTTAAGGATGAAGTTCTCCTTCATGGAGAAGGAGGGTACTATGCCTTCTGTGTTTCGCTCTTCCGGGACATATCCCATGCCCGCTTTGATTACCTGTGCTGGATTGAAGTTTGCAATATCTATTCCATCAAAAATAATTTGACCGGACTCAACACCTCTGAGGCCATTGATGGCTTCAGCGAGTTCCCGTTGTCCATTCCCTGAGACACCAGCCAATCCAACAATCTCTCCTTTACATACATAAAGAGAGAGGTCGTCAAGTGCCAAGAACCCCCGGTCACTCTTGACCTTAAGGTTCCTCATCTGAAGCATAGGCCCCAAGGTACAGGCTGGAGCATCGTTGTGGGGAAGGACTACCTCATGGCCAGTCATGAGAGCGGCAATATCGCTTGATGAGTGGTCTATGGTATTGCCTTGGAATACTACTTTCCCATGGCGCAGGATAGCTACCTTACTAGAGAGATCCTTTACCTCTTGAAGCTTATGGCTGATGAAGATGATGGAAAGTTCTCCAGACATATTTTTCAAAAGTGCGATAAGGTCATCGGTCTCCTGAGGTGTCAGAGCGCTGGTAGGTTCATCGAGAATAAGGAACCGGGCGCCGAGGCAGAGCGTCTTCACTAATTCTACTCTCTGTTGTTCACCGACAGAAAGTTGCCATATGTAGGCATCTGGATCAACGACTAGGCCATATTGGGTTGCTACATCCTCTATTCGCTTGCGAACCATGAGCAAGTCAAGTTTCCATGGTTTCCACGCTTGCTTGAATCCTAAGGCGATATTTTCCAGGACCGTCATATTCGGTACCAACATATATTGCTGGTGTACCATGCCGATTCCATAGGAAAAAGCATCATTGGGAGATCGGAAATGGACCTCCTCGTTGTTGATGAAAAGCTTCCCTTCATCTGGATGATACAATCCCATTAGGATGTTCATGAGGGTCGTCTTTCCGGCACCATTCTCACCGACAAGAGCAAGAACTTCACCCTTTCCGATTTCCAATGAGATATCGTCACAGGCCAAGACTCCAGGGAATCGTTTAGTGATGTGCTCGATCCTCAAGTTGTCGATGGCTTTCGTCAACTGTTGCATGCAGGGCCTCCAATTCGGTCCTTGAGATACATTCAAAAAATTCCTGCACGTCGATGTGTCTCACCGCCATGCAGGAATATGTTCATAACATTACCGTCCTGAAGCGCTCTTAGTTGTATTTGACGCTACTCCAGTTCACGACAGAAGAATGTCCTGCCTGAGCTTTGAAAGCGGAAAGGGCTTCATTTACCTTTGCTTCGATTTCAGGAGTGATCCTCGATTTGGTCGCTTCATTAAATTTGAAGATGAATCCATCGTTGTTGAAGTTCATCGGAATGTTCTCGCCACCAAGGATTCCTGCATCCAACTTGTCTACGAGTGTATTGATAACGGCAGCGTAGTTGTAGGAAGATGCGGAGAGGACTTTATAGCCTTCGGGAATACCGATCTGAGCAAGGTCCTGGCCAACCCACCAGATTTCATCATCGGGATAATCGGCTACAGCGCGCAATCCACCGAGTGCCTGCTGTGAAGATCCTGTGAGGATGTCTGCTCCACTGCGGATCTGGGATTGGGCTACTTCGGTTGCCTTTACGAAATCTGAGAAACTACCGGTATGGGCTACCATAACATTGGCGGAAGGATTGACTTCCTGTACACCAAGGACGAAACCACGGTTGTAACGAGCAGCATCACCACCATCAACAGGACCAATCAGTCCAATGGTGTTGGATTTGGTAAGCATTCCGGCAATTAAGCCATTGAGGTAGCCGGTTTCCTCACTCTCGGGCATGTAGGAGAATACATTGTCACCAACGATCTCAGAACTGGTTCCGAATGCAAAAGAAATTTCCGGATACTCGGCAGCCATTTCGGTAATAAGATTTTTATACTGTGCACCGTGGCCGATAATGATGTCGTATCCCTGGCCTGCGTACTGCAGAACTGCGGAACCGGCATCGACCGGCTTCATTTTCTCACTGTAGCTATACTCGATGCGGCCTGGATTCTGTTCCATGGCGAGCGTGATACCATCGTGCATTGCTTGGCACCAGCCCTTGTCATCGATGGTGTTCTCAATAATGAGAGCAATTTTGATAACATCGCTATCAACCTCTTCTTCGGCGGCTCCTTGGGCAAATGCCATGGTGGCTACCATTGAGATCATCAATACGAGGATTAGAAACTTCTTCATGTTCAGTTCTCCTTGTGTGGTGTGATGCAAACTTGGATCACTCTCTAGTAAAAATGTCCACAAGCTTGTCCGTTTCAGTATACAAGCTGTTGCAGAGTGTTGTCAAAGATAATCGATTGTAAATTATCGGAATTTTGTTGTCATTTTTTTGCTTTAGCGCAGTGTTAGATGTGCAAATTTAACCTTACCGTAATATATCGATATGAAATTACTTAATTAATAAAGGTAAACAAGTTGCAACAATTTTAGTGGATGGGGATGTCTCCCCCAGCGATAGTTCCCGGTTTCAGGTTAAGTGCATTTGCTCTTCCACAGGCAATCCCGATTTCCACACATCGACCGATCGGGAGTCCTTCATGTAATCCATATGCGAGACCTGCAGTAAACGAATCTCCACATCCGATAGTATTCACCGGTGTCACTGAATTCACCAGTTGTTCTGAAACCGCTCCTCCATGTGCAATGAATACCGACTTTGCTCCCTGGGTGAGCACTGTCGTTACGCCAAAGTCGCGTTCAAGAGAGACCATTTTCTTCTTAACCTCTTCAAGAACAGCAGATTCGGTCTTATGCTCCTTGAATGTAAATTCTGGGAAGAGGGTCTCAGAGAATTCCTTCAGATTGGGTTTGATCACCGTTGGTCCAAAGGGGAGGGATTCAGTGAGATCGTCTCCTTTTACATCGAGTACGACAATCTTACCTTGTTGACGAGCCTCTTTCACCATCCATGGGATGATGTCCTTCTTGTATCCAGCGGCTTTCGTACCACTGATGGTTACCGTATCTATCGATTCTAACGCATCGAGAAAGAGTGATCGGATGGTCTCATCGGTCTCTGGTGAGACGGCGATGGCCTCTTCAACTATTTCAGTCACGGTGTGTCGTTCGGAATTGATAAGGGTGTAACAAAGTCTGATCTCGCTTCCAGAATCGGCAACCCTGACGGTAACACCGTCGTCGGCAAGCATGTCGAGAAAAGTCTGTCGGTACAAACCCCCGGCATGGGAAATGTGTATGGTCCTGGCTCCCAATTCAGTAAGCACCCGCGCAGTATTCGCACCTTTACCTGCAACGCTGAACATATGGTTGCCGCTTCTGTTGACCTCGTTTTCCCAAAGATGATCCAAGACTATGGTTTTTTGCATAACAGGATTCAACCCAATTGCGAGCACGCCTTTTACCTTCATGTAAGCCTCCATGATGTTTTGATGGTCTCCTTTCGATTGTGTATTCTTCTCTATCAGCTAGTCAACAGTATGGCGACATCTTTGGAAAGCTGATTCGTAGATTGATACGCTTATTGACAACACCTCTTAAGCATAATAATATACGAACAACCATACAAAGCGATACATTTGCAGTTGTATGGAATAAATTTGATCAAACGCTGTCACAGAATCGGACAGAGGAGGAATGATGAACAGCTATACACCGGCTGAAAAGAAAACAATGTATTTTATTGGAGTCACGACAGGAAAATCTTCCATAATGAAAGTATTTCCTCGTTGGATGGAACACTTTGGTATCGATGCCCAAATAAAAGGGTTCGATTTTGTTCCTCATGACAAGCCGGAGCACTATCGGGAGGCTGTATCGTTCATTAAATCAGATCCGAATTCCTTAGGTGCCTTGGTCACTACCCATAAATTGGATTGCTACAAGGCTTGCAAGGATCTCTTCGAAGGTTCTGGAGAATATGCCACCCTTCTTGGTGAAGCCAGTTCCATTAGTAAGCGTGGAGACCAGCTTTGGGCGCATGCTAAAGATCCCATCACCAGTGGACTAGCATTGGAAGCCTTCATGCCAAAGGGATATTGGGAAAAATCAGATGCCACCATGCTGCTTCTCGGAGCGGGGGGAAGTTCCTTAGCTCTTACTCTTTATCTGATCAACAAGGCAAAACATAGCGATGATGTGCCCAAGAAGATTATTGTGAACAATAGGAGTGAAGCAAGACTCAAAGAGATGCAGGAGATCCACAACACCTTGGTTCTCCCCTTTGCCATTGAGTACAATCTCTGTCCCACTCCCGAACAAAACGATGCTATCGTTGCTACTCTTCCAGAGGGGTCACTAGTCATAAATGCGACAGGATTAGGTAAAGATGGGCCTGGTTCGCCATTGACGGATGCTGTGGTTTTTCCGAAGAATGGCTATGTGTGGGAATTCAATTATCGTGGAGAGCTTGAATTCTTGCATCAGGCGAATCGACAGAAAGATGGGAGGGCTTTGACGATAGAAGATGGATGGGTCTATTTCATCCATGGCTGGACACGAGTTATCGCAGAAGTTTTCCATATTGATATACCCACAGAAGGGCCTGAATTCGATAAGATAAGCGAAATTGCCCGCAGTACCCGCTAATAACCATACATTGAAGGAGAAAGAGATGAAAGATATGTTGTCTAAAGTAATTGCGTTCGATATGCAGACAGGGAAAGCCCCGATTGAAGATGCGCAACCGTTGAAAAGGAACTTGTCTGGATTGAAGAAAATCTTTTCCGACCAGGATGCAGCTCAAATGATCTTGTCGAAAGATGATCCTCTTGTCTATGAGTTCTACGATTTGCACATGCCCGAGAAAGAGGGAGATCTTGCATTCGGCAGTAGCATTGTATACCCAGGAAAAGTAGGGCAAGAATATTACATGACGAAAGGTCACTTCCATACCATTTTGGATACGGCAGAGGTCTATTACTGTCTCAATGGCCACGGCATGATGATGATGGAAAGTCCGGAGGGTGATGTCGAGTATCAGGAGATGAAACTTGGCCAGGCTGTATATGTTCCAGGACGTTATGCCCATAGGAGTATTAATCTGTCCAATACCGAGACTCTGGTGACATTCTTTGTTTTCAGGGCTGATGCCGGACATAACTACGGAACAGTTGAGGAGCGCGGGTTCAGGAAGCTGGTCGTTGCCGATGGTGATGGATATGCTGTAGTAGACAACCCCAATTGGGCTGGTGCTTGAGGAGATTTGCATGGAAAAACAGAGAGGTAAAGTGCTGGTAACTCCCCGGTCTCTTTCACGTGATGGTCATCCTGGTTTACAGTTGCTCGTTGATGAAGGTTTCGAAGTACTCATGCCTTGGCCAGGCAAACAACCCAATGAAGGTCAATTACTTGAAGTGCTTCCTGCATGTGTCGCATATCTAGCTGGCGTGGAACCCATTGGTGAGCGTGTTTTAGCAGCTTGTCCCGAGCTAAAAGTCATAAGCCGGAACGGGGTTGGTATGGACAATGTCGATCTAGCTGCAGCTGAGCGGTTGGGTATTAAGGTTGTAGGCACCCCTGGAGCGAATTCCCAAGGAGTAGCAGAATTAGCTCTTGCTTTGCTTTTCGATGGAATGAGGGCAGTCTCATACAGTGATCTTCATATGAAGGAAGGACAGTGGTCACGAAGGAAGGGTTTCGAGGTTACGGGGAAGACTCTAGGAATAATCGGTTGTGGAAACATTGGCCAACGTCTTGCACGAATGGCAATCGGTGTTGGAATGCGTGTCTTGGCGTATGATGTGTACAAGGATGCAAACATGGAGAAGACACCGGGATTTTCCTATACTGAGCTCAATCACGTATTGTCCGGATCCGATATGATCTCTCTCCATTGTCCTCCTGGGAAGAAGCCTTTATTAGACGCACAAGCTTTATCAACGATGCGCAAAGGGGTAGTTATTGTGAACACCGCCCGTGATGCCCTGGTGGACCATGCTGCCATGCTGGAGGCATTGGAATCAGGGCAGGTGACAACATACGCTACTGATGTGTATGATAAAGAGCCTCCCGAGCTTGATGCACTGTTGAAGCATGAGAAGGTTGTGATGACTCCCCATATCGGAGGTTTCACTGAAGAGAGTGTTGAAAGAGCCACGATTGCCGCTGTGCAGAATATTCTACAAGCAATCGGGTAGTATTGATATCAGGTAGGAGAGAGAAGATGGATAAAAATTTGACTGAGATTATCGGAAGCGTGAAATTGGTACCGGTCATAAAACTCAATGATCCCAAAGATGCGATTCCTCTTGTGGATGCTTTGGTTGCCGGAGGACTTTCGGTAGCTGAGATTACCTTCCGTACGGCAGCGGCTCCTGAAGCCATTGCTCTCGTACGGAAAGAACGCCCAGATGTTTTGGTCGGAGCAGGTACCGTACTGACTATTGAGCAGGCTCAGAAGGCGATCGATTCGGGGGCTTCATTCGTTGTCTCTCCAGGATTCAATCCAACAGTAGTCGATTATTGTATCGAAAAAGGCATGCCGGTTTTTCCTGGTGTGACCTCTCCGACTGAAGTGGAGATGGGACTTGCCAGAGGGCTTAAAGTTCTAAAGTTCTTCCCTGCTGAAGCTTCTGGCGGTGTGGCTATGTTGAAGGCTTTAGGAGCTGTGTATGAGGTCCGTTTCATGCCTACTGGTGGTGTTTCGGATAAGAATGTCCTTTCCTATCTCGCATTGAAGAATGTCATCGCTTGTGGTGGTTCCTGGATGGTGAGTCCAGAGTTGATTGAGTCGGGCAAATTTGATGAAATTACTGAGATCACGAGGAAGGCTGTTGAATTGGTGAAAGGTCTTTAGTAGATGACAACATTGCAGTATTCCCGGTACTCAATTGATATTCCCTCATGGCTTGCATCCCCCGGTCCTTCAGGAAGTCTGGAATTCGTCTGGTTGGGGCAAGCCGGTTTTCTTTATAAGACCGAAAGCTTACTGGTAGGGATTGATCCCTATCTTTCTAATTCTTTAGGTGAGAAATATCGGGAGGCCTTCTTTCCCCATACACGTATGATGGAAGTGCCCTGTGATCCGGAATTATTGCAAAATGTTGATTATTTGTTTAGTACCCATGGGCATACAGACCATATGGATCCGGGAACGCTTGGAGTGGTGTACGATACCAATTCTTCGACACCACTTTTTATCTGTCCGAGGGCAGAGATACAAAAGGCGGCTGATAGAGGTGTTTCCTACGGTAGGATCGTTACTATGGATGCCGGAGAATCGTGGAGCTCTTCCGATGCCGGAGGTAGTAGGCTTTCGGTGACAGCGATTGCTTCAGCCCATGAAGAATTGAAAATCGACTCCCATGGTAATCATCTTTTCCTAGGATATGTGATTGATATGGCGGGTATCAGGATTTTCCATAGTGGCGATGGTGTCCCCTACGAAGGTTTGGATAAGCTTTTAGCAAATCTTGCAATCGATGTAGCATTTCTACCTGTGAATGGAAGAGATGCTTTTCGCAGCGAACATGGAGTTCCGGGTAATTTTACCTTGGATGAAGCTTTTCACCTAGTGGATAAAGCCTCTATCCCTTGCCTAGTTCCTCATCATTTTGGACTATTCGAATTCAATACTATCGATCCTGAGACAATTCAGGGGAGTATTCCTGAAAATGGGCCGATAGTACTTATTCCCGAAGTATCTGTGGCGTTTTCGATTACCAAGGGAGGTGATGCGTGATGCTGAACGGTTTCTTACGCGACAAACAATTGAATAAAGATATCCCCATTCCCTTGTACTACCAACTCAAAGAGTTGTTGTTAGAATACATTACTTCTAATGAGGAGAAGACCCCTTTACCTACAGAATCGCAACTGTGCGATCACTTCCAAGTCTCCCGGTCAACAGTCCGTCAGGCACTTGGAGAATTGACCAGTGATGGATTTTTGGTAAGACATAAGGGGAAAGGCACTATGATCCTTCCTCGGAAGATTGATCAGGATTTTCTTGTGGTGTTGGAAAGTTTCAATGATGAGATGTACGAGAAAGGTCTTACACCGCATACTCAAGTACTCACTCTTGTACTCACCAGTGCATCGCCTTCGGTTGCCAAAGCTCTGGCAATAGAGAAGGGTGATCCTGTTGTTCAGCTTGTACGGCTCAGAAGCGCTAATGGTGTCCCCATGGTTCTTGTCTCCTCTTTTCTACCTGCAAGTTACCATGGACTTACTGGTATGGTTGATGAAGATCTGGAAAACCACTCTCTCTACAAACTCATGGAAAACAAGTATCAAGTATCGATTTCCTCAAGTAGACGTGTAATTGAGATTCGGATGGCAGGAGATTTCGAGGCTACTCATCTGCAGGTTCCTGCTCATTCACCGTTGCAGTACATCGAGACGGTATCAACGACTACAGACGATATTCCGATCGAATACTCCAAAGCCTCCTATCGTGGTGATCTAAGTCGGTTCGTGATTGAGATACGTAAAAAGAAGATTTGAGTAATTTGCTTTTAGAGAATTCTATTCATTGTTAAATAGATAATATTCATATAATTTCCGCTCTAATATAACGTTTGCAATTCTATACGTAAAAACTATTGACATCTCAAAAAACTATGTTACGATACAACTGAAACGTTTTAGAAATGGAGGAAAAATATGAAAGTTGGTATTGATAGTTATTGTTTCCACAGATTGTTTGGCGATGTTTATGATGACCAAAATGCTCCATCGAAAGATCTTTCTCTCGAGTGGTTTATAAAAAGAGCGCATGAATTGGGAGTGGATGGTGTATCACTCGAATCTTGTTTTATACCGCGTTTTGATGCTTCCTATTTGAGTGAGATCAAAGGAATGCTTGATGAATATAAGTTAGATAGAGTTTATGCTTGGGGACATCCAGATGGACTGGAAGGCGGTTACAATGAGGCTGCATACGATGACATGATTGAGCATATGGAGTATGCAGAAGCGATTGGAGCTGATGTAATGCGTGTCTGTGGTGCAAGTCTTCTATTCAGATTTCGTGATCACGAATGGATGCTTGATACGCTTTCTCGAATGTTCTCGAATGCAATGCCTTATGCGGAAGCTAAGGGGCTGAAAATTGCAGATGAGAACCATATAGACTTCAATTCCACAGAGATGCTTCGCTTGATTCACCAGGTGAACTCACCTTCTTTCGGGATAAATTTTGATACCGGGAATTTTATGCGAGTTTTGGATGATCCCGTTGAAGGAATGAGGAAATTAGCTAAGCATACATTTTCTACACATATTAAGGATCTTAGACCTCAAGCAGGTCTTTCTGTCGATAACTGGCATTTTTTTGCTTGTGTTCCAACAGGTAAGGGGTTAGTGAATAACCTTGAAATAGCTAAGTTGCTTAAAGCCGCAGACTACCAAGGTTTCTTAGCCATGGAAATCGATTATCTCCATGAAGATTATCGTAACAATTGGGCTGATGATGATGAAGATAAAGCTGTTGCGGAGAGTGTAAGAGAACTGAAGAGAATCGCAGAGATAGTCGGTTAGGAGAAAGTGAACTATGAAAACCATGAATGTAGGAATCATAGGATATAAGTTTATGGGGAAGGCTCATAGCAATGCATGGAGTCGTGCTCATCAATTTTTTCCGATGGATATCAAACCAATAATGAAAGTTGCTTGTGGGCGACATGAGAAGGGCTTGAAAGAGTTTGCAAAGAATTGGGGCTGGGAAGAGACGGAAACTGACTGGAGAAAAGTAGTTGAACGCGATGATATTGATATTGTAGATATTTCCGTTCCTCAGCATCTTCATTTTGAAATAGCTATGGCAGCTCTGAAAAATGGGAAACATGTATTTTGCGAAAAGCCTCTAGCTATGAATGTTGAGCAGGCTCGTGAACTATGTAAAGAAGCTGATAAGCACCCCGGGTTGATTCATTATGTTAACCATAATTATAGACGTTGCCCGGCTGTCATGCTGGCAAAAAAACTTATTGATGAGGGGAAAATAGGTCGAATATTTCACTGGAGAGGCGCATATTTACAGGATTGGATTGTTGACCCCGATTTTCCTTTGACATGGCACCTTCAAGCAAATAAAGCTGGTATGGGACCTCAAGGCGATCTGAATTCTCATAGTGTTGATTTGGCAAGATTCCTTGTCGGAGAAATTGAAACAGTTTCCTGTATGACAGCGAATTTTATCACAGAAAGGACTTTACCAGATGAAGCAGCTTCGGGAACATTTAGTGGTACGGCAAATGTATCTGCCGGTAAGGGATCAGTAACTGTTGAAGATGCTGCATTTATGAACGTTAAATTTGCAGGTGGAGCACTTGGGTCTTTTGAGACGACTCGCTTTGCTCCTGGAAGAAAAAATTACAATTATTTTGAGATTTATGGGAGTAAAGGTAGTTTGATCTTTAATTTGGAAAGAATGAATGAACTGCAATACTATAGTTTAGATGATCCCTCTTTTGCGCAAGGGTTTAGAACGATAATGGTTACTGAAGGTGAGCATGCATATATGCCTGCATGGTGGCCACCTGGTCATATCATTGGGTATGAGCACGAATTTGTTCATGCCGTAGTCGACTTCATGAGCGCAATCGCAAAGAACGAACAAATATCGCCAAACTTCCATGATGGATTGAAAGAGATGGAGATTTTAACTGCAGGGTTATTGTCGGCCAAAGAAGGGAAGGAAATCACTATTTCATAATTTCTACTATTCACACTGTTGGTATTAAAAACTACAGTGTGAATTTTATAAAAAAACATAATGACGTTCTGATGTTTTGGGTGTAAAATAAGAATCAGTCTTAGGATTAAAAAAGGAAACCAGTATGGAAACGATTCTGAAGATGAAGGAAATAAGAAAAAGCTTCTTTGGTGTTGAAGTCCTTCATGGCCAGGATTTTGAAGTGGCAAAGGGTGAGGTTGTCGCACTGTGCGGCGAGAATGGAGCAGGTAAGTCTACATTAATGAAGATTCTTGCTGGAGTATATACTTATGACAGTGGAGAGATCGAGTATAAAAATAAAAAATTAGGTCCTGGCATAACACCTTTGGAAGTGCAGCATCTTGGAATTTCCATGATTCATCAAGAACTAAATCTACTGGAAGACTTGACAGTAGCCCAAAATATTTTTCTCTGTAGAGAGCCGCGAACCAAGCTTGGTTTAATTGATTATAAAAAAATGAATAATGATGCAGAAATTTTATTGAAACGGCTTGGAGAAAAGATCAATCCATCAAAGAAGGTTCATGAACTTAAAATTGCACAGAAGCAGATGGTCGAAATTGCAAAAGCCATATCTTTTAATGTTGAGTTATTGATTATGGATGAGCCTACATCGGTACTCACCAGTAAAGAGACTGAAATATTATTCAATTTGATTCGGAATTTAAGTAAAGAGGGAGTAGCAACAGTCTATATTTCTCATCGACTTAAGGAGATTGTAGAGCTATGTGAGACTGTCTCAGTTCTACGTGATGGGAATTTTGTCGCAAAGAGGCAAGTTTCAGAGGTGACAGTAAAAGATATTGCTACTTTAATGGTTGGTCGTGAAGTAAAAGAATCGATGACTTCTGATTACAACGGAAGTGGTGATGTAGTTCTAGAAACAAAAAATATCTCAGATTCTATGCTTAAAGACATTTCATTTTCTTTACGTAAGGGAGAAATCCTTGGATTTAGTGGCCTCGTCGGAGCCGGTAGAAGTGAGCTGATGGAAGTTATTTTCGGGATACGAAAACCTGTTAGTGGGAAAGTCTATATCCAAGGAAAACCAGTAACTATTAAGAATCCCATCGATGCGATCAAATCGACTATTGGATTTGTCACTGAAGATCGTAAGGATACTGGATTGGTTCTAGGTAGGGATATTCTAGATAACATCAACTATGAATATTGGTTAAAGAGGCGGGGTTTATTTAGGAATAATCTAGAATCAACACGCCGTGCAGAAAGTGGTATCAGTAAATTAGGTATCCGATGTACTGGCCATGGACAGCAGGTTAGTAACCTATCTGGTGGTAACCAGCAAAAGGTAGTGTTGGGTAAATGGCTGATTGCTGATGCAAAAATTCTTATTCTGGATGAACCAACTAGAGGTGTTGATGTTGGCGCTCGGCAAGAAATATATAAAGTGATAAACGAACTTTCAAAGAGTGGTATCTCAATTATTATTGTTTCCTCAGATCTGCCAGAGATCATGAGTATTTGTCAACGAGTCTTAGTGATGCATGAGGGGCGTCTGACAGGAGCTCTTGATAACTCAGAGATGACTGAAGCAAAAATTATGTACTATGCAACAAATGTATAACTGGAGAGCTAAAGATGGAAAGAATTAAGCAGCAAGTAAGTATAGGCAACATAGTGGTCAGTATATGGAAAAAGTATAGTATTGTAGTTGTCTTTTTTGTGATAATTGCAATCTGCGGAATTCTTGCTCCAAGATTTTTACATCCAAACAATTTGCTGAATATATTGAGGAATACATCGATTGTTGGTGTAATCGCGCTGGGGATGACGTTTGTGATAATCGGAGGTGGTATTGATCTCTCTAGTGGTCCTGTCATGGCAACAGCTGGAGCAGCCTTAATATTCATGCAAAAAATGGTGACTGAAACTGGAGAGGCTGTATATCCTTTGTGGTTTGCGGTTATTGTATGTTGGTTAATTGGTACTGCATTTGGATTTATCAATGGAGTCATCATTACAAAAGCAAAGTTACCCCCTTTTATTGTTACTCTTGCAGTTGGAATTATCGCAAGATCACTTGTTATGTACTTTGGCCGAGGTGCAACTATAATGGGTAGGAGAGTTCCTGAGTTCACACGAATTGGAAGTGGATCAATCTTAGGAATTCCCACACCGTTTATTATTGCAACAATACTAGCAATTTTATTTCATTTCATGTTGACGAGGACAAAGTTCGGGACCTATGTATTTGCTGTTGGCGGTAATGAAAATGCTTCAAGGTATTCTGGTATAAAAGTTGATAGGATGAAGATCTATACTTATATGCTGGTAGGATTTTGTGCAGGCCTTGCAGCTACGATTGAAATGTCTAGGATGGCTGCTGTTGCGACGACAACGAGCGGAGCCCAATATGAATTTGAGGCAATCACTGCGGTTATTGTTGGAGGTACTGCCTTGACTGGTGGTAGAGGGCGTATATTGGGAACAGTTGTCGGTTTTATAATTCTTGGAATCGTAAACAATATGATGATCATGCTTAACATCTCTCCCTACCTCTCTGGAGCCGTTAAGGGTGCCGTAATTCTTTTCGCCGTTTTGATGCAGAGAAAAGACTAATAAATCACGTTTATCCGTATGGATAAACTAAAAAAAATGGAGGTCTATATGAAAAAGACAATGCTTTTGACTCTGGTTTTCGTATTGGTAGTCTCAAGTGTAGGACTGTTTGCTGCTGGACAAGCAGAATCAGCTGGAGGAAAGATGCGGGTAGCCGTTTCGCTTCCTCCTGCAAATAATTCATGGCAAGCAAAACTACTTGATACTGTTCTCGAAGAAACTGCGAAGGATACTGATGAATTTGAGTTTACTGTGAAAAATGCAGTTGACGATGCTGATCAGTTCAATATGCTTCAAACTTTCAAAGACGGTGGATACGATATGATTATTGTACTTCCAGGGAATGGAACTTTGATGACACCAATCTGTGAAGAAATCTATGAATCTGGAACCAAGGTAATGATCCTTGACCGCCCGATAGAAAGTGACAAATATACAGTCTTGTTGGCTGGCGATAACTATGGTGCTGGTGTAAATGGAGCAAAATATCTTGGAGAAAGACTGAATGGTCGTGGTCAGATTGCTGTCTTGAGAAGTTATGTTGGAATTCCTATTGATCTTGAACGTTATAATGGATTCATGGACACACTCAAAGCTGAGTATCCTGGTATCAAAGTTCTTGTTGAGGGTGATGGTGAATTCAATCAAGAGGCTGGCTTGAAAGCCATGTCCAACATTCTTCCTGCATATCCTAAGCTTGATGCTGTATTCTGTCAGGATGATGAAACCGCAATTGGAGCTCTTACAGCGATTGAAAGCGCCAACCGAAAGGATATACAATTTGTTACCGGAATGGGTGGAGCTAAAAACGCTTACGATCGAATGGCTGCGAATGATCCTCTTTATGGGGCTTCAATGTCATACTTCCCCTCAATGGGCGGTGATGGAATCCGGCTTGCAAAAGAAATCCTTCGTGGAGGTGATTTTGAGAAGGATAATCTTGCACCTAGCTATATCGTCACATCTGAGAATGTTCAAGAATTTATGGATGAGGCATATTAATAGAGAATTTTTCGAGGGGGGCGCACTCCTGCGCCCCTCCTAATACTTATGTGGAATTTTTTCCTCATATGCTCTCAGGGGAATGCAAGAAACCAAATGATTAATCAGAAACTACCTCGATATGCGCAAGTCTATGCGAGGTTAAAGAAACAGATTGAGTCACATGCGTATAAGGTAGGTGAATTTCTTCCTCCCGAACCGGAACTGGAGAAAATTTTTCATGTGAGTAGAACAACTGTCAGAAAAGCCGTTGAGATGCTCTCCCAAGAAGGTTTGGTGTACATCCAGCAAGGACGAGGAACGGAAGTATTAAATGTAACACCAACACAACAGCTGCAATATGTAACTTCATTTTCAGAAACTCTGAGAGAACAAGGCTTTCAAGTCGAATACGATAATATAAGTGTGGAAATAATCCATGCATCAGTAGAAATCGCCGAGTTACTACAGGTCGCTCCAGGGAAAGACATTATTAGACTCAATAGAACAGCAATCGTTAAAGAGAAACCGTTGGCTCTTATTACTAATTTCTTACTAGCAGATATCTTGCCAAATTTTACTGGAGCTATCATAAAGATGAAATCTTTATATGAATTTCTTGAGTCAGAATATAATTTGGTGATAGATTCAGCGAATGACTTCATTACAGCAAAACCTGCTACAAAGGAAGAGTCAAAAGAACTCGAAATTTCGATGGGATACCCATTATTGCAAGTTAAGAGAATCTCTTTTATTAAGGCGAGGCCAATTGAATTTGTTCTTTTACGAATAATTGGCGATAAGTATGAATACTTTGTTCATACAAAAGAACGACCACCACATATTATTAGATAGGTTCATGAGTACTACTATTAAAGAAGTCGCTCGACTGGCAGGCGTTTCGAGAGGAACTGTTGACAGGGTGATTCACAATAGACCAGGTGTCAATCCCGACCTCAGGAGGAAAATTCTCTCCATTCTCAAAGAAGTTGAATACACTCCAAACTTTGCGGGTAGAGCTTTGGTTCATTCAAATAGAAGATATAGGATTGGTGTAGTTCTTTCACCAGATTTCAATCCATTTGTTGAACAAGTCAAACAGGGAATCAAGGAAGAAGCCGATCAGATTGCTGAATTTGGAGTTGAGCTCAATATTGAAGTTGTTCGTGCATTTGATACAAGAGAACAACTTTCGATGCTTGACTCTCTTTATTCCAGCGGTATTTCTGCTATCGCTATTGTCCCAGTTGATGACTCTTTAATAAAAGAAAAAATTGACTGGATAGTATCACAAGGCATACCCGTTGTAACATTCAACTCGGATCTTCAAGGATGTAGAAGATTATGTTTTATTGGGCAAGACAACTATAAAGCAGGAAAAACTCAAGGAAGATTGGCCAGTATGTTTCTTCGGAAAGATCCAAGACCTTCGAAAGTTTTAGTAATTTCAAGCACGGATCATCTCACTTGTCATAAAGAGCGGGTGAAGGGATTCTTAGAGAAGATATCGACCTACAGAAATATCGAAATGATAGGATATGAAGAAAATTATGACATGGATAGTTTGTCAAGGCAAATTACAACGCGATATCTTGAGAAGCATAATGATATTTCCTTGATCTACTTGACTGGAGGTGGTATCTCTGGAGTAGCACAAGCCTTGGTAGAGAAAAATGTTGCTGGAAAGATATATATACTTTGCCATGACTTGATACCTAAAAGTTTAGAACTCCTGAGAGCGGGGATTGTTGATATCGTAATTGGTCAAGATCCTTTTAAACAAGGAGCTTTACCAATAAAAATTCTTTATGAATATTTGTTTCTAAAAAAATACCCACAACTAGAATTTTATCATACGGGGATCGAAATATTTACAAGCGAGAACTGTTCTTAATGACAAGAGTTTATGAGATATAGAGAAGTTTGTTGTATCGTCAAAATTTCTATAGTATGATTTGTGTACGTGCACAATATGGTGTTAGAGAAAAGAGGAGGACCATATGGCAGAAATTTGGACTATGGGAGAGCTCTTGGTTGAGATTATGCGGCCAAGAGCTGATATGCCGTTTGAGAGGACCAACAAATTTTTGGGACCATTTCCTAGTGGAGCCCCAGCCATTTGTATAGATACCGCTGCTAGGTTGGGGAAGAAAGCAGGGATTATTGGAGGGGTTGGAGACGATGGATTTGGAAAAAATCTTGTTAAAAGATTAGAAGCAGATGGTGTTGACTGCAGATATGTTACCACAATAGAGGGTTCTACAGGTGTGGCTTTCATTTCTTACACTTCAGATGGATCTAGGGAATATATTTTCCATATCAAAGATACGCCTTCCGTTAAAGTAAAGAGACCAGAAGAATTACATGTTGGAAATTCAGGATATTTCCATTTGATGGGATGTTCTTTGTTTATGGATACAAAATTTACCAAAGAGATACTTGAAACTATGAAAGAATTTATAGAGAAGGGATTTCAAATTTCTTTCGATCCAAATATCAGATCCGAACTCCTAAAAGGAGATGAGATGGCAAATACTATAACACCTGTACTTGAACAATGCTCTGTACTTCTCCCTGGTTTGGATGAATTGTTGATGCTTTCTAGGAAGCGAAATATTGATGATGCAATCAAGTATATGTTTGAAAACTATCGAAAACTTTCAATCATTGCAATCAAGCTGGGAGGAAGAGGATGTCGTATAGTGACTAGGAGCGATGATTTTTCCGTGAAAGCTCCACGAGTCAAAGAAGTTGATCCAACGGGAGCCGGGGATTGTTTTGATGCTGGGTTCCTGAGTGTACTATGTGATGGGGGAGATTTGATTGAAGCTGCAATTACTGCATCTGCTGTTGGGGCCCTCAATGTTCAGGCATTCGGCCCAATGGAGGGAAAAATCACTAAGAGAACCTTAAGCAAAATGATCAATACAATTAAAGAAAGTATGAAAATGGAGGAACTTTAAGTATGAATAAGATCGGAATTCACTATGGGAGTTTTGTTAGTAATTGGATGGATGATCAATTTCCACTAATTAGGAAAGTTAAGGAGCTTGGGTTTGATTTGCTTGAATTTGGAAGTGATTTCCTCTTATCTCAGGATGATGAAGGATTATTGAAGTTGAAAACTGAAGCAGAAGTCCAAAATATTGATCTCACTATTAGTCTAGGCTTAACGCCTGATCAAGATATTGGATCTCCAATAAGGGCTGAGAGAGAGGCTGGGAAAAGCTTGCTAAAACAAACAGCGGTTGCCATGCGCAAAGCCGGCATTTCTGATGTGAGTGGGATACTTTATTGTGCTTGGAATGGTAAAATTAACTCGTACGATGAAAAATCGAAAAGGTGGGACAATAGTATTGCTTCTATGAAGGAAATTTCAAAAGTATTCGAAGACAATGGAGTCTATATCAATGTTGAGGTTGCTAATCGTTTCGAGAATTATTTAATCAATACTTGTGATGAAGCTTTGGCATATCTTGATCAAGTTGAATCAGAACATGTAGGTCTTCATCTTGATACTTTTCATATGAATATTGAGGAAGAATCTTTCGTCACTCCAATCTTAAAAGCACATAAGAGGATGAGATATTTTCATATTGGTGAAAATAATCGCAAAATGCCAGGCTTGGGAATGATGCCTTGGAAAACAATTTTTGACACCTTGAAATTCGTTGGTTACAGTCGTCCTATCTCTATGGAACCATTTGTTCGGCCGGGAGGAGAAGTGGGGTCTGCTGTAAGCTTATATCGTGAGATGATGGACTTGTCTGATTATGAAAATGATCTTAAGCGGTCCTTGGCCTTCGTGAAATCGATGCTGAAGTAAAAGGGGGTAATGTATATGAAAATGGGATTTTTTACAGCGAATTTTTCTGAAAAACCATTAAAAGATATCGCGAAAATGGTTGTAGAGTATGGGTATGAAGCAATTGAGATTCCTGTATATGAAGGGAATGGTCAACTTGAAATTGAAGAAGTTTTACAAGGAAACAACGCAAAGAAAGTTCTTGAACTTACAAGAGGTCTCGGTCTCGAAATTTCTGCGCTAAGTAATCATCCTGAATCTTTTCTCGTAATGGGACCTACTGGAGTTGATACTGATTTTATTATGAAGGGTTCTGCAGAAGAGAAGATAAAACATGGAACTACCCGTTTGATACGCACTGCCCAAGCTGCAAATGCACTTGGAGTTGATGTTGTAGTAGGATATCCTGGCGTTGAAAATTGGGGGAGATTTTTCTTTTTTCCGTATGGTCAAGGATGGGAAGAGTATGAGCAACAGTTTGTGGAACGATTTACTCCAATTCTTGATGAATTTAAAAAGTATGGTGTGAAATTTGCAGTTGAACCACATCCAAACAGTTTTATATATGATATTCATACAGCTGAAAGAGCGATAGAATTAGTTGATAATCATCCAGCACTTGGCTACAATTTTGACCCTGCAAATATTCTTTACCTAGCTATTTCTCCTCAGATTTTCATTGATAGGCTCGGTGATCGCATATTCCATGTTCATGCCAAAGATGCGGAGCTGGTTGAGCATAATTTAGCAACTGGAGGAACTCTCATGCAAGGAGATATGAGAAGACTTGACCGATCGTTCCGTTTTAGAATTCCTGGTTGGGGTGATGTTCCTTGGAAGAAGGTTATCACAGAGCTTTCAATGGTCGGGTATAAAGGTGTGCTTAGCTATGAACATGAAGATGTTACCATGAGCAGAATGGATGGAGTTAAAAAGACCGCGGCTTATTTAAAACCTCTGATTATTGAGGCGGCATATGAAGGAAGGACAGATAAGCTGTTTAGCGACAATTAAATAAAGAAACTATTAAATTTTGTAAATTAAAAGCCTGCCACTAATTGGCAGGCTTCTTAACGTTTTCAGTATCAATATTTCTATAAATCCACCACTTCAGAACCTACGACAGGGGAAATAAAAATCTTTACGAGACTTCTATCCTTTTGTAATAGATTGAGAGCTTCTTCCATCTTGTCCAATGGCATAATTTTTGAGAACAGTGGCTTAGGGTCTATCCTCCCATGGGATATGAGTGTGATAGCATCCGACCAATCAGTTCCAACTCCAGCACATGAGCTCGTTATTTTTTTCTCACTTAACACTAACTTCGCAGGATTAATCCGCATGAAATCATCATCTCCAGTGATACCGAATGCAGCTAAAGTACCTCCAGGTCGTAGCATTTCAAAGGCTTGTTCATAGGTTTCTGAAGTACCTACGGATTCAATAACATAGTCAGCTCCTCGTCCGTTGGTCAACTCTTTAACTCGCGCTACTGGATTTGGATATTCTTCTGTACTGATGACAATATCAGCTCCAAGTTTCTTGGCCAATTCCAATCGCTCTTTATTCCTTCCTATAACAATGATCGGGGCTGCTCCTCGTTGCTTCGCCGCTGCGGCATGAAGACTTCCCAATCCACTGCCTAAAATTGCAATGGAAGAACCTGCTTTCATATCCAGTGCTTTCATTGAGTGAATCACACATGAAGTAGGTTCAATAAAAGCTGCTTCAAGCATATCCATGGCCTCAGGAATAATATGAACTTGCTTCCAAGGCACTTTAACATATTCCGCGAAAGCTCCATCGATATGAATTCCTAGCTGACTAAATTCGGGACACAGGAGAGTCTCTCCTTTTCTGCAATAAAAGCAATGGCCACACCCCATATTGATGTCGGCAGTCACTCTATCTCCAATCGACAACCCGATTGCTTCTTTTCCAATTTCAGCGATAGTGCCAGAGAACTCATGTCCTGCTATAAGTGGAAGCTTGTCTGCAGAATACTTGCCGGTATAGATACTCCAATCAGTTCCACAGATTCCTGTATAGGTAACTTTTATCAATACTTCCGAATCATTAATTTCAGGAACTGGGACATCTTTAATAGTTATCTTTCCTGGTTTTTCATAAACAGCTGCTTTCATTGTTTTGCCCATAATATGTTTGTCTCCTTATTTGAATAACGCGTCATTTCGGCCTTCGTACGGTTTGTTGATCACTAAGGGCTTAAGGTAAGCAATCGTCTTTGCTATTCCATCCTCTCGGCTCATAGTCACATCCTCATGCTCGTAGCTCATAACATAATCGTACCCAATCATCGATAATTCCGTGATAACATTCTTCCAGGGTACAGATCCCCATCCCGGGATCCTGAAACGAAAGCCCCTTCCCAGTTTCTGCCAATCGCCCTGTGGGATGACTCCCGAATTTCGTACATTATGACTAACTACTTGTCCGTCCTTGGCGTGTACATGATAGATATACTTCCCAAGCTTATCGATAAAGTTTTCGACATCGATTCCGAGATATACCAAATTAGCCGGGTCAAAATTAAAGCCCCATTCAGGTCGATTTCCCATCAATTCAACACTTCGTAATGCTGTATCCACATCATAGACTAATTGGTTTGGATGCGGCTCATGGGCAAACTTGATACCATATTCTTGGAATCTGTCTAGTATTTTTCCCCATCGCTCCACAAATTCCTGTTCCATGACTTCCCAGCCTTTCGCGTAAGGGAAGGGGAAAAACCGACCAAAATTTTCACACCCAATAAATCCACAGACAACAGGAACCTCTAATTCATTAGCAGCTTGGGCAACTTTTATCATTCGCTCAGTCCCGAATTTAATCCTCTCTTCTTTGGTTCCAGGATGTATCCAAGCTGTGTCATCACCATATGGGCCGAGAACAAGAAGGGATTCTGTATGATTACTGAGAGCAGAAATCGTCAAACCATATTTTTCTACAGTCTTCTTGACTTCCTTTGCAGATTTATTTTCAACCAAAGCATCAACATTAAGATGGGGATTCCCTTCTTTAAATGCTGGAATTTCTACAGCCTGGTATCCATAATCTGCAGCTTTTTTACATACTTCATCAAAAGAAAGATCTAAGTATGTGGCGGTGAATAGTCCAATCTTCATATCACATGCTCCTTGTTACAGTCAAAATATTCTACTGAAAGGATAAACCGGCATCTATGCTCTGTCAACAAGAAATTACAACAAATTTAGAATACAAAAAGATCTCTTTAATATTTATATAGAAATAGGATGTATAAACTAATATAAAATAATTCTTGACAGTATGATCCAAGATAGATTAAATTGTAGTAACAAATATTTAGCACTTCCTGTTGCTTAAAGAGAGGCTTGATGATGAATGCAAAAGAAGCTGCTCGACTTATCGATATTAGTGCAGTGCAAGCTTATCATGGAAAAAAAGAAATTGATGAGTTGTTGGTATACGCTAAGAAATATAATTTTATCTCTGTTCATACTTTGCCTTCTTGGACAAAGTATATCAGTGAAGAGCTCTCTGATTATCCCGAGATCTTTGTGGGAGCTCCAGTTGGCTTTCCTTCTGGTGGTGCTCACACTACAATCAAGTTGCATGAAGCGAGCCAGTTGATCTCTGATGGTGTGCAAGAGATGGATATGGTTCTAAACATTGGAAAGTTAAAATCCAAAGAATTTCAGTATGTGGAAGACGAAATTAGACAAGTACGGGAAGTAGCTTGTGACTTACCGTTGAAAGTAATACTGGAAACACACTACTTGACCGATGATGAGATCAAAAGAGCATGTGAAATATGCATACATGCTGGAGTAGATTTCGTAAAAACTGGTACGGGTTGGGCCCCTAGTGGAGCTACCATCAGGGTTATAAAACTGATTAAAGAGTTCGTTGGTTCCTCCATCAAGGTTAAGGCTTCGGGAGGTATTCGTAATATAGAGACCTTCAATGAGATGCTGAATCTTGGAGTCGAACGTTTTGGGATCAATATTTGGACTTCGATTGATATTGTCCAGGGTTTTGGAAACTAGGAGAAACTGTATGTTGCTTTCATTTGATTTAGGGACGGGGGGTGCGAAAATTTGCATCTTCACTGATGAGGGAGAGTTAGAGAGTAAAGTCTTTATGCCATATGAAACAACATATCCTTCCGATAGATTTCATGTCCAAAACCCAAGGGATTGGTGGTCTGCTATTGTAGAAGGAACCCGTTTGTTATTGGGCAAACATCCGGGATATGCGAAGAGAATCAAAGCCATCGCCTTGTCTGGTCAGAGTTTGGCAGTAATTCCCTTAGATAGGGACGGGAACATTCTTTTTGATGATATTCCCATCTGGTCAGATACTAGGCCGATAGAGCAAACAGAACGATTCTTTAATGAGATAGATGTCGAAAAATGGTATATAGAAACAGGAAATGGATTTGCTCCTGAGTGCTATTCCTTGTTCAAGCTTATGTGGTACAAGGACAACTACCCTGAACGTTTCGCTACCATTTCCCATGTTTTAGGATCTAAAGACTATATCAACTATCTTTTAACAGGTGTTTATGCAACCGATTACTCGTACGCCTCGGGATTAGGTGCCTATTCATTGGAAAAGCGTACATACATCGATACATATCTTGATGTAGCGGGTGTGTCAAAATCATTATTACCTGAACCAATACCTTCTACGCAAAAGGTTGGAAACCTTAGTTCTGAGGCAGCCGCAATATTGGGATTGTCGAAATCGGTTGAAGTATATTGTGGAGGAGTGGACAACTCTTGTATGGCGTTAGGTTCCCGAAATTTAGGTGAGGGGCGACAATATTTATCTTTGGGTTCTTCTGCATGGATCGCTGTCTCCTCCCATAAGCCTCTAATCGATTCAAGGATTAAGCCATTTGTCTTTGACCATGTTGTTCCCGATTCATACACTTCTGCTACCTCGATTTTTAGTGCAGGTAATTCACTACGTTGGTTTCGGGATACCATGGCAGGTGGACTGGTGGTTGAGGCTCAAAGACGTAACCTTGATCCCTATACGTTAATCGACGAAGCTGCCAAAGCTAGCCCGATCGGTTC
Organism: Pleomorphochaeta sp. DL1XJH-081; assembly: GCF_049310885.1. Classification (NCBI taxonomy): domain Bacteria; kingdom Pseudomonadati; phylum Spirochaetota; class Spirochaetia; order Spirochaetales; family Sphaerochaetaceae; genus Pleomorphochaeta; species Pleomorphochaeta sp. DL1XJH-081. The sequence goes on from NZ_JBMDYO010000003.1 coordinate 215,605, forward strand.
GAATGGGGTAATGTTCAATCCAACTCTTGCAGGTGCGCCAGCTTCAAGCGATTACCCCAATATAAAAGGGGCTTTCCTGAATATAACACTTGGAACAACTTTTAATGATCTCGCACGGTCCGTCTTGGAGGGAGTCGCTTTTGAGCTATGTGATGTCTACAGGAAATTACTGGAATTGACTTCACTGAATGGGAACTTGGTTATAGTCGGGGGCGGGAGTAGAAGTCCTCTCTGGTTACGTATGTTTTCTGATATTCTTGGTGTCAATGTCAGTCGTTTGAATACCGAGCAAGATGCGGCAGCATTAGGTGCTGCCGCTACAGCAGCTGTTGGTTCAGGGTTATGGGATGGTTTCGATTACATCGACACGATAGTCAAAGAGATTGAAATAGTTACACCTGACCAATCCAAGCATGAAAAGTATCAAGCATTTTTTGAATCCTACAGAGAATCTCGAAAAAGTCTTTCGCATATTTAGATGTATAGATATCCATAACAGTATGGATGATATTATGAGAAGTAGATACTTCAAAGGAGGAAGATATGGGTTATAAGGAGACTTTGTTACAACCGATGCGGATTGGGCGGAGGGAAGCTGAAAATAGATTCTTTATTCAAGCAATGGAATGTAACGACGAAGATGTGAATGGTAATCCATCACAAGAGACTCTGGATAGATACGTGAAGTTAGCTCAGGGTAGAGCTGGTTTAGTTTCATTGGAAGCTATAACGATTACCAAGGAAAGTCGGAGTAGAAGCAATCAGTTAACGATACTTCCAGAAAATGCAACGGCTTTGACTAAATTTGTTAGTGATGTAAAAGCTCATAATGATAAAATGCTATTTATCTTTCAGCTGACACATTCTGGTGAATTGTCGAATCCAGATTTTTCACGACGGGTCACAGTTAAACCTTTGCATGGTTATGGTGGTGATTTACTAACTGAAGATGATGTCGACCATATAATGGATCAATTTGTACTTTCTGCAAAGATCGCACATGATGCTGGTGCCGATGGTATCGACATGAAACTTTGTCATGGATATTTTGGCTCACAAATTCTTCGTCCGTATAATGACAGAAAATGGAAGTATGGGGGTAGTTGGGGAAATAGAAGTAGGTTTGCATTTGAACTGTATGAACGTATTTCGAAAGAAGTCAACGACCCGAACTTCCTTATAGGCTCGAAAGTTTCGATTTGGGAAGGATTTCCAGGCGGTTTTGGAACTGATGGTCCAGACTCTCCTATCATTGACTTTACCGAACCGATTGCCCTGCTCAAGGGACTCGAAGAAAGGGGCGCTCAATTCTTTATACAATCTGCAGGAAGTCCATCAATCACTATCAATTTGACTCAGCAAGACAAATATTCACCTTACTATGCATACCTGCACCAATATTTCGCAAAAGAAATGAAAAAACAGTTAAAGCCAGAAACTGTAATGATTGGCTCCAATTTCAGTCTTTTCCGGAATGGCAAGAATGGTCTATGTGCTGTTACTGAAGAGCAAAGTAGTTTATTCAACTATGGAGCCCAGTGTATCGAGCGTAATATCGTTGATATGATTGCCTTAGGCAGGCAGTCTTTTGCTGATCCTTTCTTACCAAAAAAATTAGCAGAAGGTAAAGAAAGTGAGATTAATTGGTGCACTGTTTGTGATAATTGTCTCGAACTTCTCATTCAGCAGAGCAAAGTGGGTTGCGCAACTTATAATAAACGTTACACTGAAGAGTTGGTGAAAACTCGGAAAGAAAAGGGAAAGTTACGGGTTGCCCATACTTGATCAAGTGTTCCAAGAGGGCTTATATCTCGGTATAAGCCCTCACTAGGAAAAGGGATTTTCATATGTCGAGAGACAAAACCCCACTGTATACTAAAATTGAAAAAACTCTCAGAGATCAGATAATCTCTGAAAAATACAAATCAGGGGATCTTCTTCCTACTGAGGCGGACTTGGCGAAAAAATTTAAAGCTAGTAGGACTACTGTTCGAAATGCTTTGGCAAATTTAGAAATAGCAGGTTTTGTCTGGAGAAAACAAGGTAAAGGATCCGTAGTAAAGGACGTACGCCTTTCTCAGGACTTGAACTACTTAAGTTCTTTTACAGAATCTCTCGAGCAACGAGGAGTATCAGTAACAACGGGGATGTTGTCAATTTCACTGACTCTTCCACCTCAAAAAGTACGGGATGAAATGAATCTGAATGAGTATGAAAAAGTCTATTGGCTTCAGCGAACCCGTATAGCGGATGGTATTCCCATAGCATATGTGAATAACTATATTAGAGCCGAAATTGTTCCAGGATTGGAGAATAAATCAAAACTGCTGGAAGTACATGGTCTATATAAAGTGTTGGAGGAGGAATACCATCTCCAGATTGAAAGTTGTGTAGAAACCATAGAAACATATATCAGCGGCCCAATGGATATTGAGATTCTTCAACTCGAAAGACCAGAAGCTTTGTTCTTAAGTAAGCGGGTAACAAGGTCTGCTGAAGGAAAAATCTTTGAGTACGTTACCTCGGTGATAAGAGGGGGTATGCATTCATACACGGTTTTCCTGAAAGATCGACGTAATATTGGTAATTGAACCGCATTAAGCTTTGGATCCTCTATAGATAAGGTCATTAAAGAAATGTGATTTTATGTAGTGAGTATGGCCTAAGCCTTCGAATACGATTTCCCATAATTCTCCGTTCTTAGGAATTTCTTCCGGATAAGAGGGCAGGGTATTTTCAAGCAAGCCTTTAATTAGTCGCATAGTAACAGCATGTGTTACAATCAAGCAATCAGAGTTTTGAGTTTGTAATTGGGAAAAGAATGAAATCAGGCGTGTTGTAACCTGTTCATAAGATTCCCCGGAGGGAGGAGTCCATTTCCAACGTTCAAGGCGATTTTTTTCATATCTAGAGTCCGCTTCGACCTCGGCATAGGTTTTTCCAGCAAAGATTCCAATATTGTGTTCGATTAATCGTTCATCAATAAGAAGAGGTATTCGATTGGGCATGACTAATGGAACTGCAGTCTGAATGGCACGAATCAGAGGTGAGCTGTAAACAACTTGTGGTTTGAAATTTTTAAAAATCTTGGAGCATAGTTGTTGGGCATCGATAATTCCTCTTTGACTTAAGGGGTAATCCAGTTGGCCAGCCAAGATGTTTCGAGTATTTGCTTCGCTTTCTGAATGTCTGATAATATAAATCTTCACAGGAACCTCGTTCCTGCTAATTATTATCAACTCGCGATCTAATTGCAATAGGTTGTTTTGTGGAATACAATCGAAAGAAAAGGGGTATCTATATGTTAACGAGAGAATTCGCAAAGATTCTTCAGCAAAACAAATTATACGAAGAAAGAGTTGGAGTCTTTAGTATATGTAGCGCCCATCCTGATGTCCTCGAAGCTTCCATGCTTCATGCAAAGCTGCGTGGCTATTTGCTCATAATTGAAGCGACCTCTAATCAAGTTAATCAGTTCGGTGGTTATACTGGAATGACCCCAAAGGATTTTGTATCATTTGTTGGCGAGATAGCAAATAGAGCGGATTATCCTATGAGAAATATCTTACTAGGTGGTGATCATCTCGGTCCCAATATTTGGAAGAATGAACCGGCACAAGAGGCGATGGTTAAAGCTTGTGAAATGGTAAGACAGTTTGTTATTGCTGGTTTCAGGAAAATTCACTTGGATGCAAGCATGTTCTGTGCCGATGATCTTGGGGATCGAAGTAGACCCTTGGATGATGAAATTGTAGCCCATCGTTCAGCTATGCTTTGTGAATCTGCAGAAAAATCTTGGCTTGAATCGTTTGCTTCTGGCGATGAGCCTCCATATTACATCATAGGGACAGAGGTTCCCATCCCTGGAGGAATGGTTTCTCGTCATAGTGGAGTGGAACCAACTTCTCCAGAGGATGCTCTCAAGACAATAGAAGTAACCCAAAGGGTATTCTATGAACAACAACTTCATTCAGCTTGGGATCGTGTTGTTGGGTTGGTTATTCAGCCAGGAGTGGAGTTTGGGGATGATGAAGTTGTTATATATGAGCCTGATAAAGCCAGAGGTCTGCATCGGGCAATCAAACCTTTAAAAAACTTAGTATGTGAAGCCCATTCAACCGATTATCAGACCAAGACCGCCCTGAATTCATTGGTTGCTGATCATTGTTGCATATTAAAAGTTGGTCCTTGGGTGACGTATGCTTATCGAGAGGCGATGTTTTCACTCGAGTTGATTGAGAAGGAATTACACAGAAGTTTCGGATTCGTAGACCTATCAAATCTGAGAGAAACTATCGAAAAAATTATGATGGAGGAACCGAAATATTGGAAGGACTATTATTCTGATGGGCCCGAGCTATCAATGAAAATAGCATATAGTTACAGCGATCGGCTTCGTTACTATTGGCCGAATGCTTCAATTAGGTTGGCGGTGAAGATACTTTTAGGGAATTTGGAGAAAATTGTCATTCCTCGATCTTTGATTAGCCAATACTTCCCCATTGAATATGGAGAAATAATGGAAGGCAAACTAGAAAATACAGCGAAAGCCCTTCTCATACGGCATATACAACTAGTATTGGATATATATGCCGATGCATGTGGATGGTAGAAGGTGTTTGCCTACAAAGACTCAATTTTCAATCCGAAGACTTCAGCAACAAATTCAATTCTTGCACGTTGATGTCCCGGAATGAGGATTTGGTGATGAGAGTAGACTTCTTTCATTAAAGCATGCCCATTCGGTACTTGCACAATTGCTCCATTCCTACAGTCGGAACCAGGATACTGTACATAGCCCTTCAGTTCGCCTTCAATTACCATAATTTTTTCCATTGTTGAATCAATTTTTACCATGGTAATAGGTCCACTTGGATATCTAGCATCCAACATATGGGCTTCTTTATCAACAATTCCCAATACTGGAGCTGTCGCTTCCCAAGTCTCGGAGAAGCTTTGGGGGAGTAATCCAAAATAACCACAATGTGCAAGAAGAATATGATTTTCCGGTTCCTCTAGTATTTCTGGGAAAGAGGGTATTCCTTCATGTTTAAGAGCTGCCATGCCCATAAGTACTGGGTAAATGTTGGACATCATCACCGGTTTATCCAAAGCATGGTGTAAAATATACTTTGTTGTAAGGCTAAGCGTATCTCCTTCACATGCCCATAGCAATTTTTCTCGTTCGAACAATAGATTCCAAGCTATACACGGAGTTGAAGAGGAGAATCTCGATTCGTTCAGACAATTCGCACCTATACCACCAATTGCATTTCTCTTATCTAAATAAGTTTTTACAGCTAGATAGTATTTCGCTGCTCCAATTTTCATGCTTTCAGTTAAAGACCGATTCATCGGGAAGTTCCAAGTCTCTACTTCTGCCTGAGCGGTTTCATTACTTATCGATTTCTCGACTTTCCCAAGTTCTTCGAGGCTGGTTCGCTCTATTGTGATTCCAAATTTTTCGTGAAGAAGTTCTGTACATTCCTCTCCCCACCAATAGAAACATTTGAATATATCTGGTTGAAAGCCTTCCCCTGGATTATCTTGAAAGATGAGGAAGGATGTGTCTTTCATCCTTCTTTTTATTGCTAGTGAGCGGCAAATGACTCTGCTATGATCCTTGTTATAAGGGGCAAGTACATGTATGTTTTTTCCCCTAAGGAAATTCATGATCTCCCAATCCCACATGGAAATGGTCATAAATTCACTGGTTAAGATGAGTATAGGAACATCATAACTCGCGAAATCTTCGCTATGCTCATAGGCTTCCCCAAGGATTTCAGGAAAAACAACTGCATCTGCATTTTTGGGAACTGGTTCTCCTAACCCAATCGCGGGTAATAATTCGAGGTCATCCTTTAACTCTTGGGAAATATGGGCGAGTTGTTGTTCGAATTTTTTTGTTTTATCTCTCTTGAAATATACTGGAACAAGAACAGCCTTCATAAAAATACCTCCCAACTGATAATCTGATAAATATGAAACGTTTTAGATATACTTTATCATGATGTTGATATTTGTCAAGTTTTAAGTTTTTGGTGTGATGCTGGGAATAGTTTTCTTTCAATCTGTTATGGATTACTACTAAATCATTTTTATTGGACAAGATTCTCTTTTTACAAGTTGGGGTAGTATTTCGTGACTTCTTGTCAAGGTAGAATTTGGTTGCTTAATTACCTCAAATAGAAGGTTCCCTAAGGCATGCCCAACTTCTTTGAGGATCCCTCCGACGGTAGTCAGTTGAGGGTGAAGTGTTTCAGCAATATCTGTGTTATCATATCCGATAAGTGCAACATCTTCAGGCACTCTAATTCCGTGTTCATGAAAATAATGTGCTGCACCGGCAGCTACATAATCATTCGCGCAGAAAAGTGCCTCTGGTATGGTTCCGCTTGAAAGTATCTGTTTTGCCCCGAGGTAACCGCTTTGTGTTGTAAAGTCACTTTCATATTGAAAATCTAAAGGGATAGAGAATCCGAAACTGGTCAATCTTTCGAGAAACGCCACTTTCCTACAATATCCATCATGGTGATCGTCAGGACCGTGGATAACTGCAATCTTCCTATACCCATTAGTAATGAATTCATTAGCTACCAGCGTTCCACCAAGATTATGGTCAACATTTATTGAAGCTATACCGTTACAGTCTTGCCAAGGATTGAGAATGACTGAAGGGAAATCCTTGATAAAAGGAAGGAATGAATAATCTCGACGATATTGTGGGATTATTATCATCCCATCGTTAGATTTGTCATTTACTTTTTTTTGAAAAAAATTGGGGAGGTCAGAGTCTTCCCAGTTGATTACTGCAAGATGAAAATTGTAGTCATGTTCATTCGCTACATTTAGGATTTCTTGCATAAAGTGATAGAAAAATGTACTTTTCTCGATTAAGTTTGGATATTTTGTGCTATTTATTATAACCATGAGAATCGTGTTGCTTTTGCCAGTAATTAAGGTTCTGCCACCACGATTGGGCACATAGTTAAGCTCACGAGCATATTTTAGTACTCGCGTTCTTGTTTTTTCATTTACTTGTTTGCCATTTAATGCCAAAGAAGCGGTAGCCACAGAGACACCGGCTTTATGAGCAACATCTTTTAGGTTTGCCACCGTATTCACCTGCTTTATTAATTAAGAAGTATTGTTTACACAATATAAAAAGTCAAGCAATCAAAGTATTTCCTGGAGCTATGTTGCTGGTTGACATTACAGCTAAGTTATGTAGTTATATAATAACAAGCATACATAGTCATACATTATACCAGTTATGTGTGATTGTACAGAAGAAAAAGGAGCGATCCGACATGTTGAATATTTGTGTGATAGGTTCAGGACGGGCAGGAATGATCCATGCACGGAATTTTGCGGGCAGAGTAGATGGAGCTAGACTCGTAGCTCTTTGCGATCCTGTTCCGGAAGCCTTGGCTACAGCTGCGAAGGAGTTGGGGGTTGAGAAGACCTATACCGACTATCATCAGGTACTTGAAGATCCAGCTATAGATGCTGTGGTTGTAGTGACCCCCACCGTTTTCCATCGTGATATTGTGTGTGCCGCAGCAGAGGCTAAAAAGCATGTACTCTGTGAGAAGCCCATGGCCATGAATGAGACAGAATGTATCGAGATGAACGAAGCTGCCGATAAGCATGGGATAAAACTGCAAATAGGTTTCATGAGACGTTTCGATGATAGCTTTAGATATGCGAAAAAACAGATTGAAAGTGGCGCGATTGGTGACGTAGTACTTGTAAAATCTGTGACGCATGGACCGAGCGTTCCACAACCATGGATGTACGATATCAAAAAGAGTAATGGTCCTCTAGCTGAAGTGTCCAGTCATGATATCGATGCCCTCCACTGGTATAGTGGTAGCTATATTTCTGAAGTTTATGCAATAGCGGGTAATTATAGAAGTCCAGACGCGCGAAAGGATTTTCCTGACTTTTATGACAATGTGGTTATGACAGCTCGATTCAATTCAGGTGCCCAGGGTGTCTTAGACGGAGCTCAGGGCGTTCGTTATGGTTACGACTCCCGAGTAGAGATCCTTGGTACCAAAGGAATCATCCATGTGGGTAGGAACCAAGAGCATTCTGTGCTGACAGTTAGCCCAGAAGGTATACATTCTCCTTATGTACAGAGTTGGAGAACCTTGTTCCTTGATGCATATTTGGAGGAAGACAAGGCTTTCGTAGCTTCGGTCGCACATGATACTGCACCACTGGTAACTGGAATGGATGGCCTTGAAGCTGTTAGAGTGGTGAATGCAGGGAATACTTCTATTATAGAGAAAAGACCGGTATCGATCCGGCGCTAGGAGAATTGCTATGAAAGCAGCTATGCTTACAGGAAAAGAATCAATCGTAATCAAAGATGTACCAACTCCCGTAATTGGGGACCATGAAGTCTTGGTAAAGGTAAAAAGTGCCTTCGTCTGTGGAACAGATGTTCGTTTCTACTTGAACGGTAAACAGGGAATCGATGCCGAGAATCCTCGCATCCTTGGACACGAATTTGCTGGTGTTATAGAGCGGGTCGGAAAGGGGGTAAAAGGTTATGCTCCTGGAATGTCAGTGGCCATAGCCCCTAACTACGGATGTGGCATCTGTGACCTTTGTACCAGCGGCCATAGTGAAATGTGTAAAGAGTCCGAGGCTTTGGGTGTCTCAGTTGATGGTGGTTTCGCCGAATTCGTACGTATTCCTGAAGCTGCGGTAAGGCAAGGTAATATTTCGATCCTACCTGAAGGACTTTCTTTCTCAGAGGCTGCTTTGGCAGAACCTCTCTCCTGTGTCTACAATGCCTATGAGAAGATTGGTATCTATCCCGGAGACACTGTTCTGGTAATTGGGAGTGGTCCAATTGGTATTATGCATTGTCTGGTGGCACTCATGGCTGGTGCTTCCAAGGTATTTATAAGTGACATTTCTGACGAGAGGATGGAATTGGCCCGTTCGATTGATAGTCGAATTGATAAGTTGCCAGCCGGAGATAACCTTCTGCCTGCCTTACAGGAAGCTACAAAAGGCAAGCTTGCCGATTTAGTGATTACCGCAGCTTCTGTCGGAGCAATCCAGGAACAGGCTTTTTCATTGGCCGGTCAAAATGGTCGAATCATGTTCTTCGGAGGACTTCCATCAGGGAAATCTGTTGTCAGTTTGGATACCAATGAAATCCATTACAAACAATTGTTGGTCGGTGGCACTACACGGCAAAGCTTGCGACAGTACCGAAAGTGTCTGGAATTGATAGCAAGTAAGGCGATAGATGTCAGGCCTATCATCACAGCAGAGAGTTCTGTCGATGATGTAGTGCAGGCAGTGATGGAAGCTAGAAGTGGTAAAGGACTCAAGCGCGCAATTGTATTCTGATATATAGGGGGATCTGATGACCAAGACATATGTATTGGGTATCGATATTGGTACCCAGGGTGTAAAGGGCGCATTGTTCGATTCCTTTGGAGCCTGTATTTCAGAACATGGAGAGTCTTCCCAACTCCTTCATCCCACAGCGGGTGCTATTACTGAGGATGCCGAATTTCAGTATGCTTCAGTTCTACGGATTATCAGGACTTGTATTGAGAGAGCCGAACAAAAAGGTTTATCTGATGTTTCTAAGCATATCACTGCATTGGCAATCGATGGACAGATGGCTGGAGTTATTGGCATGGGGTACGATGGAATTGCGGTGACTCCTTATGATTCCTGGCTCGATACCCGTTGTGCACCCTATTTGGATCGTATGCGTGAACAGGCAAATGATAGAATTTTAGCAAAGGCGGGAACAGCTCCAAGTATAAACCATGGACCAAAGAAACTTTGGTGGATGCACGAACATCCCGAAATATTCAAAAAGATTGCCAAATTCGTCCAGCCTGGTGGATATGCCGCTGCCAGACTCTGCGGATTGAAAGGTGATCAGGGATTCATTGACAAGACCTACCTACATTTTTCCGGATTCTCGGATACCGCGAATGGAGTTTGGGATGATCAATTATGTGATCAATTTTCTATGCCTAAGGAAAAGTTGCCCCGTATAGTTGATTCTACGGCAATCATAGGAACTGTTTGCAAGGAGGCAGCGAAAGCATCTCTCTTGGTGGAAGGAACTCCTGTCGCCGCGGGATGTGGTGATACGGTTGCAAGTTTCCTTTCCAGTGGAGCAGTAGAAGAGGGAATGAGTGTTGACGTCGCTGGTACTGCGAGTGTATTCGCTTGCACGCAAACGCAATTTGTTCCAGATCACAAGAGTGGAATTCTAGGATGTTGTGCCTCTGTCGTTCCAGGGCTTTGGTATTCTTACGCCTACATCAATGGGGGAGGGATGAATCCCGAATGGTTCGTAAAAAAATTCGGGGATTCCAACGGAAATCTCAGGTTTAAAGAAATTGAAGCTGCTGTAGAGCAGTTGGAGGATTCAGCCTCCCACCCTCTGTTTATTCCCCATGTCGCAGGAAGGGTGATGCCCGGACGTCCGGATTTACGTGGAGCTTTTGTAGGGTTGAATTGGGATCATGGCAAGGAACACTTTTTCAGGGCAATCTTGGAAGGTGTCGCCTTGGAGTATGGATTGTATAAGGAAGCAGCGACTGCCTTACAACCGGATCTACATCTCAAGGAAGTCCGCGTCACAGGTGGTGGAGAGAGGAGCCTACTATGGAATACCATGAAAAGTGGTGTCTTACAAACTCCAGTTGTGCGTATTGAACAGAACCAAGGAGCTCCCTTAGGAATAGCCATGGTAGCTGCGGTTGCAGCCGGGATATTCGCTGATTTTCCGACTGCGAGCAAATCCTGGATAAACACTGGAGATACTATCACCTGTGATACAAAACGTTATCCTTTCTTTGAAAAACGGTTGGAAGCTTATCGAGATTTAGTCCAAGCTATGGAACAATTCACTGCTAGCCATCCGTTCAGAGATTGAACTCAGCAGTTTGACAATTATTTGAAAAGGAGTGGATCCTATATGATTCCACTCCTTTTCGTCGTGTTATGATTCGCTCTGGTACTCTTTTGGTGTCATTCCCACAATCTTCTTGAATAGATAATTGAAGTACGATGGTGAATTATCTACCTATTCAAAATCGGCCATAAGACTCCATCGTTCATGATCTGTATGGTTTTTTCATCAATAGTTATGATTTCCGCGTCACCGCTAGTAAGGAAGGATTGTGAAAGTTCAGGGCCTAAGCCTGGCTTATCGTCTAAGCTCACTAATCCTTGCTTGCAGGTGATATTGTGTGTAGTATAATCGTTGAAATACGAAGAGTATTCCTCAACAGCTTCCATAATATATACATTTGGCACGTTCATACATATATGTGCACTAGCTGCTGCTGTAACAGGACCACCACAATTATGTGGAGAAATTGGGATACCAAAACATTCTGCCATCGTAGCAATCTTTTTTCCTTCGGAAATCCCTCCTGTCCAAGCCAAGTCAAACATGAGTATGTCAGTACAACGTTCAACTAGTAGATCTTTAACCTGCCAACGCGTGAAGTATCGTTCGCTTTCTAGTATTGGAATATCTGTAAATGTACGTAGCTCCTTCATTGACTCTCTTTCATTTGGAAGTACAGGTTCTTCAACAAATGTAATATCAAGTGGTTCAACAGCTTTAATAATGCTTTTGGCTGCAGGAAGATTCCATGCAGCATGTAAATCAAGCATGATTTCGATTTTATCACCACATGCATTTCTTATCGCTCTAATATGATCAGTTCCAACTTTCAAGTCATTTTTACATAGGTTTTGCCCAAAACTTTTCCCTGCATAACGCAAGAATGGGTCAATTTTCATTCCTCTGTATCCTAGTTCGATAAGTTTTTCGGCTTCTTTGATTGTATCATTAAAATCAGCTTTCCAACTATTATATAAATTCGACCAGTTTACACAGGTATTATAGACTGGAATTGTCTCCCTGACTCGTCCTCCTAATAATGCATATACTGGTAAACCCGTAGTCTTGCCTAAGAGGTCCCACAATGCCATATCAATAGCAGAGAGAGCTCTGAATTCTCCTCCAGCATAACCATGCATGTTTACGAAATCATGCATATTCCGCCAAAGATATTCTATCCGAAGTGGATCCTTCCCAATTAATTGACGAGCAAAGACCTCTATTATTGAAGCTTTAGCTGCCGCTACTTTATCATATGTTTCTCCTAGTCCAATTAATCCTGAATCTGTATGGATTTGTACCCACATCAGCCTAGTCTTAGAACGTGTTGTAATAATATCGATACGAGTGATTTTCATTGGGGTCTCCTCTTCTTTGTTGATTATGAAAAAAGTGTATCAAGATGTGGAAGTATGTGTTTCAATTCATCGGTAATTTTTGTTGCATTTTTAATAATTTCATTATTGATATTATTTTTATATGCAGAAATATTTTCATAAAGTTGTTTTTCTGTAGAAGCATTGAATAATACCGATTTGATGGCTCGTTGTGATAGTAGCCATCCGATAGCAAGAGTCTGAATGGAGAGGCCTGAAGAGATGGCATGAGCTTTCAATTCAGTTTGAGTAGCCAAAACCTTCTGGTAAGTGTTGTCTCTGAAAAGTACAGAATTGCGTCTGACGTCTTCATCTGGTAATACTTTTGGGAATATGCGTGGCGTTAGTAGCCCTTGTGCCAGGCTGCTGTAAGAAACCAATCCGATATTATGCTCATGGCAAAATGGAATAATTTCCAATTCTGGGATCCTCCATAGAAGGCTATATCCCAATTGGTAAAGATCAATAGGAAAATCAGAAATCCATTCTTGCATACGTGAGACTGGGTAATTACAAACCCCAACAGCACCTATTAATCCTTTCTCCTTATAATCAAAAAGAGTTTGGAGCATTGCAGCGGAAGAAATTCCTTCCTTTGGCCAATGAATATAATATATGTCAATGTATTCAACAGCAAGTTGTTCAAAGCTATGATCAATAACTTGTTTGCTCTTTTTAGAAGATGCTTGAAGATGGCTTTTAGTTGCTATAGTTACAACTTTTCGAACACCCAGATTACTCAGACTTTGACCGACCCAGCTCTCGCTTTTTCCTCCCAAGTAAGTCTTTGCAGTATCAATATGGGTGATACCATTTTCAATAGCAATATTTATTAACTTTTCAAATTCTTTGGACGAAAGTCTTCCTTTTGTTCCTTGTTGATATGAACTAGTACCAAACCCAAGTTCAGAGAGTTGAACTTGGGAACTCTCTAATTTTCGATTATTCATAGATCACCAAACTTTTTATAAACTTCTTCTATTGGAAGACCTTCCCTTATCAATTCTCTCTCTTTTTCTTCGAAAGTGAATATCTCCTCTGCTTTTAGCAAGACCTCGTCGACTAGTGGGCTTGGGATTATTTGTAGACCATCATCATCACCGAAAATAAAATCGTTGGGATTTACTGTAACATAGTAACGGAGATGGCCAGGCATATAGATTGGAACATTCACATCGATTACTCTCCATCCCCCATATGCATTTGGTGTCGTACCATATGTGAAGTAAGGAAAATCGTTGATACTTAGAATATATTTTGCATCACGCGTCATTCCTGAATTCACAACTCCGACACATCCTCTAGATTTTGCTAATCGACAACTCATTTCTCCAAATTGCGCAGCCTGTCTATCTCCTCCGGTATCAAACACTAAAACAGAACCCGGGAAGACAGCCTCATGCATTAATTTCTGCGGAGAACTATACTTTTCCCATTCTTTAATTCTTCTATTTTTTTCTTTTATTGATAAATGAGTTTCAGGAGCAAGGGAGTGCCATTTGATTGGGAGGCATCTTCCTGCAATTACATCATGTTCTCTTAATGGTTTAATCGTGTGCGCAATTATGGTATCAACTACACCACAAAGAAAAAGAGCATCACAAACGCACCCCCCATACAATCTTTTAAAGCGATTGATACGTTCGATATCACTTATTTCCAATTTACGAGGTTGTTCAGTCTTTTTCGGTATTTTTATAGGATAATCCTGCTGTGATACCTCCCCTGTAAAAAAGGGGAGTTTTCTTTCAGGTAAAATTTCTTTCTCGGATTGATTTTTCATATCGGTAGAATTTCCTTTTTTTATTTGACAGAGCCTGTAGAGAGTCCAGCAATGAAGTGCTTTTGTAATGCAAAGAAGAGTGCAACAATTGGAATTGTCATTGTTACAGATGCTGCCATAAGAGCTCCCCAATCTGTATCAAATTCTTTAGTAAATTCTGCTAACCCAATAGGTAATGTTTTAACTGTTGTATCTTGAGCAAAGCTTAATGCGAATAAAAATTCATTCCAGGATGTCACAAAACAATAAATAATTGTTGCGACGATACCAGGTAAAGACACTGGTATTACTATTGAAAAGAGAATTCTCAGTCTACTTGCTCCGTCAAGTTGCGCACACTCTTCCATTTCAACTGGGATATTTACAAAGTAGCTTGTAAGCATCCAGACGCTAAGCGGTAAGGTAAGTATTAAATAGGTGAGAATGAGTCCTAGATAGGTATTGATTAGTCCTAAAATTCTTAATGTTATGAATAACGGAACAATAATAGCTGCTGTAGGAATCATTTGACTTGTGAGTATTGCTAATTTTAGGGATTTTTTACCGATAAAATTAAAACGAGAAAATCCATAAGCCGCCAAAATTGCAATAACTAATGCAATCCCTGTTGCTCCAGCCGCTATTACCATACTATTTAGAAAGTAACGAGGAATATTGGAAGCAGTAAATACTGTCGAATAATGGGAAAGCGTTGCTGCTCCTGGGAGAAAGGATGGAGGGATAGCGTAGAGCTCAATTTTTGGTTTGATAGAAGATATCAACATCCATAAAAATGGGAAAACGGCAAATATTGCGATTATTATCAAAAAAAAGACGGAAAGAATCCTTAGAGGTTTACTATCTTTATGCTTCATAGACTATCTTGCATCCTTTTCTGTTAGAGTTCTCATATACATTACAATAATTATCAATAATACAAAGAATAAGATGATCGACTCGGCTGCAGCTTTATTCAAGTTATAATATTGGAAGGTCTGTTGAAATATATGGATGGGTAGAATCATGGAGAGGTTTGCTGGTCCACCTCCGGTCATGGTATAAATCAAGGTAATCGAGTTGAACCCCCAGATAGTCAAAAGCAACAGCAGTGTAGTTAAGATTGGTCGTAATTGTGGGATGGTAATGTACCATAGTTTCTGAAGAAGAGACGCCCCATCGACATCAGCAGCCTCAAAAAGACTTTGTTCGATCCCTTTTAATCCAGCTAGAACCATTACTGCTACGAAGGGGAACATTTTCCAAACATTAACAAGAATTAGAGCTGGCATGACTAAGCCAGGCATTGCTAGTGGTCCTCTATCAGATAGTATTCCAAGTTCCATGAAAATATGGCTAATAATTCCATAGTCGCTATGATACATCCAAGCCCAGGTGGTTGCTGCAACTGCACCGGGAATTACCCAGGGGATTAGTACAGCGCTTCTAGCAACTCCTTTTCCTTTAAATTCACGGTTTAGCAAGATCCCTGCCAAAGTTCCTATAATCAATTGGCCAATTACTGAGGCTCCTACATATAAAAGGGAGTTGATGATGCTAAACACAGCTGTATCGTCTGCGAACACTGATTTGAAATTGTCCAAACCTACGAATTTATTACTGCTATTAGTGAAACTAAGAATTGTATTTGAAATTATTGGATATGTAACAAACAGAAGTAAAAATATCAGTACTGGTAATACAAATCCAAATCCTGAGAATCGTCTTTTTAGTACATTTTTCCATACAGTCATGAGTGATTATCTCCAAAAAAGACAGGAGGAGATATCTCCTCCTGTCGTAAGATGTTGGACTATAGAAGTTGATTGATTTTCTTTGCTGCATCATCCATTGCAGGTTGGACTTCCTTTGCTCCCAACAATATTTGCTGTATTTCTGTAAAAATGACATTCACAATCTCAGGCCACTGGGTCAAAGTCGGTTGCATTCGTGCAAACGGCAACATATCCTTGAATGGTTGCAAGATTGGATCTTGGAATCTTTCAGCTTCAAGAGCTGAATATCGAGCTGGGAAGGTATCAGTAAAGAAAGCCATATTCTCAGGTTCTGTCAAGAAATCAAGGAATTTATAGGCTGCTTCTCTATTTTCAACCCCTTTGGGAACTGTATAGTTCCATCCACCAATGATAACAGCAGGATCTTTTCCTTTGGGTGCCGGTATTAGTCCTGTACCAACGTCAATACCTGCATCATAGATATTAGGCAGAGCATATGACCCCTGTTGCATCATAGCATTCACATTCTGCTCAAAAAGACGTCGAATTCCCGTTCCATCATTTTCCAATGTGGATGGAGGAGATACTTTATACTTATTTAGATAATCGGTGTATCGACGTACAGCTTCAACGGCTTCTTTCTCATTGATAATGGATTTGGATCCATCGGCAGAGATGACATCGCCACCGTTCATCCAGATCATTGGAAGTACTAGGAATATTGTGTTCTGTTTTTCACCACCACCCGTAATTGCATAACCGTATTGTCGTTTTGCAGGATCAGTCAACTTTTGTGCATATTCAAGTAATTCGTCCCAATCTTTTGGTGGTCTGTTTGGATCAAGACCTGCTGCTCGGAATAAGTCTTTGTTGTAGATGAATCCGTGTGTTTCCATACGATATGGAACACCATAGACGGCACCGTCTAAAGTAGCTGTATCGACAGCTGCTTGGATATAGTCATCCGCTGGGAATCCTGATCGGCTATAATAGTCGTCCATATTAGAGAGATACCCTTGCTTAGCAAATGGAATTGTCCAGCCATTTGGAACTGCTAAAACATCTGGAACAGCACCAGTTCTGAATGCAACTAACATTTTCGTTTCCATTCCATCCCCAACAAAGGCTTCAACATTCACCTTGTAGCCAGGATTCTCTTGTTCGAATTTTTTCGCTAGTTCAGTTCCGCGAGGTTCGTTCCAGTTTCCGAACCACCATGTGATTTCTGTAACAGCTTCTTTTCCTGGGGTCTCAGCTTTCTCCTCGGCTCCTGCAGCCCAGATGAAACCTGTTGCTAAAATTAGCATTACCACAAGCAGTGTAATTTTTGTTTTCATACTGCTCCTCCTTTAAAAAGTCATAAAACTTATAAATATAGTAGTATGGCTGTTGCTGCAAGTCAATAAAATAAATCACAATAATTTCAGGAAAAAATAAAGAAATTTCAGAAAAGAGATCATATTGTAGGCAAATAGTTAGATGAAATATGACGAAGAGCATGACTTTTGGAGGAGGTTTCCTGTTTTTACTGGGATTTTTGTGAATGGTTAAGAATGGGCTCTGCCTGAAGACTCGCGTACAATTAAGGGACTTTCGAGCATATAGTACTCGTTTAAAGCTGTACTTTGGCTATCTCTTAGTCTAAGAATAATTTGTACCGCTAAACGGCCCATACGTTGCTTAGGTATCGCAACAGTGGTAAGTGGTGGATTTGCATGTGCTGCCATAGAAATATCATCAAAGCCAACAACAGAGACGTCTTTTGGGATACTTAGGTTCGAAGAACGAGCCGCATGAAGAGCTCCCAGTGCAACCATGTCGCTCGAACATATTATTGCAGTAGGACGCTTTGAAGTCGGGTAGGAAAGTAATTGCTTTGTAGCCTGGAACCCCCAGTCAATAGTAGGAGGACCTTCAAGAAGTGCATTTTCATCAATTGAAAGTCCTGCTGATTCAAGTGTGGATTGTACACCTAGTAATTTTTCAACTACAACTGGAGATCTGCCATCAGGTGTGTAGAGTGCTCCAGCCAAGAACGCGAATCGTTTGTGCTGTAGATCAATAAGATGTTGAGTGACCATTTTTATCGACTCAGCGTAATTGATTTTTATAGTTGGTATGCTAAGAGTTGAATTTTCCCATGGGTGAAGAACAACAAGTGGCTTATGAAAGTCTCTGTGGAATTTTTCTAAATCGGAGTTGGAGAATATCCCCGCAATAATAACCAGTCCTGCTAC
This sequence comes from Pleomorphochaeta sp. DL1XJH-081, assembly GCF_049310885.1. Taxonomy (NCBI): domain Bacteria; kingdom Pseudomonadati; phylum Spirochaetota; class Spirochaetia; order Spirochaetales; family Sphaerochaetaceae; genus Pleomorphochaeta; species Pleomorphochaeta sp. DL1XJH-081. The sequence continues at coordinate 233,622 of NZ_JBMDYO010000003.1, forward strand.
TGATGGGTCACGTTTGATCCACTTCCAATATGCAGAATTTGGATTCTGTGTTTCGGTGATATTTAGTACATGTACTACATACCCGTGCCGAGAAGCTTCAGAGACGGCGCCATGGATTATTTCTGGAAAGTATGGGTTCATATCATCCGGTATTGCTAGGTACAAGGCCCAAGCGCCGATATGTTGTCTGCGGGAAACTTTTGGTCTACCCAACTCATCAATTGCAGCATTTACCTTCTGTTTAACCTTAGTACTAACTGGTTCAATATTATTTAATACTCTTGAGACTGATGAAACAGAAACATGGGCATATTCCGCAATAGTTTTCAAGTCTGGGGTTGAGTCTACCTTTCTTGACATTTGGCCTCCCGAAATATCTAGGCTGTAACAATCATACTATGTTTCAACTAAATTTTCAAATGAAATAATAGATGCAGTGAAAGAGGTTGAAAAGAATATGAAATTTTCAATTAATTTAATTGCAAAACCATAGAAGGTCTTGTAGAATTCTTTTCAAGGAAATTAATACTGTTATCTAGATGATAAAAGGAGTTGATATGGGATTTTCAAAGAATTTTATCTGGGGGGCCTCTACTGCGTCCTATCAAATAGAAGGAGCTTGGAACGAAGATGGTAAGGGATTGTCAACATGGGATATGTTTACTAGTCGACCTAATGCAATATTTAAAAACCATAATGGGAAAGAAGCGTGTGACCATTATCATAGATATTTAGAAGATATCGAGATAATGAAAAAAATTGGATTAAAGGGATATAGATTTTCTTTCTCATGGCCTCGCATTATTCCCGAGGGTGTAGGAGAGGTTAATGAGAAGGGATTGGATTTCTACGATCGATTGGTTGATGCTTTGTTAGAGGCTGATATTTGTCCTTATCCCACTATTTATCATTGGGATTATCCGCTCAATCTATATAAAAAGGGTGGATGGTTGAATAGTGATAGTTCCAACTGGTTTGCAGAGTATACAAGAGTTTTAGCAGATCGATTCACTGATCGAATCGAACACTGGATGACTATCAATGAACCTCAAGTTTTTACATGGGCAGGTCATAAGGAAGGGCGACACGCTCCAGGACTCAAACTCGATACGGAGAGTCTAGTCTGTGTTGCACACAATGTACTTTTGTCCCACGGAAAAGCTGTACAGACTTTAAGAAGTCGGACAAAAAGAAATTTAAAAATTGGGATGGCTCCGGAAGGAATTGTGAAGATCCCCGCTACTAATTCTCCTCAAGATATTGAGGCTGCAAGGCAAGCTACCTTTTCGATGGACAGTGATTATTTACGAATAAATACCTGGTGGATGGATCCTGTTTTTCTTGGGCACTATCCAACTGATGGTTTGGAATTATTAAAAGAAAAGGGTCCCGTAATCAATGATGGAGACATGGAAATTATAAATCAACCGTTGGATTTTTTTGGTTTCAATAATTATTTTTCGGAAGTCGTACAGCATGGCAAGGAGGGGAATATTCAAATTATTTCCCAACCTCCAGGGTCTCCTAGAACCGCTTATCAGTGGGATATTACCCCATCAGCCCTTTACTGGGGAACAAAGTTTTTCTACGAAAGATATGGAAAACCCATAATTATAACTGAGAATGGATTGTCAAATCTTGATTGGGTATCAGTTGATGGCCAGGTTCACGATCCGCAGCGTATTGATTTTTTGACGAGATATCTAGTTGAACTTGAGAAGATTATTGAAGAGGGCATACCTGTTCTTGGTTACTTCCAGTGGACTTTGATGGATAACTTCGAATGGGGAGCTGGGTATCGGGAGCGTTTTGGATTGGTTCATGTTGATTACGAAACACAGAAACGAACTCTGAAGGATTCTGCTAAGTGGTATGCACGTGTTATTTCAGAGAATGGAGCAAATTTAACGAAGAATTTAAATTAAACTAGAAAGGAGATTTTGATGAACAGACAAGAACTAGTATACGACCATGTTGCAATAACAGTTTCCGACATGAAGCGGAGTATTAAATTTTATAGAGATATTCTTGGTTTCTCAGTAATGGGAAAATTAGTCCTACAAGATGGAAATTTTCTTATCGTATACCTAAAAACTAAGAATGGGGCGATTGTTGAGTTATTTGAATATACAGAGAAAGGGAAACCGCTTCCTGCTGTTTTGGATGACCATGATTTTGGGTATAAACATATGTGTTTTTCTGTTGATGATGTTGATTCTTATGCTTCCTACTTGAAATCTCATGATGTAAAATTCCTGGTTGAGCCAAAAAATGCATCAACTACACCTCTGCGCTTAGCTTTTTTTCAAGATCCTGATGGAAATAAAATTGAAATTACCGCTGGGAATCTCGAACTTCTTCCCTATGAGGATTGAATGACCTATAGGAGTTAAGACAATGAACATTGGAATTATTGGTGGAGGAATGATCGGCCAAAAACACATAGAAAATATCTTGAAAGATGGTCGAGCAAAAGTAACATGGATCTGTACTCTTCCTCCACCAATGGTGAAAAGCCTTCAGGAAAAGTTTGATATCCCCTCTGGTTCAACCAACTATGAAGATATGTTGGATGATTCTGATGTAGATAGCGTGATTATCGCTTCACCTCCTCACTTGCATTGTGAACATGCGATTGCAGCGTTGCAAGCAGGAAAGCATGTCATGATTGAAAAACCGCTAGCATTATCTATAAAGGATGTACAGAATATTATTAACGTTACCATAGATAATTCAAAATTAGTGGTGCTCTCTGCTGCTGCTCGTCATAGCCGGGTTCAACCCAAATTTCATTTTATCAAAAAATTAATTGATGAGGGAAAGATAGGAAAAGTCTATCATATCCATCACCAAGTGTTGAGGAATGGAAAACGTTATGGGATTGAATATAATCCAGAGGCAACATGGAGTCTATCAAGGGTCAATGCAGGAGGTGGTCCAATGATAGACTGGGGTGTATATGATCTTTCATTTCATCTGGGATTGCTTGAAGATGATTTGGAATTAGAACAAATTGTCAACTCAACATTTAATGGAACCGATATCGCAAGGAATTATTATCCAGATTTTGATGTTGAAGAGCATGGTGCTGCTTTCTTTAAATTCAAATCAGGTGTTTCCTATTATTATGAAAGGGCTACAAATGCGCATGCGGAAAAGCTAAACCAAACAATAATCCATGGCTCTAATGGTGCTTTGGTATTTGATTATCTTTCATGGGGAAATCCAGAAGTGATTCTTTCAAAAACCACTTATGGGGAAAAAGAAACCTTACATATTGAAAGGTTTTCTGTCCCACTTCCAGAAATGCAGGATGATCATTATGCAATAATTTCTCATTTTATTGATTGTGTGATTGATGGGGAAAAGCCACTACTCACTCCTGCACAAGAATTTCTACATATGAAAATCATCAATCAACTTATCAAGAATCCTCCACAATATTTAAGATAAGAATAGTATTTAAGCGTAGCAAATAAAAAACTGGAACCATATTAACCTTCTCTGTTGGAGGCTAATATGGTTGAGAGTCCACGTTACTCTGGTACTCTTTTGGTGTCATTCCAACAATCTTCTTGAATAGATAATTGAAGTACGATGATGAATTGTAGCCCACACTGCTGGCAATCGCCGCGATTTTCATCTGCGAATTTTGTTTCAAGGTATCTTTTGCTTTATCCATCCGTAATTTGGTGACATAGTCGATATAGGTCATACCGTAAGCTTTCTTGCATAGACGACTGAAATAGGCTGGCGTCAGCCCCAGATACTCGGCAACAAGCCCAATAGACAACAAAGGATCGTCATAATGAGAAAGAATGTAGTGTTTCGCCTTCTCCATGAGATCTATCGCCGCATGGTCTTCTCTGGTAGCATATTGACTGGTAATGGTACGGCAAGCCCAAGAAATCTTCGAAAGCAGCTCTTCCAGACTCTTCATATTGCTATACCGGTAGAGAGTCATGAGATCAGGGAAAAACTTCCTAACCGGTACTCCTAACTCATCACCAGCAGAGAGGACACAAATAAGGACATTTCTTAAAAGATTCTGTTTGTATTCTGGAGATTTGTCTTCTCTTGCGACTTCTCTCTCCAGTGTTTTAAGGTATTCCTCCAATGGTCCTTGATCAACTTGTGAAAGCAAATCGTATAATTGTTTGGTGGTATCATGAAGTGAGAAATGGAGTGTTTCAGTATTCTCTTCAATGCTTTTTTGCTTCACATTGAAGCCAGAGATCATGGAAAATAGAGCATGTGTACGAGCCTTCTGGTACGAGAAGGCTAGATCACTTAAGGAACTGACGACTTCACCGACTCCGACACCCAAAAGAGAGAACTCGGTGACTGAACCCATGATGGATTTCAAGTCAGCTATGAGATCCAATACAGGAAGCATCGGTTTCTGTATCGAAAGGACCAAGGTGATATCTGTATAGAATACCTCATTGGGAAAGAAAAATAGACTTTCCAATGAAAGGCCGTACCGGGAGAACATCTCGTTGAGCGATTTCTGCAATATCTCATGAAGGCGTGAGCTTTCCATAGGAGCGCGGATTTCAGAATACAGGACAATAGGAACATGATGGGATTGTGCCCTATCGTATTCATGCAGGATAAGCCCTTTCTCTATCTCCTCGGTAGACAAGGTGCCAAAGAGTAAATCGCGGAAAAAGTCATCAATCAGAGTTTGGCGGTATTCTTCATAGAAGGCTGAGAACCGATCGAATGCATGCTGGTGGGTACGTTCTTCTTCGATATTCTTGATGAGTTTTCCCAAGATCGTTTGCAATTCCTCAATATTGACCGGTTTTAGGATATAATCCTTGACTCCCAATTGTATTGCCTGTTGGGCATAAGAAAAGCTGTTATAGCCACTGATGATAATTACCTTGATATCAGGTCTTATCCGATTGACGTCACGGATCAACTCTAATCCATCCCCACCACTCATTTGGATATCGGTTATCAGAATGTCCGGCTCTTTTTCGACAAGCAGGCGATAGGCTTCTTTTCCATTCTTCGCAAGACCGACCACCATCGCATCAAGTGCAGTCCAATCGATGGATTCCGCTATTCCATTGCGAATGAGTTTTTCGTCTTCTGCGATAACAACCGTATACGTGCCCATAACTATCATATCCTCGGAATGTGTACGGTAACGGTGGTAGATCCGTCATCCGACGAAAAGTGAAGTCCATATTGCCTACCGAAATATAGTTTAATCCGCTGGTTCACATTTCGCAACCCCAGCCCGAATTCAGCTTCTATACCCTCATCAAAGAGTCGATTGATCTGTTCTACAGTCTGTGGATCTACCGTATGACCGGTATTGGTCACAAGAAAAAAGATGTCTGGTCCCTCTTCTGTAGCGGTGATGGAAATTCTTTCTGGTTTATCGGATTGTTGCACACCATGGATAATCGCGTTTTCAACTAGCGGTTGGAGAATCAACTTGAGAGTCTTGTTCTTTAGCATGGAATCGGGAATATCGATAACGTAAGTGAAATCATCGGTATACCGGACTTCTTGGATGATAAGATAGCTACGGATATGTTCTAGCTCCTCTTCTATGGTAACCATGGTCCTTCCTCGATTGAGTCCGATCCTCAGCAGCTTGGAGAGAGAGTAGACCAAGCGGGTAACATCTTCCATCTGTCCTTTCCGTGATAACCAGATGATTGAATCTAGGGTATTGTAAAGGAAATGGGGGTTGATCTGTGCTTCGAGAGTCTTCATTTCAGATATTCTGAGCTTTTCATGCTCTTCATGCAGGTCATGCATCAACGTATGTATCCTCGATACCATGACATTGAATGAGGTTCCGAGCATAGCTACCTCGTCATCTCCAGAATTATCCATGGTGACTTGGAAGTTTCCCGACCTGACAACCTCCATCAATGAGGCGAGTTCGTGAAGAGGAGCAGTGATCTTGTAAGAGATGGAGGAAGCAGCGAATAGAACAAATACAGCAATAGACAACATGATGATAATGATCGGGGTAATGATCGATAAAGTCGACTTTTTGATAACCGATGGGTGGAAATAGCCAGTGAGTTTCCAACCGGCAACTCCGATATCACGAGTGTGGGAAAAAGTAGAAGCTGTGGTTCCCAACTCCTGGACCGACTGGGTGATGATAGTATTGTCTTGACTGGTAAGGATAAAGTTGCTTGTTTCTCCCATCCCCTTCTTTATGATATCAGTGAGTGTTTCGACTTCGATATCGGTTAGAAGTACTCCTAAAATATCACCGGTGGACTTATCCAATATTCTCAATCCCATGGTGACCAAAGGTTGCCCTATGGTGTTTACGGTGAATGACCCGTCGTGAGGGTCGAACCATACTGGGCCTTCACTGGATATGATCTTCTGATACCATGTGAAGGGTTGCCAATTTTCATAGATGGGAGAGGAGAAGTTGGATTTGAATTGCATTCCGTTTGCTCCAATCACATAGAAGCCAAAAAGATGATCAACATAGTTTTGGACAAACGAGAGTTGGTTATCCATTTCCAACTCCAAAGAATATGCTTCCGCTGTAGTTGCGGGACGGGGACTTCTGAGGACTGCCTGGAATTTTGGGTCATTTGCGATTCGTAAGGCATTCTTCAGAGCATTATCGAGCAGGTTCTCGATTTCAGAAGCATTGTTATCCACAATCGAAACCAACACAGTCTCAAAGTGGTCTTCGATGATATTGGTAGTGAGATAACTGAAAGAGAATCCAAGAATCACGACCGCGCTGAGGGTGATTACCATGGTCAGGATGAAGATCCTGTTCCCCAAAGAGTGTTTTCTGGGCGGGAACCAATCAAAACCCTTCATGGAAAATCTCTTCGGCATTGGACGGATCAAACAGTCGGTCCTCTATGATGATCCTGGCAGGAATCTCCTCTCCAGCAATATGGGCTTCTATGGTATCGAATACAGCAGTTCCAAGTCGGGGAGAGCATTCTATGGATGCCCCGAGTTCTCCTGCTATGATGGATTTGAGAGCATCTTTGCTTCCGTCTATGCTGATGATATCCACATCCTTTCCCGGATTGATGCTAGCTGCCTTGAGGGCTTGGATAGCGCCAATAGCCATCTCATCGCTATGGGCATATACTGCATTAAAATCCCTTCCATAGGAGAGGATGATATCCTCCATCACATCTTGTCCGGTAATTCTTTCGAAATCGGCGAATCCCCATGCTACGACATCCATTCCCTCGATATCATCGATGATGGAATGGAACCCCGCTGAACGATCTATACTACATGAAGCGCCTTCATTTCCATGCAGCTCTACGATTTTGGCAGTATTTTGTGTAGTGTCAGCGAGCCATTGGGCAGCCCGTACTCCTTCTTCATAGAAATCGGAGCCTATGAAGGTGAGGAAATCGACTCCCGCTTCACCTTTGATCTCCCTGTCCAACATGATAAGTGGAACTGAAGCTTCCTTACAGATTCGTACAATTTCATCATATCCTTCGTACACCAAAGGCGTACAAACAATATATTGTGCACCTTGAGCAATCATCTGTTTTATGTCCTCAGTCTGTTTCTCGATAGAACTGTCGGCATCGGTAAGCAACAGTGAATACCCTCGCTCTTGTGCAACGCGTCTGAGATCATTGGTTTCCGCCACCCTCCATGGATTTATGTGGTTCATTTGGGAAAACCCGACTATGAGCTGGTCTTGTTCCTTCGCTTGATTGTCGATGGGGGGACTCGAATCCACCGGTTCCGTTGTACTTTTGGAGCACCCCGAAACCAAGAGGACGAGAACAGTACCTATCAGTAGGAATTTTTTCAACACTTGCATCTGGAACATGATATATTGACCCCATACACCAGTCAAGAATAAAGGTGGGTGTGCATGTTATTGATATGAAATCACAAGAAAGTGAAATTTACAGATTATTGTGGGAGGCCATACACTGATAACACAATTCTAATAGGAGGATTATGTTATGAAAAGGAACATCATGGTTTTATTGATGGTTGTTCTGATGGTCTTTGCCTCAAGTGCCGTTTTTGGTGCTGGACAGGCAGAAGGCGCTGATCAACCCAAGGTAGTGGGATTCTCCCAATGTGACAGCCAGCAGGCTTGGCGTTGGGCAGAGACGGAATCGGTCAAGGAAGAGGCTGCTCTTCGCGGTTACACACTGCAATACAACGATGCACAATCAAGTCAGGCAAATCAGATTGCTGCTGTCCGTTCGTTCATTGCTCAGGGTGTAGACGGTATCTTGCTTGCTCCACAGGTCACAACCGGATTCGGTCCTGTTCTCCGTGAAGCGAAAGAGGCTGGAATCCCAGTCGTATTGCTCGACCGTAAGGTAGATGAAGACCCCAGCTTGTTCGTTACATTCATCGGTTCGGACTTCGTTTGGGAAGGTGAACAGGTCGGTAAGATCGTTCTCGAGGATACCAATGGTACCGCGAATATCGTTGAGTTGCAGGGAACTCCCGGAGCTGACCCAACAATCGAGCGAAAAGCTGGATTCGAGAAAGTGGTCAATGCCAATCCTGGGCTTAAAATTATCCTTTCCCAGACTGGTGACTTCAACCGCACAAAGGGTAAAGAGGTCATGGAAGCTTTCTTGAAGGCTGAAGGAAAGAACATCGATGTCGTTTATGCACACAATGATGATATGGCAGTCGGTGCTATCCAGGCAATCAAGGAATATGGTCTTGATCCCGGAAAAGACATCTTGGTTTACTCCATTGATGGCGTCAGAGACGGTTTCCAGGCTATGGTCGATGGCGATTTGAATGCTCTCGTCGAATGTACTCCATTGCTCGGACCACAAGGTTTCGATGCTCTTGAAGCTGCTTGGCGTGGCGAAGAAGTCTCCAAGTGGATCAAATCGGAAGACGGTATTTTCCGGATGGAAGAGGCAGCTGCTCTCATCGAAAACAGAAAGTACTAAAATCAAGAGGTAATTCATGGGCGAGAAACTCCTGGAAGTACACAATGTTTCCAAAACCTTTCCAGGTGTCATCGCTCTCTCCAATGTGGATTTCGCCCTTAACAAGGGCGAAATCCATGGTCTTATGGGGGAGAACGGTGCGGGAAAGTCAACTCTGATAAAAGTGATTACCGGGGTCTACACGAAAGATTCCGGCACCATTATGCTCGATGGTAATGAGGTTCATCCAACTTCACCGCTTCATGCTGAAGAAATGGGAATCAGCACTGTTTACCAAGAGGTTAACCTTCTGAACAACCTCTCGGTTGCCGAGAATTTAGCCATCGGCAGACGCAAAAAAGGGAAGAAAGGTATTGATTGGAAAGAGATGAACCGTCGTGCCGAAGAAATTCTGTCGACATTCGATATTCATATCGATGTAACCGAATTATTGGGTGAATATTCGATTGCCATCCAACAGATGGTTGCAATCGCACGAGCTTTGGAGCTCGATTCCAAATTATTGATTTTGGATGAACCCACTTCCAGTTTGAATGCAGATGAAGTTGAGAAGTTATTTTTCCAGATGAGGAGACTGAAGAATGAAGGCCATGCCATCATCTTCGTGACACACTTTCTCGATCAAGTATTCGAGATCACCGATCGGATCACGGTACTACGCAACGGAAACTACGTTGGTGAGTATGCGACCTCATCGATGACGAAGCTAGACTTGGTGTCAAAACTCATGGGGAAATCCTTAGATGATCTCAAGAACTTTGATAGCATTTCCAGCCATATCGATTCCTCTCAGAAAGAGACTCTGGTATCTGTCAAGGGGATAGGAAAGAGTGGGTATATGAATCCATTCGATCTCGATGTCAAGAAAGGCGATATCGTAGGCCTTGCAGGATTGCTTGGTTCTGGACGGACGGAAATAACGAATTTGTTGTTTGGAACACAAAAGCCCGATACAGGTAGTATTGAGCTTCAAGGAAAGCCTGTAGCAATCCATTCCCCAAGAAAAGCAATTGCGCATCATGTTGCATTGAGTCCGGAGGATAGGAAAGAGGATGGAATCATTGCCGGCTTATCGGTTCGTGAAAATATCGCACTTGCTTTACAGGTGAGGAGGGGGTGGTTCAAGAACCTCTCTACCAAGAAGCAGACTGAACTGGCAGAGAAGTATATTAAAATGCTCTCAATTAAGACTTCAGGGGTAAACCAACCTATAGAGACTCTCTCCGGAGGCAATCAACAGAAAGTGATTCTCGCCAGATGGTTGGCGACCGATCCCGATTTGTTGATAGTCGATGAACCGACACGTGGTATCGATGTCGGGGCAAAAATGGAGATTCAGCGGTTGCTTGTTGAATTGAGCAAGGAAGGTATGGGAGTCATCTTTGTCTCATCTGAGATTGAAGAAGTGGTGCGCTGTTCCAACCGGGTATACATTCTGCAAAACCGAAAGATAGTGGGTGAGCTCAAAGGGGACGAGATTTCTGAAAAGGAAATCATGGTTCGGATTGCCGCCAAAGAGGAAGGAATAGCATGAACAAAGGACGACAAATTCCACGAATCATATGGCCACTATTAGCATTGGCGTTGATCTTGTTCTTCAATCTGATCTTTACCGATGCATTCTTCAGTATTACGATTAAAGATGGCCACTTGTTTGGTTCTCTGATAGATATTTTACGTAGAAGTGCTCCAACATTGATTATGGCGGTCGCCATGACTTACGTTATCGCAACCGGGGGAATCGACATCTCTGTCGGATCTGTACTGGCGATATCCGGTTCGATCGCTTCGTTGGTGGTTTGGGGTGGAAATACGGAGTATCTTACCTCAGCCGATTCAACCTATTATGCTCCCATACTCGCCATCATACTCATACCTTTAGTTGCTTCGGTACTTTTGGGAGCCTTCAATGGTCTGATGGTGTCGGTAGTTGGGTTACAGCCGTTTATCGCGACATTGATCCTTATGACCGCAGGTAGGGGATTAGCACAATTGTTGACCGGAGGCAAAGTGCTCAACTTCAGCCATGAAGGATTTGAATTCGTGGGAAGAGGATACCTCTTCGGAATACCGTTTCCTTTCATACTAGCTCTCGGTGTAATCCTATTGGGGTTTGCAGTTACTCGTTTCACCCCCATGGGACTGTATATTCAAGCTGTTGGAGGGAACCGGAGTGCCAGTAATTTTTCGGGAATCAATACCAAGATCGTTTTACTTTTCGTCTATATCTTCAGCGGCTTCGCAGCTGGTTTGTCCGGCTTAGTGATGACAAGTGATATCACTGGTGCCGATGCAGGGTTCATGGGACTCTACATGGAACTTGATGCCATCTTGGCAGTCGTTATCGGTGGAACTCCTATGGAGGGCGGTAAATACAATGTCGGCGGTACGGTAGTTGGCGTATTCATTATCCAAACGCTGACTACGACAATCCTCACCAAAGGAATACCAACTGAATATACTCTATTGGTCAAGGCTATCGTGGTAGTGGTGGTTCTTATCATCCAGTCCAACAAGATGCGTGAAGTCATGAGTATGAGACGCCGAGCAATACAAGGGAAGGAGGTCCGTGCATGAACAAGCGGAAGTTCTCCTTTCAGATTACTCGACGTGAATTCCCTCTTGTAGCGACATTCGTTGTCTTTCTTGTACTCTATGCCTATGGTGGTATAAGTTATCGCAACTTTCTCTCACCACGGGTCTTTTTCAACCTGTTGACCGATAATGCCGTCCTCGGTATTACCGCGGTCGGAATGACTTTTGTGATCATCTCTGGCGGGATTGATCTTTCGGTTGGTGCTGTCATATCGACAACAGCGATGATCGTAGCGGTATTGACTCAAGCTGGGGTGCCGAATCTCCTAGTCATAGTCATTGCCTTATCGTTTGGTACACTTCTTGGGTTCCTCATGGGGTTCATGATCCAGTTCTTCAAGACTCCCCCATTCATCGTTACATTGGCTGGAATGTTCTTTGCCCGAGGTTTGGGATATGTATTGAGTCTCGGCTCGGTCCCCATCAACCATCCCTTCTATGCCCAGATGTCTTCAATCGGTCTTCGGATCGGTAATGGAAAACTCACTATTCCAGGGATGGCTTTGCTTTTGATCACGCTTCTTGCATGGTATATCTCCCGACGAACGAGGTTCGGGAGAAATGTCTATGCATTGGGAGGAAATGAACAATCCGCCATTCTCATGGGTCTTCCTGTGGGGAATACTAAAATCGGAGTATACACCTTCAGTGGCTTCTGTTCCGCTTTGGCTGGGTTTATATACACCTTCTACACTCTTTCAGGCTACGGTTTGGCTGCGATGGGACTAGAAATGGAGGCTATAGCCTCTGCAGTAATCGGTGGAACTCTCATGACCGGAGGTTATGGAACCGTCTGGGGTACGCTACTGGGAACATTGATACAAGGCTTGATCAAAGCAATCATTGCATTCAATGGACAATTCAGCGTTTTCTGGATCAAATTGTTTACTGGCGGTATGCTACTCGGATTCATATTGCTGCAGAAGGTCTTTGTTCTCGGGGCTAGCTCAAGGAAGAAGAAGTGACTATGGCAAATGTATCTTTCGACTTTTCAGGCTCTAGGATACTCGTTACCGGTTCTACAAAAGGAATCGGTAAGGAGATTGCCCTCCAGTTGATGGCAAATGGAGCAAGTGTGGGTATTACTGGAAGGGACGAGGAGTCTTTGGCTGCTATTTGTTCTATGGCTAGGGAGAACGGTTGGATATGTGAATCATATGCCGCCGACCTGACAGATGTTTCTACCATAAAACCTCTCGTGGAGTACTTTGTAGGGGCTTTTGGGGGTCTCGATGGTCTAGTGAATAATGCAGGTATCAATATCTGCGAACCGATGGGTGTACTTTCAGCTGAATCGGTCAAAAAAGTGGTAGAATTGAACCTTATTGCTCCCATGCTCCTCACCAATGAGGTGGTACCCTCTATGAAAAAGACTGGAAAAGGCCGAATTGTTACCGTAGCCAGTCTTTCCAGCGTTACTGCGTTTCAAGATCATAGCGCCTACTGTGCCTCCAAGGAGGGTTTGTTGGGCTATGTGAAGGTTTCTGCTATGGAATTGGGGAGCTATGGAATTACAGTCAATGCAGTAGGTCCTACTGTTGTATTGACTGAGTTGGGTAAAGAGGCGTGGGATACCGACCCAGAAAAGCGACGTAGGATGGAGAATTTCATCCCCATGGGGCGATTTTTGGAGACTACCGATGTAGCACCCACGGTCCTGTTCCTTCTTTCGGATGCCGCATCCATGATTTCTGGGGAGTTCATCCTCATCGATGGTGGCTATATGGCAGGAAAAGGCATATAGAAGAAAGGGGAAAGAATTGGAACACAAAGGAAGACCTCTTCAACCAATGCCCAGAGTCCTCATACTCATTTCCTCTTTATCTATGTTTATCATGGGTTTTTCCGATGTACTGAAAGGAAGTGCTGTTGCTGAAATGGTTTCCTCCCTTCAAGTTGACTATGCCCTAGGTGGCATAATCCTCGGGATTACCTACTTTGGATTTTTTGTCGGCACCTTAGCGACAGTTCCGCTTCTAAAAAAGATTCCAGTAGCGAAAATGCTTTCCGCTTCGGTAGTGATTACTGCCTTGGGTGTCTTATTGTTCGGTTTCGCATCATCATCCATACTTATTATTTTTGCAACATTTTTAACAGGAATGGGATGTGGTTTGATCGATGTCTCGGCCAATCTATCGACGAGAATCGCTGCATCGCCCGATCGAGTAGGTAGGGAGCTTAACCAAGTAGCTTTCTTCCATGGTGTGGGAGCTATCCTTGCTCCCTTGTTCGCAACTATGGTTCTTGGATATTTTACCTCATGGCAGTATATCTATCGCCTGGCAGCTATTGTTTTGGTGGTTTCAGTCTTTATAGTTACCAGAGGGGTTTCCAGAAGTGGGTTGGATGATCGTGTCGTCTATGAACCAAACCAAAAATTCGTTTGGACGTGGCAGTTTGTCGTGTTGGGTGGATTCTTGTTTTGGTATATGACGTTGGAGGCAGGAATATCGGGATGGCTGATTGCTTATGTCAGGCAAGAGGCTGCTCTCTCTGAAAAATTGTCCAATACCTATCTCTCCCTATTTTTCATCATGCTCACCATAGGAAGATTCTTGAGTAGCAGATATGTGGATAGAATCGGATTGTTGAAAACCATCATCATACATGTCTTGGCGGTATTGATAATGGTCAGCTTGCCTTTGCTCTTTGTCCAAGCCCATTTCTTGTTGCCCTTATCCGGTCTTTTCATGGCTCCTCTTTTTCCGACTACAGTGGCTCTTCTTGTTGATGATCTCGGCATGGTTGGATTGAGAACAACAGGAGCCTTCTTTTCCATTGCAGGATTGGGAGGATTGGTTGGTCCATGGTTGATTGGATATATCTCTAGGGAAGTTTCTCTCAGAATTGGATTTGGTATTTTGCCCCTATTTGCACTAGCTTTTATCGTGCTCACTATCATCTACCTTCTACAGAAGAGAAGAAAGGTGGCTATATGATAGGACGATATTCCCATATCCAACGATTCAGTACAAAAGACGGCCCTGGTATTCGCACGACGGTGTTTATGAAAGGGTGTAATCTGGATTGCCGATGGTGCCACAACCCTGAGACCATACCATATCGACGTTTATTGCATTATACTACAAGTGCTTGTGTTCATTGTGGTTCTTGTGCCCGGGTTTGTCCTACTGGAGCCACTACGATGAAAGATGGAAAAAGACAATTCGACCATACCTTATGTGATGGGTGTGGAAAATGTGTGGACGTATGTCGTGTCGATGCATTAGGTCTCTCCGGTACCGATATCAGTGCAAAATCACTCGCTAATCTACTGTTACGTGACTATGACTATTATCTCGATTCCCACGGGGGAGTGACCTTTTCTGGTGGAGAACCTTTCTTACAAGCCGACTTTTTGTTACAGGTCTCTACATTTTTGAAGGAAAAAAATGTTTCTATCGCTATCGATACAGCCTTCAATATACCTTGGAGCACGATGGAACCTTTGTTGGCTATGACGGATCTACTACTCATCGACATTAAAAGTATGGACAGGGAGAACCATTACCGATGTACCGGTGTATACCCGGACTTCATCTGGCAAAATTATAGGAAACTCGAAGGTACCGATATTCCTTTTCTGGTCCGTATGCCTTTGATATCGGGAATGAATGATTCGGACCAGGAGATTGATCTTGCTTGTAGATTCCTTCAAGGGCGGTCCAATCTAGTCGGGGTGGAAATTCTTCCTTATCATGATCTTGGAGTCGACAAGACTAAAACGTATCAAGGTTCTGTCAAAGAGCAAGAGAAATTCACGACTCCCACTTCAGAACGGATGTGGGAAATAGCTGAAAAATTTGAAAAGTATGGTGTTCCTGTCTTAGGAACCTATGGTGGAGGTAAGATATGATACCTGAACATGTAAAGAAATCGATTGAAACATGGTTTGATAAAAGTGATGAAGCCACATTTTATGAGCGGATTGTTCTGCAGCAAGAGGCTGTCGAGAAATATGGGAATGAACCGTTCGCAATTAGACACGGGCATATCCTCGAGCACATTCTCAAGCACATGACTGTATTGATTAAAGACGGAGAACGGATTGTAGGGTCGGTGGTAGAGATAATCCCTACAGATGAACAACGGCAATATGCAGAGTCTCTGAGCAACGAATGGTGGGGTCCTCAAGTATCAGAGGAAGAACGACAGAGGCAAGTCAGTTACTATTTTTCTCCAGGTTGGGTGAAGCGTCGGAATCCAGTGTTCTTTTCACTAGGACACCTTGCTTACGATTGGGAGACGATAATTGGCAAAGGTCTTCTCTGGTACACCGAAAAAGTTGAATCTATATTGGAAGAGGGTAAGTTTGCAGAAGATAAAGATAAGACGAATTTTCTCAAAGGTGCTTTGATATCCTATAAAGCCCATACCAATTTTATCCTCCGTTATGCTGATGAAGCTGCCAAATTGGCTCAAGCATCACAACAAGAAGAAGAGCGCAAACGGTTGGAAGAGGTCGCGGAAGTTTGTCGTCATATCGCTACTGGAAGTGCACGAACTCTTCAAGAGGCTTTACAGCTCATTTGGCTTGTTGTTCTTGTTTCCCAGAAGACCGCTGGCTGTGGTGTTTTCAACTTTTCACGGATGGACCAGTATCTTCTTCCCCTGTTCAACAGCGATATCGAGAATGGTCGCATGAATGAAGAGCAAGCCCTCGGTTTGATTATTGAATTCTATAATAAGAATAACGAGATCATGTTCCCTGCGGATCATATGTCCCAGGAACATGAATCGGTGATCAAAAACCTTGAGGTTTCCTACGATGACCCCAATTACCTTACGGTAGGAGGTAAATTGGATTCCCAGACGTCTGCAGTTAATAGGCTATCATTCCTCTTTATTAAAGCAGCGAACCTTTTGAGACTGAAAAATCCGTTTGTTGTAGTTCGTTGGCATGAGGGGATTGATCGGGATTTTTGGAATGAAGTTATTGATTCGATGCGCAATAATGCGACAGTCGTTGTCTATAATGACGATACAATGATCCCTGCTTTGCTCGAATTTGGTGTCGAAGAGAAGGATGTCTATTCATATGGATTTTATGGGTGTAATGATCCAAATATTCCGGCCTTGGAGGGTGGTTTACGTCAGTTGTGGATGAATCTGGTCTGGCCGTACGAATTAGCACTCAACGGTGGAAGACCTTTTTCCGAGCCCGATAGATCAGTGAATAAGAATTTTGGAATTACCGACAGGATTCAAATCGGTCTCATGAGTGGACCCTATGTGGGAAAGCACTTTCCTGTGGATGCTCCGTGTCCTTCAATGGATGTATTCATCGACCGATACCGACAGCAGATGTCATTCCTTCTCGATCAGTATCGCATAATCATGGAAAAGGATTACGAATCAGAAGCACAATGGAATAGAGGACATATCCGTATCGAAGATTTGTTCCTCGACGGTACGATTGACGAAGCCACATCATGGATTGTCGGAGGTACCAAGTATCATAAGGTTACTCTTCAGGGAAGTGGTTTGGCGACTGCAGTCGATTCATTGGCTGCTATAGATATCGCAGTCTTCAAAGAAAAACGGTACACGTTGGAAGAATTGCGTACAGCAATTGCTGCGAACTTTGAAGGGTATGAAGAGATGCGGACGTATCTATCACGTTTGCCCAAATTTGGAAACGATCTGGATTCGGTTGACGAATATGCCAAGGTGGTTGTCGATGCCTTTGCCGATGCTGTGGTCAAAATGAATAAAGAGCGTAAAGGATTATACACATACATGCCTACGATCTCGACCGATCGTGATTTCACTACGATGGGTCAATGGCTTGCTGCGAGTGCCGATGGAAGATTAGCTGGAGAGCCGATAAGTGAAAACCAGTCTCCCTATATTGGTGCGGACAAATCTGGTATGACGGCATTACTGAACTCTGTAAGTAGGGTTCCTTTCAACCGTATCGCAGGCGGACCGTTGAATCTTCGATTGCATCCCTCGACCGTTGAAGGGAGAGAAGGATTGGCCAAGCTGGCATCCCTTATGGAGGTTTATCTTCGTAAGGGTGGGTTGCAAGCCCAGATGAATGTAGTTGGAAGGGCAGAATTGATCGAAGCACAAAAACATCCGGAAAAGTATAAGAATCTCTGTGTTCGGGTGGTAGGATATGCTGCCTATTTTGTCCAAATGGGCAAGAAGGCTCAAGACGAATTAATTCAAAGGACGGAGTTGTAATGATGAAAATCCAAACATTGGAAAAGAAAACTTTCGCTGAATTTGGTGAGATCCTCTCGATGGACGATGTTCCCTCAGTCGATACTGCAAATGAATTTGATTTCCATGACACGGCTCAGGGTATCAAGCTGGCTTCCCGTTGTTGTACCGGGGTCCTTTCATGCCGCCATAGACCTCGGAAAGTGGTGAAGATGGAACGACATCATGAATCGAGTGAAGTAATTGTCGCGCTCGATGGTGATATAGTTATGATGATGGCGCCTTCGGATGATGAATTAGAAAACAATACGCGGATTCGGGCTTTTATGATTAAACAAGGCCAAGCTATAGTTATGAAGCCCAACACATGGCATTGGATTCCATTTCCTGTAGACAAACACGATGTCCATGCCTTGGTACTTTTCAAAGACGAGACCGGTGCGAACGATCTCCATTTCAGGGATCTGACTGTACCTATCGTCCTTGACTGAAAGAGTGGAGGGTAATATGGAGACGTTTCGTAAAAGGCATATCGATCTACCGATTTCGCGAAAGGATGCCTTTCCAGAAGAAGGTGTTCATTTCATTTGGTTGGGACAGTCAGGATTCCTATTCGCGGTGAATGGCACCTTGGTGCTCGTGGATGCGTACCTTTCCAATTATCTGGAAAATAACCATGGAGACTTGCCTTATGAGCATGGTCGGATGGTAGCACCCCCGGTGGACGAAGATCTCTACCCGGAGATTGATCTTGTAGTAGTCACCCATGGGCATGAAGACCATTTGGATCCTCTCTTAATGCAAAGACTTGGACATGTGAATAAAAAAGCGGTATTTGTTGTCCCCCCAGGTTGTGTTGCCGCTTTGCAATCGTGTGGAATACAGGAGAATAGAATTCAGACTGTCTCACCTGGGAAGGCCTTTTCAAAAGAAGAGGCTATCCATATCGAGGGATTCCCTGCTGCACATCCTGTAGCCGATTTCAACCCTGAAACAGTATGGGCTCTTTCGTACCGACTTCATTTTGGTCAGCAAAAACTACTTTTTGCAGGTGATACGACTGTCTACAAAGCATGGTCCGAATGGGTTGCAAAAGAACCTTTTGATCTTTGTATTTTACCTGTGAATGGAAGGGACCCAGAAAAAGAAGCAAATGGTATTGTGGGTAATATGGATTTTCATGAGGCGATTATCGTTGCCTTAGCAAACCGTACACCACTATTGGGCACACATTTTGGCATGTTTGCATTCAATACGATCGAAGAGGAGAGCACTAGGCAGGAAGTAGTGGAACTCGGACTCCAAGATGTTGTTGATCTTACGAGGTTTGGAACCCTATATTCTTTTAGTTAAAGTCTTTAAAGTTAATTTATTTCTATTTCTCTCGAAGGTGTAATTACTCTTAGGTTTTAAAACCTGGTTAAAAAAATAGTTTATAAAATAGGTTGACAAACTAAAAAGCTGTGGTACGCTTCAAGATATGAAGCGCCAGTCGGTCAAGCATAACAATAGGAAACTCATTATCGATTTTCTTCGTACACAAGAAGAAGTATCCATAGCCCAGATAGCCAAGGCGGTTCGTGTAAGTGTTCCGACAGTAAAGAAAGTACTTGATCATTATATACAGATAGGGTTGGTTTCTCTTACTGGAAAAGGTGATTCCACTTTGGATGGTGGAAAACGTCCTGACTTATACTGTCTGAACGGTTCCTACGGATATGTTATTGCCTTACATGTTGGGCCTGACTTTCTCTATGCTGCCATAACCGATCTCAAACTACACACGATCCACTCTATCCACGAACCAGTTCTAGATTCGCCATCGGTGGACTCTGTGATTGATCGATTGGTGGAGATTGCTCGCTATTTCAGGGATTCCAAATGGGCACAAGACAAGACCTTGGTTGATGTAGTGATAGCGTTACCTGGAATTGTGAATGCCTATGTCGGTGAATCTGTCTATTCACCCCACTATCCACAATGGCCAAATGACTATCCATTCCTCCGTGAGTTCGCTGAACGGTTCGATATGGACGTTCCCATATATATGGATGGCGTAAACCGACTACAGGCTGTTGCCGAAATGATGATTGGGCAAGCAAAGGGGAAGCGGAATTTCTTGATTGTGGATGCTATGGAAGAGGGTGTAGGAGCGGGAATCGTAGTCGAAGGCTCAAACATCCATGGTTTCAACCAACTCTCTGGAGAAATTGGGCATGTCATTGTCGATAGACAGGGTCCCGATTGTATTTGTGGAGGCAGAGGTTGTTTTGAGGCAGCTGTATCTTTGAAGCATATCGGAAGCATGATTCATGATGGGTATGAATCACACTCGAGTTCTGCATTATATATCCACTCCTCTCCGCAAGATGTTACGTTGGCTGATATTTTCAGACACGCAAGCACCGACTCCTTTGCAAGAGAACTACTCGATAGGATTGCCACATACTTCGCTATTGGAGTGAATAATGTATTAATGATTGTGGATCCTGAACTCATCATTCTTCAAGGTATCTATGTCGATGCCGGTGATGGTTTCATTGAGATGATCAGAACCAAATTAGGAGAACTTTCCCTTCCTCGTGTACGGAGGGATCTCTCGATAGTCTATACCGATTTTGGCTTGGAAAGGGGGGGCCTTGGGTGCAGGCTGTTTTGGCGTATCCCAATACTTTGGGGAAATCGAATTGTACAAGTAAACATACCTGCGTTGCGGGTAGGAATATACAAGGAGGAACGTATGAAAAGAAAGAGTATCCTTTTAATGGCATTGGCACTGCTATTGCTGGTGTCTCCAGTGTTCGCACAAGGAGCTTCGGAAGCTAAAGCCGCCGAACCAACCACATTGGGAATCGCTATCAGGACATTGACCAATCCGTACCAGGCTAACTACAAAGTTGGAGCCGACATGTATGGAGAGATCGAAGGACTGCCGGTTGTTGCCCTTACCTGTGAAGGTTCCAGTGAAAAGCAACTTAACGATGTCCGTGCTTTAGTTGCAAGGACAAACGGCAATGTCGTTTTCATGATTGACCCTAACGAATCGCCGAACGTCATTCCACTTGCACGTGAATTGGATGCAGCTGGTGTCTATTGGGTCTCTTGGTGGAACAAGCCTGAAGATGTAAAGGTTTGGGACTACAAGACATGGGTAAGCCATATTTCTTTCGATGGAATTAGTGCCGGAGAATTCACAGCTGAAAAGTTGTTCGAGTCATTCGACTACGATGGTAAGATCATCGCACTGCAGGGATTGCTTTCCAATTCGATTGCTCAGGACCGTTTTACTGGACTTATGAATACTTTGGAAAAATATCCTGATGTCGAACTTGTGGCCTATGAAGCTGCTGATTGGGACAGAACCATCGCTTATGAAAAGACCCGTAATATGTTGGTCGCAAATCCCGATATCAAGGGTATCTGGGCTGCGAACGATAATATGGCTCTTGGAGCTCTCGAAGCACTTCGCGCAGTCGGAAAGGCAGGTCAAATTCTGGTTACCGGTACCGACGGAACCATGGAAATCTATGAAGCCATCAAGAATGGTGAAGCTGCAGCAACCGTATACAATGACAGTACTTATCAGGCAGGAATTGGATTGGCAATCGCATTGGCAGCCAAGAATGGTGAAATTGATGTAGCAAAGCTTCCCAAGGAGAACAGACAGTTCTTTGCTGAAGCAACAAATGTCGATATCACGAATGTAGACGAAGTTATCGCTGGAGCAGCTGAGTATGATTTTGAAAATCTGTTCGGTTCTTTCTCCCGTGCTATGGATTGATTACTTCTCTGTGTAACACAAAGTCTCCGATGTACGGGTTTCCCGTACATCGGTTTGACATGCTAGGCAAAAGGAAGTGAATTCGTATGGAAACAAAGAAAATCAAAAATATTGAGAAACTACAGAAAATACAATCGAGATTATCCGAATCGACTGCAGGAAAAGTATACAGGGCTTTGCCGGTTTCGGGACAGATTCTGTCGCTGGGCATTGTCATCCTGATCTTCTCGATTGGCACCGGTGGTCAGTATCTCCATTTGCCTAATATCATGACTATTCTCGGTCTAGCGGCAATTCCGATGATTCTCTGTCTTGCTGTACACCAGGTAATTATTATGGGAGCTATGGATCTCTCACTCGAGGGAATAGTAGCCATCACTGCAGTTGCTTCAGGATTATTCCTACGCAATTCGGTCAATGCGAATGATGTCGGCTTTTGGATCATTCCCATCGTCCTGATTGTCGGTGGTTTGGCTGGCATGATAAACGGCCTTCTCAATACAAAATTACGCATGCCTTCATTTATCAGTACGCTAGGTATGAGTTGGACGCTATTCGGTTTTGCAATCATGATAAGCAAAGGTTCAAGTATTCCACTTCGTGATACCCGTTTCCAGAAGGTCCTCATTGCCAATTTCCTTGGTATACCGGTCGTGTTCCTCATCGCTTTGGCTCTTGGATTGTTCCTTTACTTTATTCAGCGGAAAACAAAATTGGGTAAGCACATGTATGCCATTGGCGGAAATGAGGTTCTTGCAAAACAGGCAGGTGTGAAAATCGATAAAATCAAGATTACCATATTTACGATAACTGGAATGATCTATGGACTTGCAGGATTGATGTTAGTTGCTCGATTGAATAGCTCTGCTGCACGATTGGGCAATAATCTGCTCTTTCCAGCCATGACCGCAGTTGCGGTTGGGGGAGTCTCCCTCTCTGGTGGTGTTGGAGGTGCACTAAACGCAATTTTGGGCACCATAATTGTAGTTGCTTTGAACAATGGACTAGTCTTGATGCAGGTAAATCCATATATGCAGAGTGCGGTCAATGGTATCGTGTTGATTTGTGCGGTTGCACTTACGATCGATCGGAATAAGATCGGTGTCATAAAATAGGAGGCCTGTATGAATAAGAAGAAAATCATTGAGTTCAAAGGCATCCGAAAGGTATTCCCCGGTGTTGTGGCTCTCAAAGGTTTCGATATGGATATCTATGAAAAAGAGATTCTCGGACTGGTAGGAGAGAATGGTGCCGGAAAATCGACTCTTATGAAGATTTTGACTGGTATCTATCAACCTGATGGAGGTCAATTCATCCTGAGGGGACAACCGGTGGTGATGCATGATTCCTTAGATGCGATCGAACAAGGAATCGGTATGGTGTTCCAAGAAGGGTCTATACTTCCCAACCTCACCGTTGCGGAAAACATGTTCCTGTGCCATGAGAAGGAGTTTTCTCGCCATGGTATCGTCTCTGAGCCTATGATGCGTGCAGAGGCAAAAAAAGTTCTCCAGGAGAACGATCTCAACATCAGTCCATCGACTATGTGTTCAACGCTGAGTCCTGCACAAAACCAGATGGTGGAGATTTCCCGCCTGCTCTGGTTGTCCCGCCTATATAAACATGAGAATCCGATACTGATACTCGATGAACCAACTACTGTTCTTTTAGAGAAGGAAATTAACATTCTGTTTGGAATCCTTAAAAAGATCAAAGAACATGCTACGGTCATATTGATCTCCCATAGGCTTGAGGAGATTGTGGAGAATAGTGATAGGATCGTGGTTATGAAGGATGGCGACTATGTCACCGATATGCTTCAGGCAGATGCCGATACCAATAAGATTGAGCAGTTGATGGTAGGACGGGACTTAGCTGAGGGCTATTATCGTCGAAACGAACAAGTAGATCCGACTGAGGAGGTCGTTCTTGAAGTCGATAACCTCAGTATCGAGAACATCTTGGAACCTATCTCCTTCAAGTTACATAGAGGAGAAATACTCGCGATGGTTGGACTCATCGGTTCTGGAAAAGAGGAGTTGGTGAAGAGTTTGGGAGGATCGGTTGTTGCAAGCAGTGGTACTATCAAGCGAAATGGTAAGCAAGTGACTATCAAGCAACCAAAACATGCCATCGCAAATGCTATCGGATATATACCTATAGACCGCCGAATAGAAGGCCTCGCAACCGATTTGGATATTGCCGAGAACATCAATATGTTGGTCTTTAAGAGGTTGAAGCATCTGGGGCTCATTAGCGGGAAGAAAGAGCGTGAAAATGCTAAACATTGGATGGATATCGTTAAAGTAAAGGCGACCAGCCATCGTATGAAGTGTGGAAACCTGAGTGGTGGAAACCAACAGAAG
The DNA here is from genome assembly GCF_049310885.1 of Pleomorphochaeta sp. DL1XJH-081. NCBI lineage: Bacteria > Pseudomonadati > Spirochaetota > Spirochaetia > Spirochaetales > Sphaerochaetaceae > Pleomorphochaeta > Pleomorphochaeta sp. DL1XJH-081. The sequence goes on from NZ_JBMDYO010000003.1 coordinate 257,450, forward strand.
GTTGTTTTGGGCAAGTGGCTTTCAGCCGATTCTGAGGTCTTGATCGTAGACCATCCAACACGAGGCATCGATGTCGGGGCAAAAGATGAGATCTACCACCATATCCGTACCTTGGCAAAGCAGGGCAAGAGTATGATCATCATGTGCGACACATTGGAAGAAGATATTGGTCTGTGCAACCGCATGTTGATACTTAAGGATGGCAAGCTGGTAGATGAGGTATCTTGTCCCCCTGATGACAAGCCTACTCCCGCCGACATAATCGAATCTATCGTGTAATGGAGACCAAGAATATGAACATAAAGAGTAATAAGAAGATGTCAGCTGGAACAAGGATATTGAAGAAAATCGCCGGATTGCCCGCAATCGCCTATGCGTTGGGCATGCTTGTGATTTTTATCATCATCTTTTCTGTAGGTAGTTCTTCATTCTTGAATAGTTACAATATCCTCACCATAGGTAATTCAGCTGCAATTTTGCTGGCTGTAGCCATGGGTCAAGTCTTTGCTATTCTTACAGGCGGTATCGATCTTTCTGTAGGTGGAATCATGTCTTTGGTTTCTGTTGTGCTCATGAAGACCTTGGAACCTCTGGGCTTCTGGGCATATCCGCTAAGTCTCGGAGTTGGTGTCTTGGCTGGGCTGTTCAATGGTCTGGTGAATGCGAAGTTCAGAATCCCATCATTTATAACAACCTTGGGTTCCAATGGAATTTTCATCAGTATCGCCTACATGATCTCGATAAAGCCCCTTTCTGCACCATCATCAGCATATGGAGTCATGGATCTCATCAATGGTATGACTTTCGGAATCAGAAATATCATGTTGATAGGTATAATCGTCTTTATCCTGTTTTTGGTTATACAGCGCTATACTGTTACGGGAAGAAGTATCATGTTATTAGGGAGCAATGAAAAGATGAGTTGGCTCAGTGGAGTCGATATCTTCAAGATGAGGACGCTAGCTTTCACGCTCTCAGGACTGGGGGCTTCTATTGCTGGAATCATGCTGGCAAGTAATCTATACAGTGGATATCCAACCCTTGGTACAGTCTATATTCTGAATTCCATCGCTTCAGTTGTAATTGGTGGAACTGCTATGACCGGTGGTGCTGGAGGGGTCTTGAATACCCTTGTCGGTGTATTGGTGATGAGCGTGATAAACAATGGTATGAATATCATTGGGATCGATGTCTATGCCCAACAATCGTTCTTGGGAATCCTGGTCATAGTTGCAGTGGCCATATCATTTGATAGATCCAAACTTTCGGTGATAAAATAACTCTAAAAAAATATGAGGAAATATAAGGAGAAATACCTATGGATTTAAAATTGAAAGGAAAAGTGGCCGTTGTGACCGGCGGTAGTGTCGGTATCGGATTGGCTGTTGCCCGTAAGTTTGCCGAAGAGGGCATGAATGTCGCTATTATGGCTAGAGGAGCCGAACGGGCAACTGAAGAGGCTAAGAAAATCGTAGACGACTATGGTGTAAAAGCAATCGGTGTTGCCTGTGATGTCTCAAAAGCACAAGAGATTGATAGTGCCGTGAAGACGATCATGGATACATTCGGCGGTGTCGATGTATTGGTAAATAACGCCGGTACCGGTAGTGAAGAGACTGTCATGGAGGCTTCCGATGAAAAATGGCAATACTATTGGGATCTCCATGTTATGGCAGCCATAAGAATGTCGAGAGCTCTCATACCTTCTATGAAAGAACGCAAGGGTGGTGTGATTATTCAGACCGCTTCTATCTGTGCAAAGCAGCCCCTATGGTATGAACCCATCTACAACACAACGAAAGCGGCATTGGTGATGTTCAGCAAATGTCTTTCCAATGAGGTCATAAAAGATAACATCCGGGTAGTTACCGTAAGTCCTGGTTTAGTCCTTACTCCCGATTGGTGGAAAACAGCTGGAATCCTCAGCGAAAAAGAGGGTATTACTCCCAAGGAATACCTGGACAATATCGCAAAAGAGAATGCTCCTATCCAGCGCTTCGCTTCACCTGAGGAGATTGCAGAATTCTATGCATTCATAGCTTCCGAGAAGGCCAGCTACAGTGTTGGTTCCAACTATTCATTGGATGGAGGGTGGTTACGTGTCATTGACTAATAAAACTATGCGACAGGCAGTTATGACTGCCCCAGGGCAGATTGAGATCAATGAAGTTCCGGTTCCTGTTGTTTCCGGTGACCAGGTTCTGGTCGATATTGCTTATATCGGCGTATGTGGAAGTGATATCCACGTATATTTGGGGAAACATCCCTATACGCCATATCCTGTAGTTCAGGGGCATGAAGTCTCGGGAAAGATTGTTGCTGTAGGCGATGCAGTTACCAAGGTTAAAATCGGTGACCGTGTTACCATAGAACCTCAGGTAGCGTGTGGTACCTGTTATCCCTGTAAGCATGGAATGTACAATATCTGTAATAACCTAAAAGTAATGGGATTCCAAACCACGGGAACCGCCTCGGATTATTTTGCTGTTTCGGAACACCACATCGTAAAGTTGCCCGACGATATGGATTTTCGCTTCGGGGCGATGATTGAACCGTTGTCCGTAGGTGTGCGAGCAGTAAAGAAAGCCGGAAATATGAAGGACAAGCAGGTTCTGGTTATTGGAGCCGGTCCAATCGGCAACCTGGTCGCCCAGACCGCGAAGGCTCTCGGAGCTTCCAAAGTGATGATCTCGGATGTGAATAAGTTGCGTCTCGAGAAAGCTTTGGCAAGTGGGATTGATGTGGCTGTTAATGTCAAGGATGAGAAATTGTCCGAGGCTATCGATAGGGAGTTCGGAGCCGATCGGAGGGCTGATGTCATCTTCGATTGTGCTGGCGTACAACAAGCGATTTCCAGTGCGGTATCGGTAGCAAGAAAGGGTTCAGATATTGTTGTAGTTGCTGTTTACGAGGGTGTTCCTCAGGTTGATATGGCTTATATAAATGAATGTGAGATCCGAATCATTGGTACAGCCAGATACAATTTTGACGATTTTAAGACTGCGATTTCTCTTGTTGAAGAGGGCAAGATCCAATTGGGTGAACTCATTACTGATGAGTTTGAGATACCCGATTATCTTAAGGCTTACCAAAAGATTGAGAAGACACCTGAGACAACCATGAAAGTTCTAGTGCATGTTCATGCATCGTAGCAAAGACCGGAGGAGGATAGATCGATGAAATCCATTGCAGTCATAGAGCCTGGGAAGTTGGCGATAGTAGAATTACCCGAACCCACTTTGGGGCCTTACGATGCTATGGTTAAAAGTGAGGTGGCGTTCATCTGTAACGCCACCGATCGTAAAGTCGTCGATGGTCACTTCCCTGGTATGGATAGCAGTACCTATCCGCTCCTGCTTGGCCATGAAAATGTAGGGACGGTCTGTGCTATCGGACCCAAGGTGCGGACATTCAAGGAAGGAGATCGTGTAATCGGAGGTCTCTTGCTCGATCCTCCAGGAGGAACCTATGGTTCCGGATGGGGAGGATTCTCACAGTATGTCGTCGTACGGGATCATGCCGCTATGGTTGCCGATGGTACGGCAGATGCTGAACATGGATGGAATGATTCTTTCCAGATCATGCGAAAAATCCCCCATGAGACTGATCTCGGTGCAGCTGGGTTACTGTGTACCTGGAGAGAGGTCTATGCGGGTATGTTTACCGATTTTTCATTCAAAAAAGGCAAGGACCTGGTTGTTTTTGGAGCAGGTCCGGTGGGATTGAGTTTTATCCGTTTCGCCAGATTGAAGGAAATGGGAAAAATCATCAGCTTGGATCTTCTTCCGTCAAAGAGAAAACGTGCTTTGGCAATGGGAGCCGATGAAGCGCTTTCTCCCGATGAAACTGGATTCAATCGATTGAGGGAATTATTCCCCCAAGGAGTCGATTACCTGGTAGATGCCGTTGGAAGAAATGAGATAATCCAATCGGCCATACCTTTGGTTCGGATGGGGGGATCGGTTTGTGTATACGGAGTATTGGGCAATCCGATGGTGAGCTTCAATAAAGAACAAGGACCCTATAATTTTAACCTTCTTATTCATCAATGGCCTACCAGATGGGCAGAAGCCGAGGCTCAGGACCATTTGTTGCCTTGGTTGGAAAAAGGAGTATTGGATCCGTCCGATTTCATAACCGGCACATTTTCGATAAAAGATTTTACCGAAGCATATGCTGCTTCACAGCAGCAGGATGCGATAAAGACCATGGTTGATTTCAGCGCATGGTGAAACAAAGGGGAGGACATGGATGAGCGGTCGACTTCTGTTGGCACATGATTTGGGAACCAGTGGGAACAAGGCGACCTTATTCGATATGGAAGGGAATCTCTTGGGCAGCAAGACTGTTCCGTATAAGACGTTCTATTCCAACATTACCTGGGCTGAGCAAGATCCCCAAGCTTGGTGGGATGCCGTATGTTCTTCTACCCGCGCGATTCTTGGAAGCCACAAAGCTGAGGATATCGGTGTTGTCGCTTTCAGTGGACAGATGATGGGCTGTCTTGCGGTAGATGAGAAAGGTGTTCCACTAAAAAACCATATCATCTACAGTGACCAACGGGCAGTGAAACAAACCCAGTCACTCGTTGAAAGGATAGATGCTAAACGGGTCTTTGAGATCACTGGTCATAGGGCAAGTCCCTCATACGCAATTGAGAAGCTGATGTGGCTACGGGATAATGAACCCGAAGTTTATAAAAATACCCACAAGATGCTAAACGCCAAAGACTATATCAATTTCAAGTTGACCGGAAGGATGGTCACTGAGTTTAATGATGCCAGTGGAACCAATGCATTGGATCTTAAGAAATTGGCTTGGTCAGAGGAAATCATTGAAGCTGCTCGGGTGGATATATCTAAATTCCCGGATCTTATACAATCGATCGGGATTGTAGGAGAGGTTACAGCGCAGGCAGCTCAAGCCACAGGATTGAAGAAGGGAACTCTTGTGGTCGCCGGTGCAGGAGATGGAGGCTGTGCTACCGTAGGGATTGGGAGTGTACGTCCAGGGATAACCTACAATTACATCGGTAGCAGTAGTTGGATCAGTACCACCAGTACCGAGGTCTTGCAAGATGCCGAGATGAAAAATTTCACTTGGGCACACCCGGTACCGGGATATATGCAGCCTTGCGGAACCATGCAAACTGCCGGCTCCTCCTATGCTTGGTTGAAAGAACAGTTGGGACAGTGGGAGATACATGAGGCCGCCAAGAAGGGAATAAATCCATACCGGCTGTTAGATGGTCAAGTAGAGCAATCTTCTGTCGGAGCCAACGGTGTCCTCTTTCTTCCATATCTTCTTGGAGAACGTAGTCCCCGATGGAATCCAGATGCAAAAGGAGCTTTCATCGGGCTTACCTTGGAAAGGACCAAGGCCGATATGTTTAGAGCTGTGCTCGAAGGTATAACCATGAACCTCAGCCTTATTCTTGATGTCATGAAAGCACAAGTTCACATACAGGAAATGCGCGTATTGGGAGGAGGGCCGAAGGGTAAGCAATGGCGTCAGATTCTAGCCGATGTCTACGATCTTCCGATAATTGTGCCAAAGTATCTTGAGGAGGCTACCAGTATGGGAGCCGCAGTAATTGGTGGTGTAGGTGCTGGATTGCTTGATTCTTTTGATAGGATCGAGTCGTTCATCCAATTTACCGATCGTGTGGAACCTAATAGACAACACGTGGAAAGATACCGACAAATCCGCCCATTATTCGATGAAGCATATCATGCATTGGAACCATTGTTTTCAAAATTACAGTGAAACGAGAATGTTGAAACAATAGGGAGGAAGAGTCCACGATGTTCGAACCAAAATTGTTTGCCTTGCTTGATGAGTATGTGACGACACCCGATGGTATGACCGTTGCATCAAATGGAGATCTGGTCCTTGCTTGTCCAAATTATGCCGACCAGAGTAGACCCGGATGTCTGGTTAGATTCAATGAGAAACGGAAAGCCCACAAATGGGTTGAGGTCCCTGTCCATCCAGAAACAGGACTTGCCTCGCCTATGGGTATAGAGTTCGGACCAGATGGTGATCTGTATATATGTGACAACCAGGGATGGCCGGGAAAACCAGAGCTGGCATTCAAAGGACGGATACTACGTCTTAGGGTCGAAGGTGATCGCATAGTCAAGACAACAGTTGTCGCAACAGGAATGGAACATCCGAATGGGATGCGTATCCGCGATGGATATGTCTATGTAACTCAGAGTATGCTGGGAAAGGTTCATCATCCTTCGGGTCTGTTGACCAGTTGTGTATATCGTTTCCCGCTTGATGCGAAGAATATTCAGGTATCGAATACTCTCTCCGATGAACATATCATCTATACCGTCTTGACCCATAATCCTAACTGCCAATATGGATTAGATGGAATCGAATTCGACCATGAAGGAAATCTTATTGTAGGAAATTTCGGTGATGGTACCCTCCATCGTATATGGTTCGATACAAACCGTAATGTGAAAGGTAATGAACTGTGGGTCAAGGACTCTGAAAATCTGAAAAGTACAGATGGGATGAAGATGGATGAAAAAGGAAACCTATATATAGCCGATTTCTGTGCAAATGCGATTGCCCGTGTATCGCCTGAAGGTGTTGTTTCCAGGATAGCCCAAAGCCCTGATACCGATGGTTTCAATGGTGAATTGGACCAACCTGGGGAGCCTTGTATCTGGAACGGCATGTTAGTGATCTCATGTTTCGATCTCGTGACCGATGATTACAATATCAACACCAAGCATGAGCTTCCAGCGACGCTTTCATATCTTCCTCTGGATAAAATTTCTCAGTAGTTCAGGCTTCGACAACAAAGGATATAGTGATTTCTTTTCTTCCGGGTTCAAGTTTCCTCAAGGAGACTCCAGCTTGATTCAACATTCTTTTGGATGCGATAACACTGTCGGTACCATCATACTTGTCCGATAGATAGACTATCTCTTTGATACCAGCTTGTATAATAGCTTTTGCGCACTCGTTGCAGGGAAATAGCGCTACATAGATGGTCGAACCTTTCAGGTCACGAGAGATGCTGTTGAGAATCGCGTTGAGCTCTGCATGGCACACATACGGATATTTAGTGTCGAGAAAACAACCTTCCCGATCCCATGGAAGAACATCATCATCACAGCCTGAAGGAAATCCGTTGTATCCAACACCGACAATCTTCTTGTCTGGATTGACGATACATGCCCCGACTTGGGTGTTTGGATCTTTGCTCCGGTCTGCCGAAAGTAGTGCTACTCCCATGAAATATTCGTCCCAACTGATATAATCCTGTCTTTTCATTGTGATGGATTCTCCTTGTGGTTTGAATCGAAGAATGTGAGGATCTCCGATGTGAGTTCTTTCTGGATCGATGGATACATCAGCAGGATGTGGCGATTATGGTCACTGGTCATACGGGTCGTCCTAGATTTGAATGGTTGTGCCTGTACTGCCGACTGGATAATACCCAAGTTTTGGAATGCGATGGTCTTGTCCCCTTCATCATGAATTGAGAAGAGGGGAACGGTAATCTGATGTAGGTTTCTCCTGATGTCTTTCAGTGCATGCATAAAGCTCACTCCGCCTTTCACAAAAGCCCCTCCATAACCAATCCATAGCTCTTCACCATCATTCTTCTTTTTCCCTCCAGTATGGATACGGGGGCGAATGGCAGGTGTGACCAGCGAGACCAAACGCATGAAATAATATCCCCATTTTTGTATGACGCCCAATGCCAAATCATTTAGAAAAACTGGAGCGGCAATCGTAGCTAGGGCATCGGGAGCATTGGAAGTCCCCGAGAATTCTTCTCCCAATCTGAGAGCCATGGCACCACCCATGGATGTCCCTATGACAAATAGGTGGTCATATTCACTCCGTTTGTCCTTATAATAGGCCTGCAGATACTCATACCATTGGGTAAATGTCGTTTGATATAGGTCCTTTGGCTTGGTTCCGAATCCAGGTAATAGGGGGGCATATACATCATAACCATATCCATAGGCTTCATGGGCTGCATACTCATAGGTATACGGAGTACTCGGATACCCATGGATCATGATGATAGCCTGCTTAGCCGGAGGATCATGTTGAAGGATAATAGGGAGGCAGCGAGGATCGAATACCTGGTCTTCGTTTGGATTGATCGGTTCAGTCTGTTTGTCCCGATATCCCCAAAGGAGAGCACTCCAGCTGAAAGCTAATAGCAATACTGCTGCAACAAGGATATATACCATACAAACCAGCATAGACGATAATCGACGAGCGAGCAAGTTCCAACACTGTTATATAATCACTCGTGATCTGTCAACAGATCATTAGGAACATGAAAAACGGCCCTCCCGATGGAGAGCCGTTACAAAGAAATCCAGTAATGATTACATGAATACTGCCAAGGCAGGACGAAGACCGTCTACCAGAGGTTCCATGTAAGGGACAATAGCCAACAGGACACCAGCAGCTACTGCAGAACCAAGGACTCCAGCAACGTTCGGACCCATGGCATGCATGAGAAGGAAGTTCTGTGGGTTATACTCTTGGCCCACTTTACTGGAAACACGCGCTGCCATAGGAACAGCAGAAACACCGGCAGAACCAATAAGTGGATTGACAGGGTGTTTCTTATCCAGCTTGTTCATCACCTTCGCTATAAGGACACCCGTTCCGGTACCGAATGCGAAAGCGACCATTCCCAGTACCAAGATTCCCAAGGTATTGAGGTTGAGGAAGTGGGCAGCCTCCATCTTCGAACCGACTGAGAGGCCGAGGAAGATGGTGACTGTGTTCATCAATGCGTTCTGCATCGTGTCACTCAATCGGTTGGTGACTCCACACTCTTTTGCTAGATTTCCAAACATGAGAGCTCCAACGAGAGGTGTAGCCGAGGGGAGCAGGATCGCACATACCGTAAGAACAGAGATCGGGAAGAGAATCTTCTCGACCTTTGAAACGGGCCGAAGCTGTTCCATCTTAATCAAACGTTCCTCTTTTGTAGTGAGTAGACGCATGATAGGTGGCTGGATGATGGGAACCAAAGCCATGTATGAATATGCTGCGACGGCAATCGAACCTAACAGATCCGGTGCTAGTCGGCTAGTCACATAGATAGCCGTAGGACCATCGGCACCACCGATTATACCGATTGAGGCTGCTGCATGAAGGTCGAAATTGATTCCCGGCAAGAAGGAGAGCAAAAGAGCTCCCAACAGAGCGAGAAAGATACCTACCTGGGCTGCGGCACCTAATAGCAAGGTCTTAGGGTTTGCGATGAGTGGTCCGAAGTCGGTCATTGCTCCTACACCCATGAATATGAGGATTGGGAACAATCCCGTCTCGATACCCATGTCGTAGAGGAGTTTAATGAATCCGACACCTCCCGAAGTGCTGGAGGGGTCCACACCTGCAATATATGCGTATGGAATATTGGCTAGGATACAACCGAACCCGATAGTTACGAGCAAGAGAGGTTCGAAACCTTTTGCGATGGCTAGGTACAACAACACAAATCCCACGAGGATCATGATGAGATTGCCCCATCCACCGGCGGCAAGGAATCCAACCAGGCCGGTTGTCTGCCATAATTGCGAAAATGCTTGTCCAATCATGTCAAAACTCCCTTACCCGATTACTGCGAGTACGTCGTCCGCTTTCAACTGGTCGCCTTGTTTGACCAGGATCTTTTTCACCGTACCAGAGATAGGAGCGAAAATTTCGTTCTCCATCTTCATGGCTTCCATGACCAAGAGAAGACCATTTTGTTGTACCTGATCTCCCTCTTTTACATCGATACGCAAGACGAGTCCTGGCATCGGAGCCTTGACTTCGGTCTCTGCGCCAGAGGACGGAGCCGGAGTTGCACTAGCTGCAGGTGCGGGTGCTGAAGGCGCTGCAGCTGCAGGTGCCCCTTCGCTACCGATAACAAGCAAGATTTCATCTGCATTGAGTTGGTCGCCCTGTTTTACCTTGATCTCTTTTACAGTGCCGGAAACAGGAGCGAAAATTTCGTTCTCCATCTTCATAGCTTCCATGACCATTAGCACATCATTCTCTTTTACCTTGTCACCTACCGATACGTTAGAACGGAGGATGAGTCCTGGCATGGGAGCTTTCACGGGAACATCGGCACCAGTGCTAGCGGCGGGAGCCGAAGCGTTGGTAGAAGGAGCTGCTATGCCCTCTTGGATATCAAGGGGATAGGCAACACCATTGACTACAGCTTGATTATCTTTCAGCTCGACGGCGTAGATGTTGTTGTTGACCTTGACCGTATAGGCGTTTGAGCCACTTTTGGCTGGTGCAGGAGCAGCCGGCTCAGCTTTCTTCTCAGCACTCTTCAAACGCACGCCATTGACCTTTGCATTTCCAGACAGGAAGAGGATTCCCTTCTCCTTACAGGAAGCTGCGATGAAGATGTTCTCTTCCGTGATCTCAATATTTTCAGCCTTAAGCATAGCAATAGCTGCATCTCGACCTTTCTTGGGATCCTTGTCATTAATATCGACAGCAATTTCTTTGGTCGGCTCCAGTTTAAGCTGCTCTGAAGATATTTTGACTACAGTTTCATCGGGTTCAACAGGAGTCCTTCCAAAGTAACCGAGTACCATTTTTCCATACCCCTCGGCAATTTTCTTCCAAGGACCGAACATGACATTGTTGAATGCCTGCTGGAAATAGAATTGAGAAACAGGAGTTACACTTGTCGCATAACCACCCTTGGCTACGACATCGGCCATCGCATGTGTAATTTCAGCGAAGCGGTCCATGAGACCGTTGTCACGCAACATTTGCGTATTCGCAGTTAAAGCTCCACCAGGAAGAGGGGAGAATGGGATGATCGGGTTTACCTGAGTTGCTTCGGGGGGAAGGAAGTAATCACTCATGCAGTCCTGGAAAACGCGCTCAGCCTCCATGACTTTGTCGATATCGACATCGAGTGTAAAATCGGTTCCACGGAGAGCATGCCACATGGTAATCACGTCGGGCTGACACGTACCACCGGAGACCGGCACCATGGAAAGATCGACCTGATCTGCGCCTGCTTCCAAGGCACTCACATACTGTTGGATACAGACTCCAGCGGTTTCATGGGAGTGGAATACGATATTCATATCCTTTCCAAGGAGCTTTCTTGCACGTTTGATGGTCTCATGTACGATCTTTGGTGTACTGGTTCCTGAAGCATCCTTGAAACAGACAGAATCATACGGAATTCCGGCATCAAGTATGTTCCTAAGTGTACTCTCGTAGAACTCCGGATCGTGGGCTCCTGTAGCACCGGGAGGAAGCGCCATCATCGTTACACAGACTTCATGGCGGGCACCTGCTTCATGTATAGCCCTACCACTATCGATGAGGTTGTTCACATCGTTCAATGCATCGAAGTTTCGAATAGTTGATATACCGTGCTTCTTGAATAGATCGGCATGCATCTTGATGATATCGCGTGGCTGTGAATCGAGTCCGACTACATTGATACCTCTGGAAAGGGTCTGTAGATCGGCATCCGGTCCTGCCACTCGGCGGAAATCATCCATCATCTTGAATGCATCTTCATTGGTATAGAAATAGAGCGATTGGAATCGTGCTCCACCGCCTGCTTCAAAGTGATTGATTCCTGCAGCCTTGGCGGCTTCGACAGCTGGCAAGAAATCTTTGGTGAATACTCTGGCTCCATAGACCGATTGGAATCCGTCTCGGAAAGCCGTACACATGAATTTTACCTTTTTCATAGGAACTCCTTGGATGTGTGTCTAGCGCTTCGAATGCGCGATTGCTGCGGCAACGGCCGCGGCGATCTCTGCTCCCGAATTATCGGCAACGGGTGAGCCAGAGACGGATACGGGACGTTTGGTCACAGTAGTGACTTTTTCGGGAAGGTACTTCTTTACGAACGCAGAAAGTCCTTTGGTCGTGAATACCAACAGCGTAAGGAAGAGGAATACAACCCCCATACCTATGACCAGCAGTATCAGACCATTGTTTACTTGCTCGAGAAGAAGTTCTTTCGGCAATTGGTGTAGCATGTGCTGTGCTCCTTGAATTTTATTGTATACACCGGTAATGACCGGGGTAAATGAATTCAATCTACTATAGCTGGAATACGTATGTCTTTCAAGGTATAAGTTTTATAAACTTCATCCCCTAGGTATAGTCTACGCTGTGACAGGGAGTCGATTATCCTTGATTTTTCCCTCTTCCCTCACTACAGTTTGGAGAGTATCGGAGGTAAAGGATGGCCCCAATCGATTTCGGAAAACGGGTAGAACAACGTACGGCCATACGGTCCCATATGGACAAGATCGAACGCAAAATTCTGGTCATGAGTGGGAAAGGTGGAGTGGGGAAAACCACGATAACCGTCGGCTTGGCAAAAGCTTTGGCTGCCGAAGGGCTCCGGGTAGGAATTCTCGACATCGATTTGCATGGACCGAATGTAGCAAAGATGTTGGGTGTTGATCTTGCCAATCGATTCCATCAAGGAGAAGACGGGCTGCTCGAACCGGTGGAAGTAATGCCGAACCTTCATATCGCGGGTGTCGATTCTGCCATGGAGGACCAAAGCGATGCGGTCATCTGGAGAGGTCCGATGAAGAGCATGGTAATTAACGATCTCTTGGCAAGAGTATCATGGGGGCCACTCGACTATTTGTTTATAGACTCTCCCCCCGGCTCCGGTGACGAGCAATTGACTGTCTGTAAAAGCATTCTCGAGCTCACTGGAGCTATAATCGTTACAACAGCGCAAGAAGTCGCGATACTGGACGCTGTGCGTAGTGTAACTTTCTGTCGTAAGATGCACATAGCTATCCTTGGACTTGTTGAGAATATGAGTGAGTTGGTATGTCCGCATTGCCACCATGAGTTACGAGTGTTCGGCTCTGGTGGTGGAAACGAGATCGCCCGTAAGGTTGATGTTCCCTTCCTCGGATCGGTCCCCATGGCTGTTCATACAATGGATGGTAAGGGGAATCCCGATCAGGTGTATGATTCGATTGCCAAAATAGCCAAGATACAAGTAGAGAGTATCCAATGTAGTAACCCAACAAAATAGGAGAACTGGATTTTGGAAGATGATATCCGTTTAACGTGGAAGACCATTGCGCGAAAGAAAGTTTTCGCTGGTCCAATCTTCGATGTATCAAGTGTGCAGAGAGCCTCAACCGATGGTCGGGTCGGTTCATTCATCGAGATTAATGCCCCCAAATGGGCAACAATCATCCCGTGGTTCAGAGATGATCAAGGGGTACCGCATTTCGTCATGGTAAGACAATATCGGCATGGCAGTGACTCTGTGACTATCGAATTTCCCGCAGGCACCGTTGATCCTGGGGAAGATCCCAAGGTCGCAGCCTTGCGCGAGTTGCGGGAAGAAACGGGCTTTGAGCCTATCGAAGACGTGATTTTTCTGGGCTCGATCTCTCCCAATCCAGCATTTATGAACAATCGTGTCTGGTTTTACTTTGTTGAGGGGATCCGATACGTCGGCGAGCAGGTGCTCGATACCCACGAACAGCTCGATATTCTCACCATCCCAGTCAATACTGTTCTCGAATCAATGGGAACCGGTCCATATGACAATGGGATCATGATGATCGCACAAGCGTATTTCTGGCGTTATGCTAAGAATCGTCCCGAACTACTCGACTAGGAGAATACTATGAAAAAATATGTTTTTATCCCCATTGCCCTCATTCTCATTATGCTGCTAAGCAGTTGTGAAACGACCTCTCTAATTGAAAGGAGCAGGACCATCTCGGTACAGGGGGTGGGTAAGGTGACGGTTGCCCCCGATATCGCATCCTTCTCTATAACAGTCTCCGAGCTAGCCGAGACTACTCGTGATGCTCAGCTTGAAACCAATCGGAAAATTGGTGAGCTGTTGGCGATGATCAGGGAAGTAGGGGTCGAAGACAAGGACCTAGTGACTAGAGCATTGGAGTTTTTCCCCGAATACCGGTGGAAAGAGAATGAACAGATTTTGGTTGGGCAACGAGTACGGCAGACAATCCATGTTACCGTCAGGGGCATTGGGAGCGATACGAATCTTCTTCCTGAGTTGATTGATGAATTGGGGAGTGTTACCAATATTTCCATGAGTTCTATAAACTTTAGCAAAGAAGACACCTCTTCAGAGTATGCTGAGAGCAGGAAATTAGCCATGGAAAAGGCAATGCAGAAGGCTTCAGAGTACGCTGTGGCAGCTGGAATGACCTTGGGAGAACCAATTACGGTTTCCGATTATTCGACTTCTGACTATCAAGGAGTAGCGCGAAATACCATGGTTAAGGCGGCTTCAGCTCCTATGATGGAGAGTATGGCGGTTGCCGATGTTCCAACTGGTGAACTTGCCATCACCAGTAGTGTTTCGGTTGTCTTCGAGTTATTATGATCTAATGGAAGCAATGAGGGTCGGTGTCTAGGAGCCGACACTCCTGATCGTAGGAAATATGCATGGTTGTGTGAGGGATGTTTGCCTCTACCGTCTGCTCTCCACTCTCTTCGAATCCGACCGAGGCATAGAACGATGACGCGTGCTGTTGGGCATGGATGTAGATCTTTCCCTCCAGATTGTTCATCCTGACAGCTCGTATCCCTTCTCTGATCAACAACTTTCCCAAGTGCCGTCCCCGATACTCCTTAAGGATAGCGATCCTTTCCAGTTTGATACCCTCTTCGGTCTCTCTGAAACGTAGGGTCCCTACCGGTATACCCTCTGTCCAGAGCAGTATGTGGCCGCATTCACTGTCTTTTCCATCTTGCTCGATTTCTATGGGTACGTGTTGTTCAGAAATGAATACCTGTTCCCGGATGACAATGCAGTCCAATAACGATTGCAGGTCGTATGGTTGACGTTGGGGGCCTTGGGGAATAATTACCACATGGCAGTCGGTTGTGTGCATACCGATACTATAGCGACGACGTTCCCACGATGCAAGTGACGCATTACCCTTTAAGTGCTTTCAGATGATAAATCCTAGAACCGAAGTCACCAAGAACGCGAGTCTCCTTGTCATAGCCCGTGCCTCCAAACTGCTGGTTGAGAACGATGCCACGGTAAGCCAGTACATCACCATTTACGATGTAGTATTCCAATTCGTTCTCCAGATGTACCGTTTCGTCAACCAATCGTTGCAAGTTGCCATCGTTCTTTATTCTGATGGGACTAACCATATTCACCAATGTTCCGAATGACTTTAGATCGATACGCTCCCTTCTCGGTGTCACTGCGTAGGTCAAATCTGGATCGGCTATCGGAATCCGTAGGATGTCAGTTGGAGGATTTGGAATATTCAGCGTCTGGAAGAATAGGGCAAGCATTTCTGTCCGGTCAGGAGCAGATACGACCCAAATGGCTTGGTTGTTGTCTGCGATAGTCTTGAATCGAAAGAACTCCCCATATTGTAACAAGGAACGGTGGACTTTATAGAAGGCAATCTGATTCCTTATCACTTCATTCTCTTGTGTAGACAGTTGTGATAGATCCATCTCATAGCCGAGAAGTCCGAACGCCGCTACATTGAATCGTGATTCCAGATTTGAGACTCTTAAGGTCTGGTGGTTCGGAGATTCCGAAACATGAGCACCCATAGAGGAGAGCGGGTATCCATAGGAGGTTCCTTCTTGGATATACACGCGAGATAGCGCATCAGTGTTGTCACTTGTCCATGTTTGGGGCATGTAGCAGAGCATACCCAAATCGAATCGGTTTCCCCCTGATGCGCATGATTCGAAAAGTAATTGTGGGAAAGCTTCGACAAAACGCTGGAGAAGCGAATAGAGCCCCAGCATGTATCGATGATTAAACTCCTCCTGTTGAAACTTTTCGCTATTGCTATACATATCGCTGAACATACGATTCATATCCCATTTCACATAATCGACATTCGCCAATTTCCAGATATTTGAAAGGGATTCAAATAGATAGTCACGGACATCTTCCCGGGTAAGGTCGAGCAGGTATTGGTTCCTGCCTGGAGAAGGATTTCGCCCAGGTACCGATACCAACCATTCGGGATGTTCACGATAAAGTTGGCTCTTGCGGCTTACCATCTCAGGTTCACACCACAATCCGAACAACAAACCCATTCCATGGATTTTCTTGGAAAGGCTTGCCAATCCATCGGGTAGTTTCTTCGTATTGACTGTCCAATCTCCCAAGCTGGTTGTATCATCTTCTCGACTGCCAAACCACCCATCATCTAAAACGAACAGTTCCGCACCTAGGTCGGCTGCTTTTCTTGCTAATTTGAGTAGGGCATGCTCAGAAAAATTGAAATAGGTTGCCTCCCAATTGTTTACCACGATAGGACGCTGATGATATTTCCAACTTCCTCGTACAATATGGCTATTGATAAAACGGTGGAAGTTTCGGCTGGTTCCGTTCAATCCTTCGTGAGAGAAGGTAAGTATAGCTTCCGGTGTATGGAATTTTTCCCCGGGATGCAATTGCCAACTGAATGTGGCAGGATTCAATCCTGTGAGCAAACGGACTTTTCCATAGGGTGTAGTCTCAATATGTTGTGCATGGTCTCCACTATAGATAAGATTGCATCCATAGCAGTCGCCCTGGTTGTCATTGTCCTCGTTCGTAGTCAGAAATAGACAGGGATTGTGACGGGAGGAACTGACTCCCGTCTTTGAATCATTCACATGGATTCCGCTTCGTAAACGTTGTGCTGTTCTATAGCGCTCTCGTGCCCATGCTCCGTCGAATGTAACTAGGGAATAGTCACTTGTAGGGAGATCCAGTTGAAGACTGGAAAACCGCTGCAGGATAATTGTTTCCCCCATATCGTTCGTTAATGAAGCCTTTCTCACGATTACATTGGCTTGGTCGAATGTTGTGTAGCTTAGTTCAAGGCGAAGTGCCGATACTCGTTCCTTCAACACCACAATTAGAGTCATGCATTGGTTTTTATCTCCATAGGACTCGGGTAGACCGGAGAATGATCGAGGCTTCCCTTTGATGATTCGGTGTTCCTTATAATGGAAATCAGCAATCCTGTCACCGTTTTGGCGGCTGAAGAGAATCGGTGGTTCCCTAAAATCTCCCTTCCCATAACTGGAATATTCGAGGCAGATGTTGTCCAAGGTAAGTGATGGATGTTCTTCATCGTACGAAACGGAATTTCCTACCGAGATCGTATGTTTATCGTACAGCGGTTCCATATGGTCTGTGGTACCGATTCTTCTTCCGTAGTAGAGTTGTTCAAGGTGGTTGGTCTCATTGACCCTGAAAATATAGGTTGTCCAAGCAGTGTGGAGGGTGAATACCAGATTTTTTTCATGTATCATCGCAATCTCCTGAAGACTGAGAGTTGTGGATGCCGTTTTTCCATGGTACTATCATGATGCTGTACAGTATAGCCTGCTCCGACCGATTTATCACCCTTGAAAGGGTAATTTTTGTCGGATATCTGGGCGTTTGTCATTAGGGGGAGGTCCTATGGACGTAAGAAGGTTACAATTGTGGGAGGGCAGACAAGCTACCATGCTCTCCAACGACTCTTTGCGTACGGTTTTAGAAGATCGTGGTGGTATGGTATTGGAAATGAGCAATATCAGCGCTTCCGGGGGTAGGGTCAATGCGCATCCGCTCTACTATTTCCGAGGTCGTGAAGAGACCGTCGCTATGGATAAGAACCGCGACTACTGGAAAAATAGTAGCCTTCTCTACCTATTGGGAGGGAATTTTTTCTGTTTCCCAAATTTTGGTCCTGACCACCGTGTCGATGATGTCTATCATGAAGCCCACGGCTGGACTGCCAACGGCCTGTGGACAGTCGTAAAATATGGTACTGATGCCGAAATCGGTGCGAATTGGCTCTTGTCTACCATGGTAGGACCCGATTCCGCTTATCCATTTGAGGCTTGGAAGATTGATATGGTCTTACCAGGTCACCCGGTCCTCTATAGTAGTGTCACGGTGAAAAATACGGGACATGCTCCATTGGTCGCGAATGCCGCTTGGCACAATACGGTAGGTTCTCCGTTTTTGGAGTCGGGATGTGTAGTCAATCTCAGTGCAGATCGTTTCTGTACAGCAGCTCGACACACGGAGTTCGATGATACGGGACGCTTAGCTTTTGGGAAGGAGTTTGACGATCTCACGAAAGCTCCTCTCAGGAAGGAGGGAGTTTGTGATGTATCAGAAGTTCCCGGAATGGTCGGCTACACCGATTTTATCACAGGAAAGATTCCCGACAGTACGCGTCTTGGATGGAGTAGTGTGATAAACCCTCGACTCAAGATGGTGTATTTCTCCTTCTTTCCAGGTCCCGCTGCATTGGAAGCCAATGAAGTACCATTACGGTTTAATAATCTCTGGATGCAGTATGGCGGTAGACCATTTGCTCCTTGGGCTCTCTACGATGGAGGTACCGATCAGACCTTCTGCTTGGGGGTTGAGAATTCTATCGGTAATTTTGCGAATGGATTGGGCAAGTCGGTGACGGAACCAGAAGTTCTCGGTTCTCCTACTACGGTATTGTTACCACCGGGAGAGACTCGGGTACAACGGTATGGTACCGCGTTCACAAGTTACGAGAATGCGAAGATGGGTGCTGGAATTCAGTCGGTTGAGCAAGTTGTAGAAGGCTTGGTTCTCAAACGAGGGAAGTCGTGGGCATTCATCGAAAGCGATTCAACCTTCCATTTCCTTAAACTGATGGAGAATAAGGTCATTCCCGAATAATCAGTACATAGGAAGAATTGTGCAAAGTCCTCCAGTCAGATGGAGGGCTTTACTGTATATACAGAAAAGTCTTGGGGAAAGAGGATTCCACCGAATAAGGAACGGGGACATCGCTAGGATGTCCCCGTTATCAGGTGCCGACCGGATTCGAACCGGTGCATAGAGGTTTTGCAGACCTGTCCCTTACCACTTGGGTACGGCACCATTGCATTTGGGAAGATACCAGAAAACAAGGCGATTTGCAACCCTGTCATGTGATTTGCCAATACAATATTTATGAACTATTTTGTTTGATTGAATACACAATAATTCATTGACAGAAGCCAAAACGTTCATTACAATTCAAAAAAGTTCATAACAGTGTGAAGAAAAGGATAGGTCATGATACCTGCAGATAGGCAGCGCCAGATTCTCAATCTCATAACCCAAGACGGTGTCGTGCAAGTCCAAGATCTAAGCGAGCGTTTTGGAGTGAGTGTCTTGACCATCCGACGGGACTTGGATCATTTGGCGAATGAGGGATTGGTAGAGCGGACACATGGAGGAGCTACCCTACGGAGAAGTCTACCGGTCGAACCTGCCTATACACAGAAAGCCCTCGAATTTACCCAAGAGAAACAGTTGATCGGAGAAGCCGCAGCAGCATTGATTGAAGAGGGAGATACCGTTTTCATCAATAGTGGATCGACGACTTACGAGGTAATCAAAGCCCTGCGTAACCATCGCATTACCATTGTAACCAACAATATGGATGCGGCATGGGTGGCAAATGAAGATGCACTTTTCAGACTCATCTTCGTGGGAGGGGTGTACAGGACCCGTTCACACTCTGTATCCGGAGGTCTCTCACAACCCATTCTAAACCAGATATATGCGAATAAATCGATTATCGGTGTAGATGGGTTCAGTCTTTCAGCCGGTTTGACGACTCCTGTCATCGAGGAGGCTGAGACTACCCGTTTAATGATAGAGAGAACAGTTGGAAAGGTGATTGTGGTAGCAACGAATAATAAAGTTGGCGTGTTGTCTAATTTTGGGACTGTCGACGCAAAAGAGGTAGATGTCCTGATTACTGATAGGCAAGGTGGAATTCTCCTCTCCCGACAGGAATTGGAAGAGAAGAAGATTGAGTTGATTATCGCAGGCGTAGCCTGCTGAAAAGTGAATGGAGGTGCTCAATGGCGTATGAAGATGCCTACAAGGATTGCGTATGGGTCGATTTCTCTATTTTGGAATCATTTATGGTCGATACCCTGAAAGCAAGTGGAATCCCAGCAGACGATGCGAAGGTCATAGGGGATGTCCTGATCGAATCTGACAAGCGGGGGATAGATTCACACGGAATTGGAAGACTGAAGCCTATCTATATTGATCGTATCGCGATTGGAATCATGAATCCCATAACCGAGATTGAAGTACTGAAGGACGATTTGACCACAGCTGTGCTCGACGGTCATAACGGTATGGGACATGTAGTAGGTAAGAAAGCCATGGAGATGGCTATTCAAAAGGCGAAGAAGTATGGCATGGGTATGGTCGCAGTACGAAACAGCAACCACTACGGAATTGCCGGCTATTATGCAACTATGGCTATAGAAGCAGGAATGATTGGAATTACGGGAACCAACGCCCGTCCCTCCATAGCACCTACGTTTGGTGTTGAGAATATGATGGGCACAAACCCAATGACATTTGGGATTCCGACCGATGAAGTATTTCCCTTCGTTCTCGATTGTGCTACGAGCGTAACCCAGCGAGGAAAGATTGAAGTGTATGGAAGAGCTGGTAAAGAGTTACCTCCAGGTTGGGTAATCGGGCTAGATGGAAAGACTCGTACGGATACTGATCAGGTTCTTAAGGATCTCACCACAGGCAAGGCAGCCCTCACCCCGCTCGGAGGAATTGGAGAAGAGACCGGAGGCTATAAAGGCTTCGGTTACTCGATGGTGGTAGAAATCCTCTCTGCAGCACTCCAAGACGGCTCATTTATGAAGGAGTTGAACGGTTTTGATGCCGATCACAAACCAATTCCATATCCTCTAGGTCACTTCTTCATTGCTATCGACCCAGAACGCTTTATGGGCTTGGAAGTATTCAAGAAAGTTGCCGGTACGATTTGTCGACAGATTCGCAGCTCCAAGAAGGCACCCGGAGAAGATCGTATCTACACCGCAGGAGAGAAGGAATACGAAGCCTGGCAATATAGGAAGGAACATGGCTGTCCTGTTCCACCAAGCTTGCAGAAGGCGATGGTCGAGATGCGTGATACATTCAAGCTCGACTACCACTTCGACTTCGAAAAATAAAGAGAAAGGATCAAGGGATACAAGTATGGATGAATTGAAAGAAAAAGCGTTGAAGTACCACTCTATGGGCGGTGTTCCGGGAAAGGTCTCAGTAGTTCCGACAAAGCCATGCCAGACCGCAGATGAGCTATCTCTCGCCTACACCCCAGGAGTGGCAAAACCGGTATTGGAGATCGAAGCGAATCCTGAGGATGCCTATAAATATACATCCAAGGGTAACCTTGTCGCTGTCATTTCCAATGGCACGGCAATTCTTGGACTCGGTGACCGTGGCCCATTAGCCTCAAAACCGGTCATGGAAGGGAAGGGAGTCTTGTTCAAACGCTTCGCGGATATCGATGTCTTCGATATCGAGCTCGATGTTAAGGATCCCAAGAAAATCATCGAAATGGTAAAGGCGATGGAGCCTACCTTCGGAGGAGTAAATCTCGAGGATATTAAAGGGCCGGAGTGTTTTGAGATAGAACAGGCTCTCATAGAACAGTGTGATATCCCAATATTCCACGATGACCAGCATGGGACAGCCATTATTTCGACTGCAGGGTTACTCAATGCAACGGAGATTGTCGGGAAGAGACTCTCTGATATTAAAGTTGTAGTTAATGGGGCTGGAGCTGCAGGAATTTCCTGTGCAAAGATGTTCGTTGCCGCGGGAGTCGATCCTTCCCATATCGTAATGTTGGATAGCAAAGGCGTCATCTATAAAGGTCGTACTGCCGGTATGACAAAAGAGAAGCGTGAATTTGCGATTGATACCGATATGAGGACCCTCGAAGAAGCGATAAGGGATGCAGATGTTTTCATGGGATTATCTGTGGCGGATTGTGTTACTCCCGAAATGCTCAACTCCATGGCGAAGGATCCCATTGTGTTTGCCATGAGTAACCCGAATCCGGAAATACCTTATGAAGTTGCAGTCGCTACCCGTAGTGATGTAATCATGGCAACAGGAAGAAGTGACTATCCGAACCAGATCAATAACGTTTTGGGGTTCCCGTTCATTTTTAGAGGAGCTCTGGATGTACGCGCCTCCTCTATCTCTGAAGGGATGAAAATGGCAGCAGCAAAGGCTCTAGCTGCTCTTGCGAAGGAACCGGTTCCCGAGGTGGTAAGGAAAGCTTATGGAGGCAAGGACTTTACATTTGGACGGAATTATATTGTTCCCAAGCCATTTGACCCTAGGGTGATCGAATGGGAAGCTGTAGCCGTAGCGAAAGCTGCATGTGAAGAGGGTATAGCATTACACCCGATTACCGATTGGGAGGGGTACCAGAAATCATTAGCAGAACGGATGGCACACTACTGGGAGTAATTTCTCGTTATACCAGTATCCCTACTGCCCGCAAGGAGAATTCTTGGCGGGCAGTTTTCTAATCTTCGATCCCCCAAACCTGCTTCAATTGGTCCTTTGCTTGATCCAAGACTTCTTGGTACTGGTTCGATAACTGTGTGTAATTCCTCTGTAGCATCTGTACAAATTCGGGATCCTGGTCCATGGACATGCTGGGAGCTTTTCCATACTTTTGCATCATTTGTTCCCGTTTCTGTTCATACATGGGTTTGTATTGTTGATGTGCTCTTTCCAACAATGACTCGCGGGCTTCGAAATACTTCCCCATGAACTGTCCTATCTGTCCGATAAGACCCGCAGTATCACTTTCTGGACCATCGATAATCTCTACGATATGGTGCATCTTCTCTAATCGTTCGGTGAAATCGGGGCTCTGGGGTAATGCCACATTAAGTAGTACAGTCGAAGCGATGCCCTGTCTCACTAAAGGTTTGTCCTCGGCTTTGACCGATTTGAATCCTTTTTCAAACGATTTTCCGTCCGCTTCAATGTCAGTCAGATAGGTTCCCGCCAATCGTCTTCCCTCACCAATGAGATTGTCTTTTCTGATCTTTTCCGGGTCGGCTTCGATGCCTTCGGTTTTCTCTAGTGCGATTTCCCAAGCCGATTTGAGTAGTGACATAGTTTTGACTCCTTACATGTGTAAGATAGCGGTAAGGAGCCGCTTGGACAAGGGTTTTCTCCGTGCTATGCTCTCGACATGGATTCGACACTATTGTTTGCATTCGACATTTTTGGAACGATCGTATTCGCGATCACTGGAGCCGTGCGTGGCGTCAGGCATCGCCTAGACTTCCTTGGTGTGGTCGTTTTGGCGTGCACCGTCGGAGTTGGTGGAGGAATTTTTCGGGATCTGCTTCTCGGAGCTACTCCTGTTGCTGCGTATGAGCATGAGAGTTACCTTCTCGTATCGATAGCAATTGGTGCAGTAGTATTTTTCCTTGCCCCACAAGTTGTAGGACGGTGGCGTCTAGTGGCTTTGGGAGATGCTATCGGCTTGGGTGTTTTTACCGCCCTGGGTGCCGCGAAGGGCATGCTTTATGGCGTTGGGCCGATTGGGATCATCCTCTCGGGAGTATTCTCCGCTGTTGCAGGTGGAGTTATCCGCGATGTGATGGTGAGGGAGATTCCTGTGGTACTCACCTCGGATTTCTATGCTACTGCCAGTCTGATAGGGGGAGGAGTCTTTCTCATTCTCAGTGGAACCTCGTTACCTTTTGCTCTCATTATCACTCTCACAGCCTGTACAGTGACAGCCATACGGCTTCTAGCCATGAAGTTCAAAATCCATCTTCCGATTGCGAAATCATGGCTTGGCTCGGATGACGATATGGACGTTGGGTGAAAAAAACGCTAGTCTTTTTTGTATGCATAAGACAAAAACCCACTACTACATTGAACCGTATGCCCAGACCTTGCAGGCGACAATCATATCTCTCGGTCCTTACAAGGGAAGAGTAGCTGCCATTCTCGATCAGACTATCTGCTATCCTGAGGGCGGAGGACAGCCTGGCGATAGGGGGACTCTCAATTCCATTCCTATTGTCGATACCATTCAGGATGAATCTGGACAAATTCTCCATATACTTGGTCAAGAACATGATTTCACTCCAGGGGATACGGTAACGATCCGTATTGATTGGGCACATCGCTATGACTATATGCAGCAACATACAGCTCAACATCTCCTTTCTGGACTGCTTTATACTCTGTTGCAGGTAGGAACCCTTTCAGTTCATTTAGGACATGATGATCTGAGCATTGAAATCGATACGCCATCATTTTCAACCGAGGATGCTGAGATGATCGAAGATGCTGTAAACGCTGAAATTCGTAAGAATGTTCCCGTATCTACCTTCGAAGTTACACAGGAAGATTCCATGAAACTAGGACTACGGCGTCCGGTCAAGGTTGATGGCAATGTAAGAATTGTCCAGATTGGTGATGCCGATACGATCGCTTGTGGTGGTGTCCATGTGCGAGATACTTCTGAATTACTCTATATCGGATTTCTTCGTACGGAGAAAATCAGGGGAAGGATAAAGACATATTGGGTTGCTGGGAAACGCTCAATCGACATGATGAGAAGAAACCTCAAGATTATCGAAGAGGCTGGTACTCTCCTTTCATTACCTGCCGAGGAGATAGTCACGGGTATTTCGTCATTACAGAATCAGCTTTCGGATGTCAGATACCAAGTTCGGCAATTGTCCTCGCGCTTTACAAGTCTGAAGTTCTCACAATACCTAAAACCAGCACTAAAACTTAACGGAATTCCTTTAATCTCCTTGGATATTACCGATTGGGAAGAGGAGGAATTTAAAAACTTGCCGGAAACACTCTTATCTATTTCTGAAATACTTTTGTGTGTTGTTCGTGAGCGTACTGACGGAAAGTTGGCTTGGATGGTTGCGGTTAAGGGCTTTGGATCTGAAAGCGATCTATTTCAGTCAATCCGCAAAGATGCGCTCCCTCTTATCGATGGTAAGGGAGGCGGAAAGCCGCCATTATGGCAAGGTGTTGGGCATCTGCCTCAAGGCAAAACCAGATTTCTCGATCAAGTAATGTCTCTTTTCAGAGGGTATATGGATGTCAAAGCGCTCTAAGGAGTCCAAGAGTCTTCGCGCCCATTTTTTCAATGACTCAATTTTCCATGACTCTGGTGAACTCAATTGGCACCAGTTGGTCGGAAAGACCTTTGCCTTCATGGGATTTTTCCTATTGGTGTATGTTATCGCACTCTACTTTGTGAAGGATCAGTACCATTCAATAGGTCTCTGGGTAGTTGAGCATCTTGGCCTAGTCGGGGTTGCCATCTTTACCTTCCTCACAGATATGTTCATTGTTCCTATGAGTGTCGATATACTTTTCCCATTCGTAATGGAGTGGCCAGCGGTTCCTCTTTTGCTCACCATGTCGATTGCATCTTCGGTTGGCGGAATAGGTGGTTACTGGATAGGAAGACTTCTTGGACATCTACGTATAGTCAAAATGTTCACATCCCGCTTTTCGGTGGATGGGGAACGATTGGTGAACCGCTATGGAATTTGGGCAGTGGTCCTGGCTGGATTGACCCCTATTCCATTCTCTACGGTATGTTGGATAGCGGGAATGGTACATGTGAATCCGCATCTGCTGATTCTTGCCACACTTTCTCGCTTTCCCCGTATGGTTATCTACTATGCAGTGATCCGTGGTGGCCTATCTTTCATTTTCTAACGAAGTGCTGACTGGATACGATCGACGATTCTTTTAGCTCGTTCTGGTGCATCTCCAACATATTCTGATGCATCTAGTAACGAAATTATCTCTTCTTTTGGTATGAACGTGGTAATGCGCGAATCGGCAGCCAGTGTAGCAGACATTGGATTCTCAGCACCTTGTTGGACCAGAGGCCATGCTTTGAGAGAATGTTCCCTTATGACTTCATGCATTTCTTGCCGGTTCGCTCCTCGTCTCCCCAATTCCATCAACAGTCTCTCACTAGCTGCGAATAGACCATAACGAAGAATATTGTTTTCAATTCCCTTATCATTGAATACAGCGCCTTTGACTAATTTCTCTGCAGTCGAAAGTATCTCATCGGTGGCAAGAAACAACTGTGGTATCACCAGTCGACGATTCGCCGAGTCGTCCAAAGTCCGTTCCAAGAGGGTTTCAGCGGCATTATGCCAAAGGACATCTACCTGGGGGGCGACCAATCGGCATAGTGAGTCGATCTTTTCTGAGTTGATGGGATTTCGTTTGAAGGGCATGGCAGATGAGCCGACCTGTTTAGCTCCGAACGGTTCATTCCACTCACCGATAGGAGGACTCTGTAATAACCGGAAATCGAAAGCAAATTTGGCCATAGTGGCACATGTTCCTGCTAGGGCTACACCCAATCGCCAGTCCTGTTTACGGGTATACACTTGCGTTGCTGCATCGAAGGCGGTTAGGCCGATATCATCCATGACTAAACTTTCCAGATCTGCTGGTGACAATCCTGTTCCTTCCAATAATGCTTTGTAGGATGCGCTTGTGCCAACAGCTCCCTTTAGACCTTTACCCTTTAGGCAGTCGTGGACCCGTTCCAGCTCTTGCAAGTCATCGAGCAGGTCTTGAGCTGTTTGGGCCAATCGATAGCCGACGGTTGTCGGTTCTGCTGGTTGTATATGGGTGAAGGCCATACAAGGCTTATCAAGAGTCTGTACGATCCTTTCAGCAAAATGGTGCAATAGTCGCTTGACCGATTCAATAATCAATCTAAGGGCTTGGCGCTGCCGAAGCACATCCATATTATCTAGGATATCCATGCTTGTTGCACCTAAATGGATGATGCTCCCACCTACCGAACATTGTTCTGCATAGGTTTTAATTTCAGCCATAAGGTCATGATGGATTTCTCGTTCAATCTCAGTTGCCCGTGCAATATCGATATCTTCCTTGTGGGCTTCCAAATCGGCTACTTGCTCAGCACTAACCAGACCTACCGTCTGTTGTGCCTTTGCCAAAGCGACCCAGATGTGACGGAGCATCGTACGTTTATGATGTTCCGACCATATCTTTCGCATCGACTCGCTACCGTAACGCCAAGTGAAGGGAGATATATAGGTCTCATGGCCGAAAGTCTGATCCATATGCTCCTAGTTCCTATAAGATGATTATCTGGTCCCGTTCAGGTCCAACACTGATGAACTTCATTGGTGCACCCGTCAGTTCGGCGATTCTATTCACGAAGCTTTGAGCCTTTGCGGGAAGGTCCTCCCATGTACGGGCTTCAGTGGTACTGCACATCCAACCTTCAACTTCTTCATAGACCGGTTCGGCTTTTTCTTGTCCAGCTGTGTCGGGTAGATCGGTTACCAATACACCATCAATCATGTACCCAGTACAAATCTTAATGGTTTCGAATGTATCGAGTACATCCAACTTTGTCACAGCAATACTGGTGAATCCATTGACCCAACAGGAAAATGAAGCAGCTACAGCATCGAACCATCCACAACGTCGGGGACGACCTGTTGTGGCTCCAAACTCTCCACCGACAGCGCGGAGTTTTTCTCCGTCTGCATCGAATAGCTCGGTTGGGAATGGACCACCACCAACTGATGTGGAATAGGCTTTTACGACACCTATGATCTCATCTATATGACGCGGAGACAAACCTGCTCCACTACAAGCTCCTCCAGCTGTAGGGTTACTGCTTGTGGTGTATGGATAGATGCCCCAGTCGAGGTCTCTCATGATACCTAGCTGGCCTTCCAGTAGAACCTCTTTTTTCTCGATCACAGCTTTCTTTACGATAGGCATGGTATCGATAATCTGATTACCGAATTTTTCTCTCCACTTCGCTATATGCTCCATCAGCTCGTCGATATCGACTTCTGGTAATCCATAGTAGGAAAGCTGACGATTCTTCTGAGGAAGCATCATTTCAAGCCTAGTGCGAAGTCGATCGGTATCCAAGATATCCGAAGCTCGGATTCCGACTCGGGCTGCCTTATCGCTATAACAGGGACCGACACCTCGTTTTGTCGTTCCTACTGCCCAACCACTTTTCTTGCTTGCCTCTTCTGCACCATCGAGGAGGCAGTGGAAGGGGAGGATCAAATGAGCCCTGCGATCGATGAAGAGATTCTTCCCATCTACTCCTGCTTGCGCTATCGACTTGAGTTCTGTCTCCATGGTATCGAAATTTACGACCGTACCTGCTCCGACAATACAGATTGTCTCTGAATTGAATATTCCAGAAGGAATGATATGCAAGGCAAATTTACCTTTGTCATTAATAACTGTGTGTCCTGCATTGTCCCCGCCTTGGAACCTGATGACTACTTCGGCTTTTTGTGCCAAGTAATCTACTACTCGTCCTTTTCCTTCATCGCCCCACTGGGCTCCGACTATAGCTGTTACACTCATGCATTACACTCCTTAGTTTCTTTCTGGTTGTTCGCAAGCATCGTCTGCTCGCAAACCTCATGTTCGTCGATATCGATCGCATCCCAAGGGTACTTAATCCAAAGGTCTTCGATTTCTTCTCCTGCGAAATACCGTTTGATTGCTGTAGGGAATTGGGCATCTTTTGTTTTGTTCTTGTTATGTAAGACTAAAACTGCGATCTCTTCAGGATCGTTTTTCAAAAGCTCCTCAATACAATAACTGAGCGTAGCCCGTGTATCGTCAACCTCATCGATTAATAGGACCTTCTTTCCACGCAATTGTTGCTGAGTCTCATCGATCCACTGGATTTTTTGGGGATGGCTACTATGGGTCTGGTCTATACCATAGTACGATATTCCCACCGCATATATCGGTCGATTGATATAGGTTTTGACGATACGGGCAGGGATAAATCCACCCGATCCGATTGCCACGATCACATCGGGATCGAATCCGGATTCAGTGAGACGGTTCGCAAGCGACTTCACTAATTTGTGAATCGTCGCGTACCCTACATAATACTTGTTGTCCATGTAATTTCCTTTTTATCGTTAATCGGTGACAGGCACCATTTCTGCGATATAGGGGAGGGTGCGGTAGCGTTCCGCATAATCCAATCCATAGCCTACGACCCATACGTCGGGAATTTCGAATCCGACATAGTCGAGTTCTACATTCACTTTTCGTCTATCGGGTTTATCCAACAGCACCACCGTCTTTAGGGAGTCGGGATCGCGGGCTTTGAAATTCCTACAAAGATAATCGAGTGTGAATCCACTGTCTAGGATATCTTCGACAATCATTACATGGCGGCCTTGGAGATTTTCCCTGGTATCCATGATCAAGCGGACATTTCCTGTCGACTGGGAAGAGGCTCCATAGCTGGAGAGAGAGATGAAATCCACGACATGTGGAATTTTCAGCTTACGGCACAAATCGGCTAGAAAAATGAAAGAGCCTTTGAGTACTCCTACGAGTATCAGGCTCTCCTCTATTCCTTCATATTCCTTGTTGATTTGGTAGGCTAGCTCGTCAACGCGTCGTTGGATGGTGTCAGCGTCAATCAAGACACGGACCAAGTCCTTGGTAAGGGCAGGAATCGCGATAGATGTCATGGTCGCTCCTTATGACTTTTTCAAATCGATTCGCCTATGGCATAACAAGAAAACTAGAGCGGTGTCAAGACCGTAAAATGTAATGCCTATTCGGTCAATTCTCTATATCCAAAGAATCTATCGCTTCAACCGCATTGTTGAAAATTGAATCTTTTCCCACAATTTTGTCAAATCCAGCCCTGATGAACTGTTTGTACACTTGGCTCTGCATTCCGCAGAACAGGAGTTTGACATTCCTGTCTTCCAAAGTCTTATGTACCTCCTCAAGTGCAAGCATCGCACTATGGTCGATGCTTGGGACTCCTCGTATGGATAGTATTATGGTGCTTGCCTGATCCAACTCTTCAAGTGCCGAGACGAGCCTGTCTTGTGAACCAAAGAACAATTGTCCAGTCACATACATCAATTTCACATGGGTCAATTCATCCGAAATATTTCTGCCTCGTTCATGCCTCTCATCGATATTAGCAACAGATATCTCCAGATATGAGCTTCTGATTACAAACAGAATGGTGGAAAGTCCAATGCCAAGAAGTATCGCTATGGTGAGGTCAAAGATAACCGTTGCGGCCATGGTGACCAAAAATTGTGCGATTGATGTTTTATATTTCTTTTTAAAAAACTTTTTTATACCATCCCATTCATTCATCCTCCATGCTGTCATGATGAGAATCCCTGCCAGTGCCGATAGGGGTATTCGAGACATCATTGGGCCAAGAAGGAACATCGAGGCAATCAAGGTGGTTGCATGAATGATACTGGTAATCCGGGTTCTGCCTCCGGATTTGATTCCTACACTCGTACGTGCAATGGCAGCGGTAGCAGGAACTCCTCCAAAGAATGGAATAATGATATTCCCTAGACCTTGTGCAAGCAATTCTTGGTCTGCTTGCAACCGTTCTCCGCGCATTTTCCCTCCCGCTGCGCCACAAAGGAGCGTCTCGATCATACCCAAAGCGGCAATACTTATGGCTGGAACTATGATGCTCCCAAGGATTTCACGATTGAGGAACCCGAGATGGAACCGATTCTCCAGTATCAATGAGCGGGGAATAGTTCCGACCTCCGCAACCGTGAAGGAGCCAAGAATATTCACGAGAAGAGCTACTACGATACCAACTAGAGAGGATGGGATTCGTTTTGCCCACTTTTTTGGCCACACTATCATAATGACCATTACCAGAAGTCCAAAAAATAACGGTTGCCATTGGACATTGAATGTGCCTTGGGAATACGAAAGTAATTTTTGTATTAGAGTCTCTCCATGGCTGGTAGTTCCCAATAGATTGTCCAGTTGTCCGAATGCGATTAGGATCGCTATACCCGAAGTAAATCCAGTAATTACAGGGGATGGGATTATAGATACAATTCTTCCGGCTTTCGCCAATGCTGCAGTCAAAAGAACAAGCCCGGAAAGGAATCCCGCTGCTAGGACTCCTTCTACACCATAACGGACCGATAGTGGCAAGAGTATCGCAGCCATCGCTCCGGTAGGTCCGCTGATCTGGAAGGACGATCCACCGATTCCAGCGATAAACAAACCTGCGATTATTGCTGTCACCAGACCGGAGGCTGCATCGGCACCGGACCCTACTCCGAATGCCAAGGCGAGAGGTAGTGCAACAGCGGCAACGGTTAGACCCGCAAGAAGGTCCTTCATGAAGGTATCTTTTCCATAACCTGAGAACTCTCGTTTCAGATCGTGGATGAATTGGTTTGTCATGGGGAATTTTCCTTTACTCATGAAAGAGTGTTATGCAATCACATTTTAGCCGATGGTATACCACTCTCATAGGACAAAAGCAAGATACGTGTTGGCAATATCTTGGATTATATACAATGTTGACTGAACACAGAATGACTAATATACTGAAATTCCGGTTATGTCTTGACTTCCTTCCATGCCTCCTGTCTTCCTCACTGACCGGTAGGAGGTAAAGTCGGACAATGTTTGCAATTGGGAGGAATGTAATGTTTGAACAGATTGATATCTCATCTTTGGAGTTGAATCCTTTTACCACTTTACAAAAGGACACCTTCTTGATTACTGCTGCTTCGGGCGATGGGGCATGGAATACCATGACAGCCGGATGGGGTTTCCTTGGCGTTATGTGGGCGAAGCCTGCCTTTGGGATTGTTGTTAGGGATTCCCGCTATACCTATAGTTTCTTGGAGCAGGCAAATGGATTTACCTGTTCGTTTTTTCCTCCCGCGTACAAGAAAGCCCTCCAGTTCTGTGGAACCCACTCTGGTAGGGACACAGACAAAGCAGCCGAGACCGGCTTAGTTCCTGTTACCCTCGATGGAGTTGGGGACCAAGAGCTGATTACCTTTGATCAAGCCAACCTAGTCTTCTGTTGTTCGAAAGCCTCCCGGACAGATATTGTTCCTTCGGACTTTATTGATTCGGGTATTGCCAAACATTACCCGAAAAAAGATTATCACCGACTCTATATCGGTTATATCGATCAAATCTTAGTAAAAGGCGAATAGGGGGCTTTCATGGCGGTTGAATTTGATCGCGAACGGGGACTCGCCCTTTTATCCCTAATGATACGTTCCCGTATATTCGAGCAGAAGATTGAGGCTTTATTTTCTTCCCATGAGATGCATGGGACGACTCACTTGGCCATTGGACAGGAGGCTGTCCATGCTGGGGTTTCTCCTGCACTCGACCCTGCAGATTGGATTATGACAACACATCGTTGTCATGGGCATACTTTGGCGAAAGGAGCCTCTATTGAAGCCATGTTGGCCGAATTTTTTGGTCTCTCGAGTGGTCTCGCGAAGGGACTCGGTGGTAGCATGCATTTGATAGATCTCGATAACCATAATGCAGGGTCTTCTGCTGTTGTGGGCAGTGGAGTTGGACTGGCGACCGGGATGGCATTGCAACTGAAACGAATGGATTCCGAAAACTTGGTTGTTGCTTTTTTCGGTGACGGTGCAAGTAATCGTGGTATTGTCCATGAGTCCATGAATATGGCTTCCATATGGGATCTTCCTGTTCTGTTCCTTTGTGAGCACAACTTATATGGAATGTCTTCATGTGCCGAGGAGATGGTCTCTGTTGACAGTATTGCACAGCGTGGATCCTCCTATGGTATAGAGGGAAAATCTGTGGATGGCAATGATGTGGAGATCGTCTATCATGCTGTACAGGATGCTGCGAATTTCATACGGAAAAAGAAACGTCCCTTTCTGTTGGAAGTCCGAACCTATCGATTTTCCGGCCACTCGAAGAACGACAAACGCCTTTACCGAACTCGCGAAGAGGAAGAGGCTTGGAGCAAGCGCGATCCATTGAAGCTTTTTTCCGATCGTCTGATCAAAAGAGGGCATCTGACAGCTGATGTCTATGAGCAGATGCAAAAGGTCGAGCAGGACGCTATCGACCAGATTGCTGAGCAACTTATCCAGCAAAGAAATGAACTCTCTATTGAGGAAGCTTCAGCTTTCGTATATTCGGACGGAGGGCAACGATGAAAAAACTGAGTTACCGGGAAGCCATCCGTGAAGCGATGATGGAGGAGATGGCTCGTGATGAGCAAGTTGTCGTCATGGGCGAGGATGTAGGATGTTATGGAGGTTGTTTCAAAGTCACACCAGGGCTGATTGAGCGTTTCGGGAAGCGGCAAGTTATCGAGACACCGGTATCGGAAGAGGGCTTGGTTGCTGTAGCTGTTGGAGCAGCCATGATGGGAATGCGCCCTATCGTGGAGATCATGTATGGCGATTTCTCAACCTTAGCATCTGATCCCTTGATCAATCACGCAGCAAAAATGCATTTTATGACAGCAGGTCAGATCTCCATCCCAATGGTGTATCGTACTCCCATGGGTTCTGGTACGGGCGCTGCGGCACAGCACACTCAAAGCTTGGAACACATGTTCACCAATATCCCTGGTCTCAAAGTCGTTTATCCCGCTACTCCAGCAGATGCGAAGGGGTTGCTTAAAACTGCGGTCAGAGATGATAACCCAGTAGTCTTTTTGGAGCATAAACTCTATGGGACCGAGGGGCTGATACCGGCAGGGGAATATACTGTTCCCATTGGTAAGGCCGATGTCAAACGACAGGGTTCAGATGTGACCATAGTCACCTACGGTAAGACAGTCTTTACTGCACTTGATGCTGCTGCGATCCTTGAGGATGATGAGGTAAGCGTAGAGGTAGTCGATCTCAGATCTTTACGTCCATTGGATACAGAGGCTATATTTGCCTCTGTTTGTAAGACAAAAAGGGTTGTCGTGGTGCACGAAGCTCCCGGCTTCGGAGGTTTCGGTGGTGAGATCGTTTCCAGTATAGTTGGGGACCAGACATGTTTTGATTCCCTGATTGCTCCAGTTGCCCGGGTATGTGGAAAGGAATTGCCGACTCCGTTCAATAAGAATCTGGAATTACAGCTACCTCCCTCTCCACATGCTATTGTAGAGGCTGTGCTCAAGTTATTCCCATCAGCCGTGTAGAAAGCTCCGGGTCCCTGTGAACACCATGGCGATATTCAACTCATTGCAGGCCACTATGACCTCTTGGTCCCGGATGGATCCGCCGGGTTGGATAATTGCCGTTACACCGCTCGATTCCAAGGCGTCGATATTATCTCTAAAGGGGAAAAAGGCATCCGAAGCCAAGACCATAGGCTTTGTGGTGTCACTTTTCATGATTGCAATTTTAGTTGCATCTACTCGAGAGACCTGACCTCCACCTATTCCACACGTCGTCATATCTGCAGCGGTTACGATAGCATTGGATTTGACATGTTTTACTACCTTCCAAGCGAAGAGCATGTTTTCCACCTCTTTTTTGGAAGGGGCTCTATCGGTCACTACCTTGAGATCTGAGGCTGAGATGGGAGCGTAATCCTTTTCTTGGAGCAAAAGATCGTTTCCTATGAACCTCCCAACGATATGGTTGGTCTGAAGAGGCAGTTTACCGGTTTCAAGGACCCTGAGGTTCTTCTTTTTTTTCAGGATAGCCATTGCGGCATCTGTAAATGAGGGTGCTGTCAATACTTCAAAGAAAATGGGAGCTAGGTAGCTTGCCATAGCTTCATCACACGGACGATTGAGCGAGACGATACCCCCAAAAGCACTCAGAGAATCGGCCATGAAGGCTTTTTTCAGGGCCTCCAATGGTTCTTTAGCAAGAGAAACACCACAAGGCGAGGCATGTTTTACCACTACGCATGCTGGTTCTGTAAATTCTCTCAGGGTATCGATTGCACCATAGGTATCTCCCAGATTATTAAAGGAGAGTTGTTTTCCTTGGAGGACTTTGCAATCGAGTAGACTGAATGGATCAGCTTTATCCTTTGCTGTGCGCCCTTTATATACGGCAGCTTTCTGGTGTGGATTCTCTCCATAACGTAGTAGGTTTTCCGAATTCCCTGCTTCATGAAGATCGAAGGACAGCGGTAATTCAAGGGGGAAGTGTTCTTCGTTTAGATAGCGGTGTATCAATGCATCATAAGCCCCAGTGTGGGCGAAAGCTTTAGTCGCAAGTTTTTTACGTAATGTGAATGGGATACCCTTACCTGAAACCAGAGAATCTGCGACGATTGAATAGTCGGCGATATCCACAAGGACTGTTACCCATCCAAAGTTTTTCGCCGCTGATCTAAGCATAGTAGGACCGCCGATGTCTATTTGCTCAACAGCCTCATCAAGTGTGGTTCCCACCTTTTCTATTGTCTTTGCGAAAGGGTATAGATTACATACGACCAAATCTATCCAAGGAATCTGATGTGATTCTGCGTCTGTAGCATGGCGATCACGTAGACCCAGGATTCCACCTGTTATCGCAGGGTGCATCGTTTTTACCCTACCATCCATCATCTCTGGAATATGGGTATAGTGCTCTACCGGTAAGACCGCAATACCTTTGGACTCAAGGAGTCTTGCAGTACCTCCCGTAGAGATGATTTCGATTCCTAGAGAAACGAGTATCTCTGCGAATTCCACGAGTCCGGTCTTATCTGAGACCGAAAGCAAGGCTCTTTTTACGGTAGTTGGTTGGGTATTCATATGCGTGGTGTACCACATTTTACCCCGATATAGCTACCCTCGGGATACCCTTTCATTTTTTTTTATGACTCGCTACAATGGGCGATACCTTTGTGGATTGCCCTGCAAAGGGAATAGAAACGATGAGAGGCGAGACCATGGATATCGATGTACGGAACCTGCATCCTTTGGAGATCAGGTTGCTCAGGCATGTGTCGTCGGGTGAACCGGTGACGGCCCAGCGTCTGATAGATGAATTGGATTATAAGATTGGACAATGCAACCAGGCATTCAGCTGGCTTACAGCAAAAGGATATCTTGAGGAGACTGACCGTACATTTAGTGTATTTTTCGAGCTGACCGATTTAGGTCGCCACCAGTTGGAAATTGGTACTCCAGCACAGAGGATTTTCAATCTTCTGAAGGAAAATGGACCATTAGGCCTTCCCGAAATCGCAGAAAGGCTCTCATTGGAGAAATCGGATGTCGGTTCTGCCTTTGGTATGCTCTCCAAGGCGAAAGCCTGTCGGATGGGAGAAGGTAATCGGGCGGAAGCCATAGCCCAAGAGGCTCCGGCTGAGGTCCAGATAGCTGCAACGGTATTGGCGAAAGCTTCAGAAGCTCCTTTAGAGGAGACTAGCCTTAGTTCCGATGAGAAAGCATACGTCTCCAAGAACAGTAAGAAACGAGGCGCTGCAGGAGCTCCTTTGAAGTTGGTCGAACGGGAAGAAGTTTTCTATACTCTTACGGAAAATGGAGTAGCGGCAAAAGAAGCCATCCTAGCTGCCAATATTACTGGAGAGGAGTTAGGGGCTGTCACCACGGCAATGCTCTCCACCGGATCATGGAAACAGGGGTCTTTCCGGCCATATAGCCTCAATACACCACCGGCACGTCTTATTCCTGGGAGAAGAAATCCCTATGGCAGTTATCTACAATGGGTAAAAGACAAGCTCTGCGCTCTCGGTTTCGAGGAGTTCGATGGACCCTTGGTGGAAAATGAGTTTTGGAATGGAGATGCTCTATTCATGCCACAATTCCACAGTGCAAGGGATATCCATGATGTCTATTATGTTAAGAATCCCTCCCACGCGAAAATGATAGATGAGCCCTACCTCAGCCAGGTTGCCAAAACGCATGAAGACGGTTGGGAGACTGGTAGTCGAGGCTGGCGCTATGGTTTCGACCATGAGTTCACACGAAGACAGGTGATGCGGAGTCAAGGAACCGTTCTATCAGCGAAAACGCTTCCTCATGCAAAGATTCCCGGTAAATATTTTGGCGTGGCACGTTGTTTTCGCTACGACCAGGTGGATGCTACTCATGGTGCCGACTTCTATCAGACAGAGGGTATTGTCTTGGGTGAAGATGTCAATCTGAAGACATTGCTCGGGCTTCTGAAGATGTTCGCTGAAGAGGTCGCGGGAGCTGAAGAAGTGAAATACGTTCCAGGATATTTCCCCTTTACCGAACCTTCTATCGAGGTCCATATAAAGCACCCCGTCTTGGGATGGTTCGAATTGGGAGGTAGTGGAATTTTCCGTCCTGAAGTAACCAAAGCTCTTGGAGTCGATGTCCCAGTATTGGCTTGGGGGTTGGGAATCGATCGCATGGCGCTCATGCATCTAGGATTGAATGATCTACGGGAACTGTTCACGCCCGATATTGAGAGCGTGCGTATGAGGAGGGGTAACTAAATGCCCAAAATTGAGGTACATGAAAAATTATTCAACTCCCTTCTGGGGGAATCATATTCAGATACTCATTTGGAAGAGGTTTTTCCAGTCGCAAAAGCGGAACTCGATGGCCATGATGTAGAAGAGGGAATCTACAAGATAGAGTTGAACGATACGAATAGACCTGATCTTTGGTCCGCTGCTGGAGTAGCAAGGCAACTTGCTTCCTACAGGGATAGTTCAATTTTGCAATACGATTTCTTCTCAACCGAAGAAGAGACTTTGGATTCTGAGGGGCGTTCCCTTATAGTCCATGAGTCGGCTGCCTTGGTTCGTCCATTTTCTATTGGTTTTGCTGCTACTGGAAAAATTGTCGATGAAGAGATTCTATTGAATCTCATCCAATCACAGGAGAAACTTTGCAATAACTTTGGTCGGAAAAGAAAGACCATCGCCATGGGAGTGTATAGAAGTGATCTGATTACATACCCGGTCCACTTCGAAGGCGCCGACCCTGATAAAGCACATTTCGTTCCACTCCATATGGATGAAGATTTGACCCTGCGTGAGATTTGCGAGAAGCATCCAAAAGGGTTGGAGTATGGTCCTATCGTGGCTGACAAACCAGTCTTTCCATTTCTGTATGATGATGCTTCGGAGGTTTTGAGTTTTCCTCCAGTAATCAATAGTGCCAGGGTTGGCGCTGTTGAATCTGGTGATGAGAATCTCTTCTTTGAGTTTAGTGGTACCGGACTGGATGATCTACTTCTGGCAGCTTCGATCATAGCTTGTGATTGTGCTGATATGGGCTTTACCATTCTTCCTGTGAAGTGTGTATTCCCCTACGATACCGAATATGGAAGAGAAGTCACAGTTCCCTACTACTTCCAAAAACCTGCCGCATGCGAACTTGGTTTCTTACGGAAGATGTTGGGAGAGAACCTCTCTAAAGAACAGATCATAGCTGCTCTACGCAGAATGGGAATACACTCGTTAGTGGACGACTCTATGGTCTATATTACGGTTCCTGAATATCGTAACGACTTTCTCCATCCGGTGGATATTGTTGAAGATGTGATGATCGGTCATGGTCTTGGAAATTTTGCACCCGAATTGCCAAACGATTCAACGGTAGGAAGAATTACGGAATCAGAGGCTTTTTCACGAAAGGTTAAGGAAATCATGGTCGGTTTGGGCTTCCAGGAGATGATGTATAACTATCTCGGTTCCAAACGGGAATACATAGACAATATGCGGGTGGATGGTTCAGACTATATTCAAATAGCTAATCCCATGAGTGAAAACTATGAATTCGTGAGGCCTTCCATTGTTCCCTCTCTCTTAGAGTCTGAAAGTGTAAGTGCCCATGCAGTATATCCCCACCAGATCTTCGAGGTCGGAAAGGTGGCTTTTCTTGATGAATCCGACAATTCAGGGACGACAACCCGAGACTACTTGGGATTTTTAGCCGCTGGAAGTGATATGGGCTTTAATCAGCTCAGCAGTCTGGTTTCAACTTTGTTCTATTTCATCAACCGAACCTATACGATGGAAGAAATGGTCGATC
Organism: Pleomorphochaeta sp. DL1XJH-081; assembly: GCF_049310885.1. Taxonomy (NCBI): domain Bacteria; kingdom Pseudomonadati; phylum Spirochaetota; class Spirochaetia; order Spirochaetales; family Sphaerochaetaceae; genus Pleomorphochaeta; species Pleomorphochaeta sp. DL1XJH-081. The sequence goes on from NZ_JBMDYO010000003.1 coordinate 296,080, forward strand.
CAAGATTCATCGAAGGTCGCTGCGGACAGCTCGTTTCAGATGGTAAGGTGGTGGGAATATTCGGTGAAGTCCACCCCGCTGTCTTAGAGAACTGGGGAATCACCATGCCTACCATAGCGTGTGAGGTTGATCTGAATCTTTTGCAGTAGGAAGATTTGCTTCTAAGGCACGACGAAAGTTCCCGTTATAGCAGAACGCTGTTCGTACGGGAACTTTTTCATATCCCCAAGAGAAATTGGGATAGTATTAGTCTCTATAGGCAAAAGTCCTTTTTGGAAAAGGTAATCCACTCTTTCCTTGAAGGTCTCTTTCAGGGTTCTCAATTCCCATGTAATTCCAGGGGATGAAATCGCGTTATGGTGGGTCAATCTCCAGCTGTCCAGATAGCGATGTTCACTTAGGACTTCACTTAAAGGCCATCTCAGACGTGTCCTGTAGGGATGTTCTCCGGTAGTCTCAAACCAATCGTCACTAGAGGGTTCGCCTAAGGATGCCAGTACGATTATCGGTTCATTATCGTTATACTCAAGCAGGTGGACAAGGTTGGAAACCCTTTCTCTGTCGGCCTCTTCTACCAAGGGACTCCAGCGTTCAACCTGAGGATCATCATACAAGACCTGGAAGAGATGTGATTCGTGCAAGTCGATAATCGAAAGTCGAATGCTGCGCTCTTCATGTACTCGCAATCGGACTATGGGGGAGTCGGACAACTCTATAGGGTACGGTGTCGCCAGAAGGAGGTTGTCGGTGGTCCAATGGGTTGGAATACCTATATGCTCTCCCACATAGATAAGAGCTTCAGGGTTTCCGGTAAATCCGATGATATCTGTTTGGGATGCTTCCACTTCTGAGATTATCGTATCCAATATTGCATCGGTGCTCTCTATTGGGAGGGGAACTAAAGCTACAGAAAAACGTATCACTGTACGTTCTTCCTGGGGTTCGGGGACGGCTTCAGCTTCAGAGGGTGCCGGATACGAGACTGTTGGGATCTGGGCTGATCCTGGTTGATCTACCAATTTGGTAGAAGTAGGGGGGATTTCAGGTATGGAAGGGGTTGCAGCAATTTTCTGTTTCGCCTCCTCATGGGTATAAGTCATACAAGAGGAGAAGAGGAAGATCAGAGAAAGTACTACGCTGGCAATCACAATAAAGTGTTTCTGGGCTTTTGACATGCCTCAAACCTCTTTGAGGTATGCGGCGATTTCTTCACCATGGCTTTGGGGTGACACTTTAGGCCACACCTTAATGAGTATTCCTTCAGGATCGAAAACGAAAGTACTACGGATAATTCCCATTGACTTTTTCCCATAGCTAATCTTCTCACCCCAAGCTCCTAACGCATCAATCAATTTATGGTCGGGGTCGGACAAAAGTGTGAAGTTTAGATGGAATTTTTCCTTGAACTTCTGATGTGATGCAACCGAATCCTTGCTTATGCCAAGTATCACCGCTTGTGAATCAGTAATTGCCTTAGATTGGTCTCTGAAAGAACAAGCCTCTGCAGTACACCCAGGTGTATCGTCTTTCGGGTAGGTATAGAGAACTATGTATGAGCCTATGAAATCACTGAGGGTTACGGTCTTTCCTGTGTCATCCAAGACCGGAGTGGAAGGTGCTTTAGAGCCTATTTCGAGCATATTTGTTCTCTCCTTTCATTGTTGCTCATCGTTGAACAATGAGAAAAATCGGGAACGGGCCTCCTGTTGCTTTTTGATCGACTCCTTGTCAGAAGATTCCTTCATGACGAAATACTCGCAATAGTTCGCCAAATCTTTATACATCACAGGCTCGTCGATATCTTCCCTGCATTCATGGTAGGCATTTGGATCGTAGAATCTACAATTCAGACAGACCTTTAGCGGCCTTCCACAGTTAGAGCAAATGGAGGCATGTCCAATAATCATGGTCGAGTCAATTTCAGTACCACAAAAATGACAACTACTCATGTCAGATAGTGTATCAATGAGCTTCAGATGGGGCAAGTAAAATCGCTTTGATGATGTCTTAAGGGTTGGTAGGTTATTTCCCGAAAGAATACAGGAACTGAAAGCTTACTTACATGCCTCTCATTCGAGGGATAGTTTTTCGCCGTACTCTTCGATCTCTCCTTCTCGATAGTTCTCTTTAGATGGGACTATCTTCTTGCCATCATCGGAGTAGCGGGGAATTATGTGGATATGGAGGTGGGGAACCTCCTGTCCTGCTGCCGGTCCGTTGTTTATGATTATATTCGTCGCCTCAGCGCCAAGGACAGTACGCATGGAATGGTCCAATCGTTGGACAATGGCCATCATATGTGCAAGTATATGCTCGGGACAATCACCCACGGTAGGAAATGGTTCACGGGAAATCACCAAGGAATGACCTTTGTTCACCGGTGCGATATCCAGTATGGCAATGCATAGATCGTCGGAATACAGTTTTGTAGCGGGAATTTCTCCGCTGATGATTTTGCTGAATATTGTCTCCATTACGTCCTCCATATGGCTTGATTGTAACAGTTTTAGGCCTAGTTAGCCATATACCAGTCTTTGCAAAATTCTCACAATTATATAGCCGGGAAAGGATTGAACAAATCATCATAATATACTAGAATCCGTTCGGTACGCTGGGATGAAGTGTACATGACTCATATACCCAAGTTGTTGCAGATTCTCGTTTTGAGCTGGGATATGTATGAAATCCAGGAAATATCTACGACCGATGATGCGTAGGCTTTATGGAAGCTTGCCGATTCGGCGATAAAGGAAGAGGAACTTGTATGTCTGAAATTACAAAAATGAGAAACATCGGAATAAGTGCCCACATTGATTCGGGTAAGACCACACTTTCCGAGCGTATTCTCTTCTATTCCAATAGAATCCATGCAATTCACGAAGTTCGTGGAAAGGATGGCGTTGGTGCCACGATGGACTCTATGGAACTCGAGCGTGAAAGAGGAATCACTATTGCCTCTGCTGCAACAAACGTAAGTTGGAAAGGTCATCCGATCAATGTTATCGATACCCCGGGACACGTAGACTTCACCATTGAGGTTGAGCGGTCTCTCCGTGTATTGGATGGTGCTGTACTGGTCCTCTGTTCTGTAGCTGGTGTACAATCACAGTCGATCACTGTTGACCGACAGATGAAACGGTATCGCGTTCCCCGGATCGCATTCATCAACAAATGTGACCGAACTGGAGCCAATCCCTATAGGGTAAAGAAGCAGTTGGTTGAGAAACTGGGCTTGAATGCAGTACTGCTGCAGATTCCCATCGGCCTTGAAGATCGTTTGCAAGGTGTTGTAGATCTGATCACCATGAAGGCAATCTACTTCGATGGTGCAAGTGGAGAAGTCCTCCGTTACGAGGAGATTCCTGCTGAACTCAAGGATGAGGCTGCAGAGAAGCGCGAAGAGATGCTTGATGCAGTGTCACTCTGTTCCGATGAGCTCATGGAAGCGATGCTTGAAGACGCTGTGACAGAGGATCTTATCTATAAAGCTGTTCGAAAAGGAACAATTGCCTTGGAGCTTGTACCGGTACTCATGGGTAGTGCATACAAGAACAAAGGAATTCAGCCATTGCTCGATGCAGTAATCGGATATCTTCCCAATCCTACTGAGGTCAGGAATACTGCCCTCGATTTGGATAACGATGAGGCCGATGTTGTGTTGAAAGCAGATGAAAGTTTGCCTCCTGTTGTCCTTGGCTTCAAGCTTGAGGATGGCCAGTATGGCCAGTTGACCTATATCAGGATCTACCAGGGAAAAATCAAGAAGGGTGACGAACTTTTCAATACAAGAAGCAAGAAGAAATTCAAGGTTGGACGATTGGTCCGCATGCATGCCAATTCGATGGAAGACATCACCGAAGCTGGTTGTGGAGATATCGCAGCACTCTTCGGAATCGAATGTGCCTCTGGTGATACATTCTGTCACCCCTCCTTGAACTATTCGATGACATCCATGTTCGTTCCCAAGCCGGTAATCAGTCTTGCTGTGAATCCAGTGGACAAGAAGTCTGCGGACAACATGGCAAAAGCTCTCAACCGGTTCACTAAAGAGGATCCGACCTTCAATACATACGTCGACCCTGAATCAAATCAGACAATCATTCAGGGAATGGGAGAGTTGCACCTCGAAGTCTATGTGGAACGCATGCGTCGTGAATACAAGGCTGAGGTTGTGACCGACCGTCCTGAGGTTGCCTATCGTGAGGCTATCAGCCAACGTGCCGACTTCAACTATACTCACAAGAAACAGACTGGTGGATCGGGACAGTATGCTCGTGTTGCTGGTTACTTCGAACCGATTGAAGAAGCTGAGGATGCAAAGGAATACGAGTTCATCGATCAGATCAAGGGAGGAGTTATTCCAACCGAATATATCCCTTCTTGTGATAAAGGTTTCCAGATGGCTGTCAAGAAAGGCACCCAGTTGGGCTTCCCTGTCGTCGGTGTACGTGCCGTGATCAATGATGGTGCCTACCACCCGGTAGACTCCTCTGACCAGGCTTTCCAGACTGCTGCGCTTAGTGCTTTCCGTGATGCCTACTCAAGGGCTAAGCCTGTGATCCTCGAGCCGGTAATGAAGGTCGCTGTCGAAGGTCCGACGGAATTCCAGGGTAATATCTTCGGAAGCATCAACCAAAGACGCGGAATCATTGTAAGTTCAAGCGAAGATGGTGCGATGTGTACCGTTGAAGCTGAAGTCCCTCTCTCTGAGATGTTCGGTTACTCTACCGTATTGAGATCCCTTACCCAAGGTAAGGCTGAGTTCACTATGGAATTGGCAAAGTATAGCCGGGTTCCTTCAAGTGTCAGTGAAGACCTCAAGAAGGCTTACGAAGAGAAGAAAAAGAAAGAACAAGCAAAGTAACCTTGTTTTAGGATAATTCTCATAAAGGCTGTTGTGAATATCTTTTCACAGCAGTCTTTTCATTTTTTTGAACAATATCAGAAGATTGTTTTGCCGTTAGCAAAACCATGATATACTTTAGAGACATCAACATCTCGGAGGATGCATAGTATGGAAATTCAAGAGTTAAATGCTTTGAGCCCGTTGCGGGCGTTCGATGAGTCTTTGGATGGTGGATTGGGAAAAGGAAACCTTGGGGTTCTTGTTTCTCGCCACGGTATCGGAAAAACAGCCTGTCTCGTTCATCTGGCAACAGATAAGTTATTCAGGAACGAGCATATCATCCATGTCTCTTTCTCCGGCAATGTCGAACATGTGATCAATTGGTACAAGGAGGTTTTCAGGCAAATTTCTGAGAACCGGTCATTGGAAGATGCAGCTACCATTTATAATGAGATTCTAGCCAATCGTGTGGTAATGAACTTTAGTCAAGAAAATGTAACGATTGAGAAGGTCTTATCCAGTCTTGAGACACTTATTAGACAAGGTTCATTCAATGCCGATGCTATCATGTTCGATGGTTACAAACTTACCGTCGCTACAGAAGATGATGTTCGGAAAATCAAACAGTTCGCAATGGATATGCGTTTGGAGGTTTGGTTCTCCGTCTCTCCGGTAAAACCCGATGTAGCATTCGACGATAATGGAGTTCCTAACACGATTCTCAAGTATGAGGAGTTAATCGATGTTCTTATCGGGCTCAAGTACAATGAATCGATGGATAAGGTTCTCATGACGTTGGTGAAGGATGGAGAACAACTCGATCCGAAGCCTATGCGGGTGACTCTGGATCCGAAGACCATGCTGATTTCTGAATAGATGATGTAACGCCGGGCGAAAGCCCGGCTTTGTCATATCAGACCCACTCATCCAACTCTGTACAATTGTCTGTAGGTACCGGTTTAAGCAGGACTATAGCTTGGGCGATGATTGCCTCTCCTTGGCCAACTTCTCCCAGTATGCCTTCAGCTGTCTTTGCTTTTACAGAGATACATTCGATAGGAATGTCGCAAGTTTGAGAGAGCGAATCTCGGATAGCATCTATATAGGGGCGTAATTTTGGATTCTCCAATATTACTGTCGTATCGATATTTACGATTTTCCAACCCTTAATTTTCTCCAAGGTCATCTGAAGCAATTCTAAGCTGGAAACGTCCTTCCATCGATCATCTGAGGGAGGGAAGTGAGACCCGATATCTCCAATAGCCACTGCTCCCAACAGTGCATCAATAATGGCATGGATAAGGACATCACCGTCTGAGTGTCCTGCCTCACCCCTCGTATGAGGAATTTGGACTCCTCCAAGCATAAGAGGACGTTTTTCAACCAATCGATGAAGATCCCAACCAGAACCTACTCTCATAGTTGCTCCTTGATTTGGGGGAAATCATCAGCGATTGTGATTTTACGATTCTCAGGATTTCCGGGTGTTGTGCCCACAAGTCCCCCGAAATCGGTATAAATCTCAGTATCGTCTACATAGAGGCGATCGTGGCTTATCGCCTTTCGATGTGCCTGGAGTATTTCAGGAAAACGAAATACTTGGGGGGTCTGGATCATGACCAAGCCACTACGGTCTTCATGATTGAGAATCTTTCCTTCGCTATCGAGCCGTTTGACAGCGTCATGGATAGGGAGTATAGGCGCTGCACCACCAAAGACAGTTGCCATAGCCAAGGTTGATATGATTGTCTTTTCAGATACCCATGGACGTGCACCATCATGTATGAGGGCATAGGAGATGTTCGGAGCATAGTGTTCCAATGCCTCTAATCCTTTTAAGACGGATTCCTGGCGGGTTTTACCACCTAATACCAATTGGACAGGAATGGGTGATGCAAAGAGCAGATTGTCTAATGCAACTTCGGTCTCTTCACGAAGTCCCTCACTATAGGTTACTACAACAAATTCAAGATTTGGAAGCGAGAAAAAAGGGAGTGCCGCATGATAGAGGACACTTCTATCATCCAACAGAAGAAACTCTTTTTTCTGCGATGAATTGTTCGATCCGTTGAACCGGGTGCTAGTACCTGCGGCTGTAATAATTACGCCGTGTGGAGGGAAAGACACTAGGACTCCTTGGCCTTGGGCTCACGTTCAAGTTTACTAAAAATCATGGCTTCAATCTCTTCCCTAGGTCGTCCTAATGCAAGAGCCGATTCATCAATGAGAATCCGCAGTGCGTTATCGTACAGTTTTCTCTCCTGTACCGGTAATTCCTTAATCTTGCTTCGGTGGTAGAGGATCTGGACTACCTTCGCTATAGATGCAATGGAACCTTCACTTAAAAGATCCACATTCATCTGATACCGTGCTTTCCAATCTACCGGAACCTGATCTAGCTTATTGGAGATGCTGTTTATAGCTTCCATTGCTTCTGACGGTTTCACAATACTTCGGATACCGAGTTCAGCGACCTTATCTACCGGGAGCATAACTGTCATGTCAGATATCTCCAGAAAGATTTCATAGTACAAGGACGTGTTTCCACGGAGAGTCTTTTCCTCAATTTTATTGATGACTCCCACCCCTTGGAGCGGATAGACCACATGGTCTCCCAATGCAAAGATCTCATTCTTTTCTGAAGATGTCATACCAGTATTATACCCGAAAAACGGGTTGTGAACAAGTATGGCAAAAAATCTCGATATGCTCTATATTTTCACAATGAATAAAAAGATACGTTACAGCGGAGTCCTTCTTCATCCCACTTCTTTACCCGGTAGTTCGGGTATTGGAGATTTGGGAGAACCTGGACGAATGTTTATTGATATGCTTTCCGAAGCCTCTGTAGGGTTATGGCAAATTCTTCCATTGGGTCCTGTCGGATTCGGCAATTCCCCATATGCTGTTCGTTCGGCGTTCGCCGGGAATGAATTTCTGATCAGTTTGGACGAGCTTCTTGATGATGGATATCTCGATCTATCCGATATAGTCGATACTCCCCATTTTCCCGTAGATTCGGTAGCTTTCCAGGAGGTTGAATCCTATAAATTCCCGTTACTGGTAAAGGCAGCTAGCAAATTTCTTGCAGATGCACCTTTACAGGAGAGGAAGGAGTTCGATGCATTCTGCTCCGAACAAGCAGATTGGTTGGATGATTATGCGTTATATCGGGCGATGGTTGACCATTATGGAGATTCCCGGTGGTTCAGTGCTTGGGATCCCCAGTTGACCAAACGATCAAAAGAAGCCTTGGCTTACTGGAAAAAGGAGAAGAATCGGGAGATTTCCGTTTGGAAAGTCTTGCAATACTTCTTCTTCAAACAGTGGAGAGCCCTAAAGGATTACGCACATGCTAAGAATGTTGCTATTGTCGGAGATATTCCCATATTTGTCGCTGCCGACAGTGTGGATGCCTGGAGTAACCGTAAATACTTGAAAATGGAAGAGGATGGCAGATCGTCAGCTCTATCGGGAGTTCCCCCAGATGCTTTTAGTTCTACAGGACAACTTTGGGGTAATCCGGTCTATGATTGGGATGCTCTGAAGGCAGATGGTTTTAGTTGGTGGATTCGTCGATTGGAACATCAGTTTGTCATGACCGATATGGTGCGTATAGATCATTTCAGAGGATTTGAAGCCTACTGGGAAGTCCCGGCAGACCATACGACCGCAGAGTATGGAACGTGGGTAAAAGCGCCCGGACAAGAGTTATTCACTATATTGAGACAACGATTTGGAAAGCTTTCGGTAATAGCAGAGGATCTGGGTGTGATTACCCCTGAGGTTGAATCTCTGCGTGATTCGAATGGATTCCCTGGAATGAAAATTGTTCAGTTTGCATTCAACTCGCTAGGCCCGGGGTTGATTGATCCTGATAATGCATATCTTCCCCACAATTATGATGAAGTTTGTGTTGCCTATACCGGAACACATGACAACGACACGACGCGTGGATGGTACGAGAAGTTGGATGAGGGGATGAAGGATATTGTAAGACGCTATCTGAGTTGTTCAGACGATGGCGTCGTTTGGCATCTTATGCGTTCAGTGATGGCCTCAGCAGCACAGTATGCTATCGTTCCCATGCAAGATGTGCTGAACCTGGGAGGTTCTGCCCGTATGAACCAGCCTGGAACCTGTGGTGGTTCGAACTGGGCATGGAGAGTAACTGAGAGCCAGTTGGGAGAAGCCTCTCAAGCAACACTCATAGCACTCACACAACCCTTTGGGAGGAATGCCGTCTTCCCTGTGGAATCTAGTTAATACCAAGATATTTGATCGGATGAAAGTCGAGAATATTTGCGTACCATCCAGTAACTCTATCGGATTGGATGGTATTGATGGTGAATCCATGATAGAGGGGGAAGACCAAAGAGTTTTCCAGAAGATATGACTCGGCAGCCTCTGTGAATCGCATCCGCTCTTCAACGTTTTCTGCCTTCAGTGCCATTCCGAGAAGGCGATCGAATGTCTCATCGTGCAACTTCCCAAGATTATATCCGCTTTCTCCGCTAAACAAGTAGAGGAACGCGAAAGGGTCATGAAAATCACCTATCCATGTGATGAATGATAATTCGTATGGTGATAATTCTGGATAGCGCGAATAGGTGCTCAATGGCACGCTATCCAATACAACCGTCATCCCAAGTTTTCTCGTAAGGATTTCGGATATCCGTTCAGCGCTCTGTATAACTTGGGAACCTCTATGTACAGCCATATGCAAGGGAGGAAGGCCTGCTCCGTAGGGGAATCCCTCCTCTGCTAATAATGCATATGCTTCCAGTTCGTTTTCGCCTAAATTGCTATCAGGCTTACCTTCATATACCTTTCCGTTTGGAATCAGCTTATCTGTGGGAAATAGCTGACGACTCTCCACCCGTATTTCATCCCATGGTATCAAAAGATCCAATGCGCGACGGATCTTTGGATTGGCATACGGTCCATTCTCTGCGCTAAAATAATAGAAGCCGGTGGAATATTGGGCTGATATCCGCATATCATCAGGATGGGTAAGCTGTTCTTGAGGAATATAGGCCAAAGCCCAATGGACCTTCCTATCTAGGTAAGCATCAATAATAGCCTTAGGGTCCATAAAGGAGAATTGGACATAATCACTAGGAACCTCTAGGTAATTTGAGTACCAAGGATGCTTTTCCAAGATAATTGATTTATCTTCAAAGGATCCCACTACATACGGACCAGAACTGATAATGTCTTGTGGTGCAATTACACCAGTATCTTTCCATAGGGTCGGATGGATGGCAGAAAGTGGTAACATACTCAACAGCTTTGGCAAATAGGGTGCTGGAGAAGATAGTTTGAGGGTAATTGTCTGGGGGTTGTCGGTTGTAGAAATTCCAATTTTATTCGCTGTGGCGGATCCCGTCCTGAATTGCTCCACCCCTTCAATACAATCCAGCATCGAGATGAGATAGGTGTTTCCGGTTCCCTTTTGTGATTGCTCCAATAACCATATCCAGGAGTCTGCTATAGATTCGGCTGTTATAGGGTCTCCATTTGAGAATCGGATATCCTCCTTTAGCTCAAATGTCCACATTAGGCCATCGTTCGATACTGTTGCGTGTTTAGCCAATGCAAGTATAGGTTCACCATCCTTTGGGTCAAGACTGTACAATCCTTCGAATAATCCATCTAAGATCATCAGTGACGATGCATCGGTTGCGCGGATGGGGTCGAGGTATATGGTGTCTTCCGATTCAATCAGTGCTATAGAAAAGGTATTTTCCTGTTTGAGGGGAGCTCTGGATGGCAGTGGTTCTGTTTCACGGGTTCCTCGCGAAAAAAGGGCAACGGTGAAAAATAGAAGGAGGACAGGAATGAGAAGAAATCTCTTCATTTCATTCCATCTCCTTCTCCACCAGTGCCGCGACGTCGACCGCCATGGCTTGGATTTCCGGAGGAAGGTCTTTCGTTCCATCCAGTAGCGTGTATCTGATATCCTCTGGTGCGTAACGGGTTCCTGGGAGAACTTCTTGTACCCGTTCGATGAATTCCACCGAAAGAGAATCGCTGAAAATATTGAGTCCGGCGACCTTTCCTTCCCTGATATCGATATCCAATGTTATTCCTCCCCAAGGGAAACGAGCGGAGATAGGATGGGCGAACTGGGGAGAAGAACCGAAACGCCAGTTCCAATCGGAATAGAGTTGGTAGGTCTCATACAATGAATCAATTTTCGAGAGGCGCTCGGTAGTCAGATCTTCAACTTTGCATGATTCACCATAGGTCTTTTGGAAAGTTGCAATTATCTCATCGCATAATGAGTCGTGGGTAAGGGCACTAGCGTATTCTGTTAGATTCGCTACACGGCTTGCCACAGACTTGACACCTTTGGACTGCAATTTTGTCTTATCGGGTGTGAGATATTGGGGTAGTTTTCCCATATCGGTTTTTATGAGCAGTGTCCCGTGGTGGAAAGCACGTTGTGTTGTCATACGGAATGCACTTCCAGAAACCTTTTTCCCGTCGACAAGAATATCATTTCTACCCGATTGTTCTGCTGTTATACCAAATTTTTCTAATGCTTTGATGATGATTCCGAAATTCCTGTCCTTATCATATTCGTTCCGGGGAGACATGAATGTAAAATTCGTATTTCCTAAGTCATGATAAACTGCTCCGCCTCCGCTCTGTCTTCTGGCAAGCACTACACCATCGGTCTCCATAGCCTTGATATTGCATTCGTTCCAAGGATTCTGAAATCTTCCGATGACGATACAGGGTTTATTGCGCCAAAGGAATAGGACATGATGGTCTTCTGGAAAGGTTTTAAACAACCAGTCTTCAGTTGCCAAGTTGAACCATGGATCATGGTGCTCCGCAGTGAAAATCTTTATCTTAGACATCGCCCTCTCCCATCTACCCTTGTACAGGTTGCCTTATGATACTGTGTTTACAGAGCGCATGCAACAGCATATACTCCCTTCCATGAATATCATCCTGTTCCAACAATGGCCAGATAATCATTGTATTCCTTATTCTGATTATCGTGGAGAACACATTCGAAAAGTCCTTCGGTTGTCTCCTGGAGATAGTTTTTCCATGGGTAAGGTCAATGGGGATAGAGGCATAGCTACAATCGATAGCATGGATGAAACGGGTATCCATTATAGTTTCAATAGGACCGCAGGAGTTCTTGCTCTCCACCCAGTTACTCTCTTGGTTGCACAAGTACGTCCCATCTGTATGAAACGGATTCTCCGAGAGGCAGTTAGTCTCGGTGTCGAGGAGCTACTGGTGGTAGGAGCTGATACTGCTGAACGTTCCTACGGGTCGGCTAAACTCTGGTCTACCGGCGAATATGAGAAATATCTTTTGGATGGTGCGATGCAAGCTGGACAGACAGCTCTTCCCCGATTCTCGCTCCTAGAATCTATAGACGACTTCCTTAAGAGACCACAACATTGGATACATAGGATACTATTGGACAATGTAGATCATAATCCTCCTCTCTCCAAAGCGGAAGGCTTAGGTGCTCCTGTACTTTTAGCAGTTGGCCCGGAGCGGGGATGGTCAGACCGGGAGCGGACTCTATTCGTCGATTCTGGTTTCATGACACGTACTCTAGGCGGCAGGATATTAAGAACGGAGACCGCTTGTAGCGCTGGTCTTGCCGTATTGCTTGGAAGGATGGGATTGCTCTAGCGTGGATGTTATGGCAAGATAGAGCTTCTGGAGGATGATGATATGGCACATTGTATAGTACCCGAGGCAGAAGCAATTCTCGATAAGGAATTTCCTGTCTTAGATAAGGGCTTTGTCCGCTTGGTCGACTATTTGGGATCGGATTCTCGTATCGTCCAGTCAGCCAGAGTCTCCTACGGAGAGGGGACAAAAAGTTTTCGGCAAGACAAAGGCCTTATTACCTACTTGATGAGAAATGATCATACATCACCTTTCGAACAGGTTAATTTCACCTTCCATATCAAGATGCCGATATTTGTTGCACGGCAGTGGATACGTCACCGTACTGCAAGGGTAAACGAGATTTCGGGACGCTATAGTGTAATGGCCGATGAAGCTTATATCCCTACCTTGGAACATATCAATTTCCAGAGTGACGACAACAAACAAGGTCGTTCCGAAGAGCCGGTTGACCCAGTCCTCCAACAGAAGGTTGCCCAGATACTGAAGGATGATCAGCAGAGGGCTTTCACGACCTATCATGAGTTGTTGGATCTGGGGATTGCCCGCGAATTGGCTAGGATTGATCTTCCTCTCAGCCTCTATACCCAATGGTATTGGCAAATGGATTTGCATAACTTGTTCCATTTTCTGGAATTGCGACTTGACAGTCATGCCCAGTATGAAATACGTGCATATGCTGAGGTGATTCTATCGATGGTCAGAGCTGTATGTCCGATGGCATGTGAGGCATTTGAACGACTGGTTGTAGGGGGCAAGCGTTTCTCTTCAACTGAGCTAGAAGCATTGAAAGCAATGTTGGATGGTCAAGATTGTCCACTCTCTGGACGTGAGAAAGAATTATTCGACGAAAAACTTCGTTAAGAAGTCTAAAGGGAATAGAGACTAAGCGGATTTCCGTAAGAATCTTCGTCTCTTTCGGCGTACCTTCCGCTTTATCCTGTGTTTCTTCGCAACCTCCTTTGCAGACGGTGGTAGAGCAGGAATTTGTGGACGCTGCATGAGCAGCTCGGGATGGCTGAGATAGTCTTGAAGGATTTGCATGGACTTGATGAAATAGAAGCCATCGGCAATCCTTTCATCCACGGATACTCCAATTTGCATTGTATCCATATGTGTTTGGTTTCCCTCTTCATCAACCATTCTTTTTCGTTTCAGCATTCCCATAGTAAGAAATAGTGAGGTAGTCCCCCATTCATAGAGATGGTGATGAGGGCTTCCCGAAAGATTGATACTACCGAGATTTGCGACGAAAGCGGATGCATGCAAACCATCGGCATCTCTAAGGGCTTTTGGGGCGAGCCCGATTACATCAAAGAATCGGATTATGGCTAATAAGGATCTGAGTACCCATTTGGGAAAATGGAGGAAGAAACCGATTGCCGAGTCGGTATCGTTTCCATCTCCTCCATTACGGGATTCTTCGATGGTTCTATTGATAATAGACGCTATTTCGGGGAACGTCATATCGGGTTCGAAATAGAGTATGGCCGTGTGCTCAGGAGCCTCATCTGTATAATCTTCCTTCACCACAAAATTCAGCGATAACTCGTTTCTTTGCCAACAATCATAATTCATGATGAATCGATTTAAGTGGGGTCGGACAGTTATTGTTCGGAGTAGGGCACTGAGGAAGAGTTCGAAAACCCGATATGTATGGTCTCCAGGATCATTTCTGTTGAGTTTTTTAATGAATCGGATTCCTTCCGTAAGATCTACCGTGAATTCGTGGTAGACAACAGCATCGCATCTTTTGGGCATGGCATAGGGAAGGATTCGTTTGAAAGGAGGGAGGTCTGCAACATAGGTTGCGTCTGATCTACGTTTCATCTTTTTCTCTACAAAAATATGATTCGTGTCAATTATGGTCACTCGTTTGAGAGTTGTCAACCTTTTCTAATCTTTCTCCAATAGTGGTTTTTCATATCGAGTTCAAACGCCTCGTTGTCTGGATATGACCGTCCGAACACAGGCTCCCACAATTGAGGAAGTTCCATACACAGATAAAAGAAAGGACCGTTTTCAGTTTTCCAATCAGCTGGAAAGCATTTGTACGCATGTGTAAACATCTGTTGTTTCACCTCCGTCGGATACGAGTACTTTCCTGCCGACTCGGTCAGCTCCATTTGGAGAATTCTGCTTGGTTGTTGGGATTGTCTCAGTTGTCTCAATACCTCCTTTGTGAAGGTGAGAGTACCCATCGATACCATAACCACCTCCTCTATGGAAAACCGCTCTGTTATTGCATTTACAACGAAACGGTATTCTTCTTCCCATCCTGAAAAATAGACCATGGGATGAAGATGAAAGCCCACGAGGATGCCTGCATCAGCGGCTTTACGAGCTGCCTTCAATCGGTTTTCCAATGATGCGCTCTTATGTTCTTCCTTTCCTATAATGGTAGGAGCATTCAAAGACCAGGTGGCAATCATATTCGGAGGAAAATCGACCTGCGAAATCCAATCAGTCCTGCTTGATTTGGTCTTCAGTTCGACCACGACTTTGGGGTTATTTTTGGAGAAATCCGCCAAAGCTGTTAGTATTCCATGATCATCGCCCCATAAAAGAGAATCTGAGGATTGTCCGGTTCCTATATGCCAAGCATCGGAGGGTAATTCGAGATTATCGAGCCTTTGGGGGAGGTTGGCTGTAAAAATGATTTCATCCTTGTGGTAAAAACTTTGGATCGAGCAGTAGGAACAGGCAAAAGCACATTGCTGGACAACATCAAGGGTGAGCAGATTACAGCAGCGAGTCTTTTCTCCCGATACCGGACAAGGGCAACGTCCAAGTAACCGGGTCTCTGTGAGTTCCTCTACATGACTTGGTTTGGCATTGAGTTTCGGTTTATCGAAGAAGTTGTCATATTCAGTGGGCATGCGACGTAACGTGGTTATTTTATCCATTACGTCTTTCATCATAGCCTTGAATTTGGCTTTCCCCGTCAACTGTCCACCCGCTTTCTCATCCCAAAGCTCTTCTATGGGTGACTGTCTCCAGAGAGTAAGGTCTATCGACTGTTCTATCAGGATCCGCATCTGCTGATATGTCGGGTGATAGGTTTCTGCTAGGTGCTGGAGGAAAACCCGATCCGAATCAGTGAGACTTGAGGCTAGGGGATGTTGCTCGATCATGGTGCTATTGTGCTGCATTCTTGCATTTTCATCAATCGGAGGCTATGCTGTTGCCCATATGGGAAACACTCCAAAAGAACAAGCAAAATCCTTGCCCCACCTTCCTGGCGTATATCTGATGAAAGATTCATCGTCTAAGATTATCTACGTTGGTAAGGCTAAGGACTTACGCAATAGGGTGACCTCCTATTTTCTTAGTGGAAGGGATATCAAGACCACCTTCCTAGTAAGCAAGATTGCCGATATCGAGTACATCATCACAGGTAATGAGTATGAAGCTCTGGTATTGGAGAACAATCTCATAAAGAAGTACAATCCACACTACAATATCTCCCTCAAAGATGGCAAAAGTTATCCTCTCATCAGGATAACGAATGAACCGTTCCCCAAAGTATTCAAGACACGAAGGATTATCAACGATGGTTCTGAATACTATGGACCCTATCCCGATGGCAAGAGTCTAGGTCAGTATCTGGAGCTCATAGACAAGATGTTTCCATTGCGTAAGTGTGGTATACCACTTAGGAAGCGATATACACCTTGTCTCTACTATCATATTGGTCGTTGTTGCGGTCCTTGTGCCGGTTTGGTCACAGAAGAGGAATATGCGAAACATATCGATAAGGTAAGGGCTTTTCTCCAAGGAAAGGATGATGACCTCATACGGCAGGTACGTGAAGAGATGTTGTTAGCTGCGAAGGAGCAAAAATTCGAACTCGCAGCTGAAAAGCGTGATCTCCTTCTAGCCCTAGAATCGGTGACAAAAGCACAACAGGTTCAGGACTTTTCCACAGAAAGCCGCGATTATGCCGCATGTGAAATGAGGATGCATCTGGCCACAGTCTCGATCATGCAGATTCGGGATGGAAAGCTGATGGGAAAAGCTCTCTATCGTGCAGAGACATTCGGTGATGAGACAGAGACTTTGTTGAACTTCCTTACCCAATACTATGGCGATGGCGGAAATATACCCCAACAATTGTACGTATCGCATGATATCGATATTGCTTTGGTTGGGGCGTATTTCGCACAAGAGTTGAAAGTTCCTACAGAAGTATCTGTTCCCATTGAGGGGAAGCACTATAGAGTGCTTCGGATGGCCACAGAGAATGCAGCAAGGGATGTAGAGAAGAGGCTTAAGAGTAGGGAGAATCCTGAAGCTATCGAAGAACTCATGGATGTTTTGGAACTTGAGAATCTCCCGAAGCGAATAGAAGGCTTCGATATCGCTCAGTTAGCAGGAAAATTTACGGTAGCATCGCTCATAACATTTCAGGATGGCAATCCTGATCGAAAAAACTATCGTCGTTTCAATATTCGTAGTTTGGAGGGTCGAATAGATGATTTCGGAGCTATCCGGGAGGCTGTAACCAGACGGTACACTAGGCAGGTTAAGGAGAAACAACCATTACCCGATCTCATTATGATAGATGGAGGTATAGGGCAAGTACATGCGGCAAAAGAGGCTTTGGCGGTCTTAGGATTGGACGATATTCCCGTTGTCGGTCTGGCAGAACAGTACGAAGATATTCACTTCCCCGATGGCCGTCCTCCGTTACGCTTGCCAGAATCTTCTCCGGCTCTTAAAGTTTTACAGGCAGTACGTGACGAAACCCACCGTTTTGCTACTTCACTGAATCAGCAGCAACGATCGAGGGAGGCAACCTTTACGTTATTGGAGTCGATCCCTGGGGTAGGACCTGCAAGAAGCAAGAGGCTCATGCAGACCTTTGGAACCTTGGAAGCTCTGCTTTCGGCAACAGCTCAAGAGATGGCAAGTGTTGGCAAAGTGCCTTTGCCTGTAGCGGAAAAGATACTCAAAACCTTACATCTGTAGAAAAAGATAAAGTTGTCAGTGGTTTTGGAGGAGTCCCTTTCCTTTTCATGATGATGCCCACCAGCTGCTCAAGCAACATTGGTTGCATATCGGTCCCAAGTTCTCTGGTCTTAATATCGAACTCACCGATTCTCGCCAGTATGGATCGGCTGTTTTCCAACGGATATCGTTTTACCGCTTCAGCATATATGCCATGATCCTTTTTCCGTCTGATTGGGGTTGCCTTCCCCATTACCTTAACCTCTTTTACAGCTTCTTCCCATCGATTACCCAATTCCAAGAGCTCCTCCAAGGACACAAGTCTCCTGAATTGCCACATCAGACCTGCAAGAAGCGGTACTGCCTCACCATCACCTGAACGTATTAGGGTGTAAAGGACATCGAGTGCTCTTTCGTAACTACCAGTAGCCATGTGTTCGAATAAAGAGAATACACTCTCTTGTCTTGTATGCTCGATGTACTTTTCGACATCCTCTTCGGAAACCGTATCCTTACCATCTGATGTTAAGAATTGCATGAGCTGTAAAGCCGTGGAACGAAGTTCCTGTGTATTGTTCTCTACCAGCTCTAAGAGAATCTCAACCGCATTGCTGGTAATGACGAACCCTTCTCGTGAAAAAATATTTTGCAGCCACTGTGGTTTTTGATTGTCGAACATCTCCCAGAATACCTTAGTGTTTTCTTTGGGCACGGCCGATGATATTTTATTCGATATGTAGGTTTCGTTGCTAATGATTACCAATGTTGCTGAATCATTCGGTTCCTTCAGGTATTCGACAAGTTCTTTAATTTGTGTGGCCTGAAGGTCTTCTGCTTGGCTGAGGATTACAAGCCGATGTTCTGAAAACAGTGAATTGTTATGTAATGCGGTGAATATTTCTCCGTTAAGGGTCTCAAACGGATAAAAACGATAGATTTCCGGATCTGAGCCGAATTCGGACCTCAGGGTATTGCGGATCTCCTTGAGACGAACTCCTTTTTCCCCAGTCTCTGGTCCCAGAAGGAGATGTATCCTCTTTGTATCAGTGCCCATAGTCTCTTATGATCATGTGCAACTTTCCGATAACCGTGACATCCTTGGAATAGATTGAGCCGTATTTCGGATTTGCAGGTCTTAGTTCGATAGCGCTGTTGGTGAGATAGTATCGTTTCAAAGTAACCCTGTTTTCTTCACCAACCCGGACTACAACAATCTCTCCATTGTTTGCGCTTCCAGCCTGCTTGATAATAGCCAGATCTCCATCAAGGATACCTGCATCTATCATGCTGTCCCCTTCAACGTGTAACGCGAAGTAGGGACCTTTTCCTGAGACAAGGGATGTGGGTATATGGAGTTCATAGTCTTTGTTTTCTTCAGCTAGGATCGGTTGGCCGGCCGCCGTGTTGCCCAAAACTGGTATGGCAATGGTCTCTACTGAAGGGGAGGTGTTAAAACCAACAACACCAGTTGATCGTGAAATTCCTTCTGACGAGTGGATTGCGCCTTTACGCTCCAAAGCCTTCAGGTGGTCATGCGCTGCTTTCACGGTTATGCCAAAAGCATTTGCAATATCTCTAACAGCAGGAGCGTAGGAATTGCTTTCGATATACCGTTTGATAAATTCGAGGACTTCACTTTGTCTTGCCGTCAGACCTTTCACTTGCTCCTCCTATTCTTCGAACCGGTTGGTGAAGAGTTGTTCTATCGCATCGGCAGCTTCGACTTCATCAGGCCCTTCCGTGCTAATAGTCAATTTTGATTTATAGGCAGCACCGAGGGTGATGATACCCATGATCGACTTACCGTTGATCTTCATCCTATCCTTCTCCATATAGAGGTTGGATGAGAATTTGTTCGCTACCTTCACGATCAATGCCGCTGGTCGGGCATGGATTCCGGCGCGGTTCAGAACCTCGACTTCTCGTTCCACCATGATCAAAATGTCTCCTCGTTGTTATAATACAGGTTCCTTGCTGATTCGCTTTCGAGCCACTTTAGGACACTCTGGTCAAATTCCTTGGCAGAATAATAACCAAGTTTCTTCAAGCGTTCGTTACGTGCGGCTGTCTCTATGATAATCGGAACATTCCTGCCCGGCTTGACCGGTATTTCGAGTTTTGGGACATCTATTCCCAGTAGGTTCTCAGATAGATCTTCACCTACCCGATCGTAATTCTTGTTGGAATCCCACTCTTCTAAATGGACAAGGAGTTGAACCTGTTTCTTGTCTCTAATGGATCCTACACCGAAGAGGTTCGCAAGATTAAGTATTCCTATACCCCTGATTTCCATATGATGGGCGAGCATTGGATTTTCTCCGCTTCCAATCAGGTAGGTATCGCTGATATTCCTTAGCTTGACTGTATCGTCACTGATCAATCGGTGTCCCCGCTCGATCAATTCCAATGCTGTCTCGCTTTTACCGACCCCACTTTCTCCAGTGATGAGAACCCCGATTCCATAAACTTCGACCAAGACACCATGGATGGTTAACGTCTGAGCGAAAATTTCATCCAACATCTGGATCAACCCTCGCGAGAAGTCAGCTGAACCTAGTGCAGTCTGTAATACGGAGCAACCAGAGCGTTCTACAATTTCAATAATTCTCAGGCTCGGACGACCACCATCGCAGAAGATGCAGGTGGGAACAGGGTAGGAGAAAAGCCGTTCTAGGGAGGATAGATTGTCCTCAGCTTCAAGCTTCTTCAAATATTGTTGTTCACCGCGACCGAATACTTGTATGCTTTCATGGCTGAATTCATCGAAGAATCCACTGAGTGGAAGTCCAGGGCGACTTATCTTTGAATTGGTAAGCTTACGTGATAGACCACTCCTGCCGGCAATACAGGTCAGCTGCAAGTGGTTATGTTCTTTCAAATCAAGATCCAGAAGATCGAGAATGGAAAAGTCTACCATGGTTCCTCCTTCCGCACTATACCACATTTTATGCGGATATGTGAGCGTTTGTTAAGTAGTTTTGACTCCTCTGATGGAATAAAATGCCCCGGTTGTCCCGGGGCACTTATACTTACGGCTTCCCTAAGTGGGAAGATCTCATTTGGTGTGTTCTTGTATTTTTCCTTTTTCCTTCCTAGCCGTAGCTTCGAGTTTGTCGACCAGAAGTTCGATACCTTCATACAACTCATAGCAGTCGGTATTTACCATCTTTATCGGACCCCAGGAAAAGTGGATTTTCCCATCGAGGTGATAGCCTTGCCCAACGTGCTCCTTCGCAACCGTAATGGTCAAATCATGGATGAAGCTCTCTGCGAATGAGAGTTTTTGGAGTTTTTTATCAAAAAACTCACGCGTTGTGTCGCTCACATTGTAGTGGATTCCTTTGATTTCTAAATTCATAGGTCCTCCTTCAATAAGGTCGTATAGAAAGGATACGACCGGCGATGGGAAAAGTCAAATGGAAAGCCGATCCTCATTTTTATTGAAAATCACACCAATTCCAATAAAAATATCTCTCTATTGCGAATTTTCATGATATGATGGAACATCATGGCAAAATGGAGCAAATTTATACGCATCCTGTTGTATGTGCTCTTTATTCTTGTTCTATCGGTAAGTCTATTCGATGCAGCCAAAGTAGATATTGACTCCGTTTGGAAATCACCTTCGCATGAATTATCCGAGGGCTGGACCTTAACTGTTGAGGGTCTTGTGGTGGATGACGATTTTTCTGTGCCTACGGTTGTTGATATCGGATCATTGAAAGGAAAATCTATCATCCTTTCCAGGAAATTGAGCGAAGATGGGACCGCTACCAACAGTCTCATGTTCCGAACTTCTCAGAAGACGGTACAGGTATATCTTGATGGAGTAGAGATCTATAACTACGATGCGAATCTCTCCTCGAGACGAGGTAAAATTCCCGGCTATATCAGTCATTTCGTTTGGTTGCCGAAAGACTATAGAGGAAAGATTGTTGAGATAGCTATGGTTGGTCATAGCGAGAAGACCAGTGGAACTTTCTATCCTGTTTATCTTGGATCACGGGTTTCTCAGATCATGGAATTGTTGATCTATGATGGTTTTTCCCTATTTTTCGGTATCCTCATACTCCTTACATCGGCAACAGTGTTCCTGCTCGCAGTTACTCTGTTCAGGAAGATGGAAGTGCGTAAGAGTGCGGTTGCATTCGCAGGAATCGAATTGTGCGCCGGTACGTGGATAGTAAGTGGCAGCATGTCAGTTCAACTGCTTATCCATAACCAGGTCTTTATGTTGCTTGCGGGAGTGGTCTCCATGTATCTACTTCCAGTGTTTATAACACGTTTTGTAACAACCATGTACAAGATTCCACAATCGTTCCATTTTAGTCGGGTAGTACAGATTTTTCCTATAGCGTTCATTGTCTTTTCCTTGTTGCAGTATTATAACGTGGCGACCTACTATGCATCGTTCACTCCTGGGGCGATTGTTCTCTTCATCTATCTTCTGGCACTGGTGTGGTTCTGTTATAAGGCCTACAGACAGGGGAATAGAGAGATACGGCAATTCTTAATCGCTATTCTATGGTTACTGTCATCCGTTTTTGGGGAGTTGGTACTCCTGCTTCTTCCACGACATACCTTGTTGAACGCACTGGTCTTCCATGTTGCAATACTTGCATTCGGACTCGTGTTGCTGAGACAAGTATTGCACCATGTCATGATCTTTGTCGAGCAACGCGGTAAAGAGGAGTATCTGCTCTCTTTGGCCAATACAGATGGTTTGACTGGAGTAGCGAATCGACGGGCATTTGAAGATCGGCTTTCTACGCTGAGGGGAAAACCATTTGAAAATCCAGTGGGTTTGATGATATTCGATGTCAACAATCTCAAAGAACTCAACGATGAAAAGGGACATGTGGCAGGTGATGAATTGTTGAAGTTGATTGCGGGTACCCTCGAAAAGAGTTTCTCCCAAGTAGGTACTGTCTACAGAATTGGAGGAGATGAATTTGCCATGATCTGTTCTCCTTGTAGTACAGAACGATATGAAGTCGCTCGAGATGCATTGTTTACCGAACATAGGGAATTGGGTGACGCTTCTTCCGCTGTAAGTATTGCCTTTGGTGAGGCTTTCTGGGCAAAGGAAGATGACTTCGAATCAATCGATGAATTGTTTTCCGTTGCCGATGGTAGAATGTACAAACATAAGATAGAGATGAAGCGGGGAGTGGTTAGGTAGGGCGCTCATAAGAGGAATCGATGTGAAGATTCTTTCGGTATTTGCTCACAGTCCTTCGTGCGATCTTGATACCCTTTTGTGCTAATTGATCCGCAATCTTCTGGTCCGACAAAGGTTTTTCGCCATCGTGTTGTTCGATCATTTCTTTAACCATATCCATGACTGCACGTTTTGATACATCTTCCTTACCAGGAATGGTCGTCTGCAAAGCCGAACTGAACAGTTCTTTAATGGGGAGTATTCCCCAATCTGTGTCTATGTATTTACCTTGTACGGCTCGGCTGATGGTAGTCTCATGTAGAGAGAGCTCTTCGGCAATCTGACGATAAGTCAGTGGCTTTAGGTAGCGTGGCCCTCTGAGGAAAAAACCATGTTGGAATTTTAGAAGCTCCAACCCGATTTTCTTCATTGTTTCACTACGCATATGTATTTGTGAGATCAATTGGTTGGCCGATTTAACAGCATTGTTGATATATGCTGTCGTTTCATCATGTGCACTATCTCGAGGATCAGCTGAGAGAGAGGTAAATTCCGGATCAATAGTGAGTGTAGGAAGAACCTCGGTATTCAATCGCAATTGTAGCCTTCCCTCGATCTTTCTGACAAAGAGGTCCGGTACAACATAATGTGTTTCCATGGTATCGTACTGGAGGCCAGGGAATGGATTCAGGGTCTTCAAATACCGATAGATATTCTGGACCTCTTCTTCACTCGTCTGAAGATCTCTGGCTACCTCTTTTATCTTGTTCAAGCGTAAGAGTTCCAGATACTCATAGACTATCCGGGAAAAAATACCCAGTTCCCTCGTGGAGAGATTGTCGGCTTTTGCCTGGAGAACCAGAGACTGCCGGAAATCGTCGGCCGCTATACCAGGTGGATCCAGACTCTGCACAATGGGAAGTGTCGCTAGCAAAAGGCGTCGCTTTTCCCCTTTTGCCAAAGTCTCCACAGGGTTGCGATGGAATCCATTGTGATCTAGATTGCTGATTATCATCTTACCGAGTTCGTATTCGGTTTCACTGATTTTCAGACATCCCAATTGTCGAAGCAGGTAATCCTGAAGGGTCTCTGATGTCGTCAGAGTACCCTCGAGGAATTGTTGGTTCTTATCAGAGGCCTCTTGATCATAATTGCTCGAAAGTCTGACTGTCGATCGGTATGTAGAGGGATCGTAAGCAGCACTATCGCTGAAATCATCGTCAGGTCGACTGCGCTGTTCTTGTTCTGATATACGTTCGATTGAAACGGATCTGTCGGTAGGAATTTCCAACGCTGGGTTCTGTTCAATCTCAGTCTTTATTCTCTGCTGTAATTCGAGAGTGGACATAGCCAGGATTTCGAAAGTCTGGATGAGTTGGGGAGAGAGTGTCAGCTGTTGTTTGAGTGATTGTTGTAAACCTAATGAGGGACTCATATGCTATCACCTTCAGAAAAATCCTCACCAAAATAGATTCTCCGGGCTTCGGAGTTTTGTAAAAGCTCTTCCCGCTTCCCGCTTGCAAGAATCTCCCCCTCATTGATAATGTGGGATTCGTGTGTTATGGCCAACGTATCCCGGACATTGTGATCGGTTATTAAAATACCGATGCCTTTTTCAGAGAGTCTCTTCACCAAACGTTTTATTTCATACACTGCTTTTGGGTCGATTCCTGCGAAAGGTTCATCGAGTAAAAGGAACAGCGGATTACTTGCCAAGCTTCTTGCGATTTCAGTCCTGCGACGTTCTCCTCCACTGAGTGTATAGCCGAACTGTTTCCTAATTGGAACAAGCCCGAATTCATCCAAGAGTTGTTCCACCACAGAATGTTTCTCTTCCTTCATAAGATCACTTCTGGTCTCGACTACAAGTTTGATATTATCTTCTACACTCAGTTTTCGGAAGATGGATGGTTCTTGCGGTAGGTAAGAGAGACCAAGTCTGGACCGTCGGTACATGGGCAAATTTGTTACATCCTGATGATTGAGGATTATCGAACCACCATCCGAACGAATGAACCCTACGACCATATAGAACATGGTAGTTTTGCCAGCTCCGTTTGGACCAAGTAACCCGATAATTTGTCCCGACTCCATAGCAAGGGATACATCCTTAACGACCATTTTCCTTCCGTATCGTTTTGCGAGATGGTTCATCTGAAGGGTTGCGTGTTTCATGACTTCAACCATTGACTGTCCCTTTTATGGTTCCTTCCATGACAATTTCGTCTGTTTGTAGATTAATGGTTGTTACAGATGAACGATAGCTATCGTTTTTCCAGGTTACTTCAGAATTTCCGATCAAGGCCAGTAGCATAGCATTACGGTCATATTCTATGCTGTCTGCGCGACAAACCATGGGACCGGAATCGGTGTGTCGCAAAAGCTTCGCTGCAATTTGCAGTTTCATCAATCCTTTGGTCCGGTTGTATGAAAGATAGGCTCCCGAAGCCACAACTTCGTTTTCCAAGTCTTGGATTTCCACCCATCCATCGACCAGCAATTGTTCTGTCTCCCGGTCAAAAGATATTTCATTACAGTTGATTATGATATTGTTATCTGTATCAGTAATTCGTACTGATCCCTCTCCAACAATATAGCGAGCTTGAGGACCAATCAATTCTATCCTTTGTGCTTCGAATTGGATGCTACCTACAGATACGACGGCACCTTGGCTAAGAAGGATCGATTCTCGTCCCTCTCGCATGACAGCTCTTGTGTACCCTCCTCGAAAGGAGATGGGCGTCGCGCCAGACAGAGATCCTACCATGGTAAAAAGGAGTAGAAGGATAACGGGTATGCACCTTTTGTAGTGTGTGTGACTATTCATAGCTGATGCTTCCCTCCTCTACGTGGTCAAACTCGAATATTGCTGATGCGAAGTCTCCGCTAAATCCGGTTCCACGCAGTATATCATGTTCTTTCATTGTTATGGTGACCATTGCATCGGATGTGCCGTAGGCTTTTTTATTTTGGTTGTCCCATTGCAAGGCTTCCGCCTCGATAGTGAAATCGTCGGTATGGTTGCGGAGTAAGACCCCTTTTTCCATCGAGATGTTATTGTTGGAGGTGTCTACTTCAGCAGCACCAAAAGAGCCAGAGAATACCAGCATATCGGAATTATCGAATTGGTTAAAAACGGCCTCAGTGATATAAGCTTTTTCCGCATCCTGGTAGACTTCTATAAGTTCAGCATCGATTCTGATCGGTTCCATTCCGTCCACACCCAGCAGATAGCGGGTCTCTTCCAAACGCATGTCGGGAAACTCTGCGGGACGGCCACTACCTAGTTCCTCCTCAGGCGCAAAGGAACACGAAAGGAGGAGTATGAGTATTGCTCCTACCAAGAGAGTGGACCTTGTACGTTGTGCCAGTTTCGCCATACGATGCTTCCTCTGGGCTAATTCTCTTCAATGATCCTCGTGACTTCAGGAGTATATTCGCCCGATTTTGCTTTGGAGAATAACCTGCTGATGAAAAATCCTAAACCGATTCCCGCTATCCCTCCAATAATCCGTACTCCTTCACCCACTTCTGCATTGAAGAGCGATGGTAGGTAGTAACCGACAGGGAACAAGAGTATGGGGACCAAAAGTGCGATGAAACCGGCTGTCACCGTCTTCCCGGGAGGAAGGTAGATCTCTACGGTATCCCCAATCGAAAGATTTCTATCTGTGCCGTTATGGGCATTGAAGGTCTTTCCTTTGGTAGCGCAAAAGGTTCCGGCCTTGCAATTCGCACAGGTATCTGTCTCACATGAGACGGTGATGATATTATTATTCTTTATCGCAACAACTGATGCGTGTTCATACATATATAGCTCCTTCACGCCTTTTTAGGAGGCGCCTTTATCCTCAATAATTTTCACTTGCTCTTTTACGAGCTCGATATTGGTTGCTTTTCCGGATTCATTTATATCAACTATAACACCTTGGAGTTCGATTTTGCCCCAGTTTTCCTGTGAGCGGGAAGGTATTTGTGTCAGGAACCTTTCAATTTCGGTCGAGGCGTCGAACCCTCCCACTCCTGTGGGACTTCCACAGCGACCGTTGTCGGTGATCATTGCTGTTCCATGGGGTAGGATTCGGGCATCTGATGTTAAAACTTTGGTGTGTGTGCCTATCATTGCGGAGGCTCTTCCATCGACATGGTGGGCCATCGTCTGTTTTTCCGCAGTCGTGGATGCATGGAATTGGATGCAGATGGCATCAGTTTCCGATTTCATTCTTTCCAGCAGGGCATTTGCACCAAGATAGGGATTCCCAAGATGCGTTCGAGGAAAATCAGAATTTCCTAAAAGGACGATAAATCCAACTTTCTTGCCCTTAATCTCTACTATCCTATAGCCTCTACCGGGATTACCAGCAGGATAATTGGCCGGACGAATAATCCTGCCGTTTTTAGCGATATGTTCTACCATATCTTTCTTGAAGTAGGTCTTTTCACCTGTTGTGATCAAATCCACACCAATTTTCAATAATTGGAGGGCATGGTTCTTTCCGATGCCAAACCCATTGGTCGTTCCTTCGCCATTAGCTACGACAAAGTCGATTTCCTTCTCTTTTTTCAATATTTTTAATCCATCGCGAATTGCGTGGATTCCTGGACGGCCAACTATTTCTCCAAGAAACAGGATACGAATATTCATAACTATACTGTAGAGTTCTTTCAAACCTTTTTCAAGTTTCCCTCGTCCCTCTGTAGCCCTTCCTGGGACTTAAGGAAAAAAATACCCCGGACCGAGGGAAGATGTGGTCCGGGGTGAAAAACGATATAACGAGAGAGATTTAGGCTCGCACTGCTGCCAGTGCCGCTTCATAATTCGGGTGATCGGTTACCTCTGGTACATACTCGACATATTTTACGGTATTATTTTCGTCCAAGAGAAAAATCGATCTTGCGATCAAGCCAACATTTGGCAGATATGCTCCGAATGTGTGGGCGAAATCGCGGTCTTTGTAGTCACTGACAGTGATCACATGGTCAACTCCAGCAGCACCACACCATCGAGCTTGCGCGAACGGAAGATCCATGGAGATGGTGATTACCGTTACATCATCTAGGCTCGTAGCTTCTTTATTAAATCTACGGACCTCTGCATCGCACACCGAAGTGTCCAAAGATGGTACGGCAACGATGAGTTTCTTTCCTTTCACTTCACTCAGTCTGAAAGTTCCCAGGTCATTTTTCACTGCTTTAAAGTCGGCTATGGTATCTCCGACATGTATTTCTGTTCCAGCCAGTTCTACTGGTGTGCCTCCGAATGTAACTTTCATAAAAATACCTTCCTTCATATCAGGTGATATGCCTTGAACATAATCATGTGCGGATGAATCGGCAACAAGCGATACGTTGACAAAATCTGCTTGTGTAAGATATAGTCTCGAAGTGCGCCCAGATGGCGGAATTGGTAGACGCGCTAGGTTCAGGTCCTAGTGGTGGCAACACTGTGCAAGTTCGAGTCTTGTTCTGGGCAAATCCAAACATATATTTCAATGAGAGAGATAACCGGTAATTCCATAGATTTGGGAGTACTGGCTTCTTTCCATTATATTTTTATTTGACTAATGGAAAATTCCTTTGTATCTTACCTTTTACCTAACAAACTACGATACACAGGAGGTATTACATGTTTAAACAGGTAGAACTTTCCTATGGTTTCGATGCATTGGAACCACACATTGACGAGCTTACCATGGTGACACACTATACAAAGCACCATGCGGGATATACCAAGAATCTCAATGCAGCCATTGAGAAGGATGCAAGTCTGCAGGATAAGTCAATAGAGGACATCCTCAGGAATATTGGTTCTGTCAGCGATGACAAGTTGCGCACTGCAGTAAGGAACAATGGAGGTGGTTATCTAAACCATAACCTCTATTTCTCCATTCTCAGTCCGAAAGCAAAGCTTGCACCGGAAGGAGAACTTGCCCAGCGGATTAATGCCGACTTTGGAAGTCTGGAATCTCTGAAAGAGGAACTGCAATCCCAGGCGGCTGGAAGGTTCGGTTCTGGCTGGGCTTTCCTATTGGCTAAAACCGATGGTTCGTTGCAGGTGGTGAACACGCCAAATCAGGATTCCCCGTTGATGGATCCCAATGGCGGAATCCCCATCCTTGGAATTGATGTTTGGGAGCATGCTTACTACTTGAAATATAAGAATTTGCGGGCAGACTATCTGAAAGCTATATGGAACGTGCTTGACTGGTCCAAGGTTGAGGAAAACTACAAGAAAGCCACTATATAAATAGCAAAGGTCATGTTTAGCCCTCCTACATCAGGAGGGCTGAATTCTCTCAACGGGTTGTGAGCAACATATCGCCATCTTTGATCCACCCCTTGCGCCGCATGAATATGCTGATGAGGAGTGAAATGATCGCAGGAAGGAGAAAGTGCATCAAGAGGACTTGAGGCCAAGCCTGAGTTCCCATGACAGCAATAGCGTTGAACTGACCTACGAGACCACTTGTACCCATTCCAGCACCTGCACTATTATTTTCCATCTTGAAAACCATAGTACTGATTGGCCCGAGGATTGCAGCCGTAAGTGTTGGGGGAATCCAGATCAATGGATTTTTCCAGATGTTGGGAATCTGAAGCATGCTGGTTCCAAGACCCTGGCTGAGAAGACCCCCCATTTTATTTTCCTTATACGAACAGACTGCGAATCCTATCATCTGGCAACTACAACCTACGACAGCTGCTCCCGCGGCAAGTCCGTTGATACCGAGACTGATGCATATCGCGGCACTACTGATAGGAAGTGTGAGAACCATGCCCACGACTGTAGAGACGAGGATTCCCATGGGGAGCGGGTAGAGGGTTGTCAACGAGTTGATGAAAGCACCCAGATAGGTCATGAAAGCGGATATCGGAGGAGCTATAAAATGCCCTACCAGCGATCCTCCCAAGATTGTGGCAAGAGGCACGATCATGATATCAACGCCAGTCTTCCCTGCAACTTTTTTGGAGATTTCCGCACCGGCTAATCCTGCCAACATGGCTCCAAAGGGTTCCCCGATAGCCATCCGAACAATAGAAGGTCCCTCGCCTAGGACAAAAGACCCCGCACCTACAGCCCCTGCGACAGCACTACAAATTACTCCGAGTGGAGATGCGTTTACTGC
This sequence comes from Pleomorphochaeta sp. DL1XJH-081, assembly GCF_049310885.1. Lineage (NCBI taxonomy): Bacteria > Pseudomonadati > Spirochaetota > Spirochaetia > Spirochaetales > Sphaerochaetaceae > Pleomorphochaeta > Pleomorphochaeta sp. DL1XJH-081. The sequence continues at coordinate 325,832 of NZ_JBMDYO010000003.1, forward strand.
AATAGCGACACCGACTCCGATAGCAGGACCGGTAAGGTATTGGGCGATCAAACCAAAGCGTTCCAATAGAATGAAATTACTGTAGTGACCTATCTGTTTGATGATAAGACCGATGATGAGGGAGGCAAACAACCCCTGAGCCATTCCGCTCAGAACCCGGGTGATATACAATCCCACCTGCTTGCCATGGAGAGAAGCGTTACCTTCAGCCATAGAGAGCTCCTAAATAATTGGATTTGGTGGATGACATATCATGTGCAAAAGCCGTAGCATTGCACAAGGCCTCCGATTGAGCCGACTATACCAATTGATTTGCATTTAGTAAAGACAAGAATCGGGAAGGTCCTCATCAGATGCTCTTATACGTGTAAGATAAGACGATTGTGTGGTAAAATCGAAATTGAAGCATACGTTGATTTCCCAACGAAACGAAGGCTTCCTTGCATACCATTCATTGGAGGTCCAGACATGCATATCGTGGTTTTGGGAGGGACCGGCCATATCGGTTCATTTGCAGTTCCTCGTCTAATACAAGCAGGACATTCTGTTACTGTGGTCTCTCGTGGCAATCGTGATCCTTATTTCACACATGTCGCTTGGAAGAAGGTCAAAAGGCTCTCTATCGATCGGGAACGTGCGGAAACCGAGGGAACCTTCGGAAAACAGATAGCCGATCTCAAAGGTGATGTCATAATAGATCTTATCTGCTTTACACAAGAGAGTGGCGAACAGCTGGTGGAGGAATTGAGGGGTAAAATCACACATTTGCTCATGTGTGGAACTGTATGGATCAATGGAATTAGCCGCACCGTTCCTTTTACCGAAGAGTCTCTACGGGAACCTTTTGGAGATTATGGTATAAACAAAGCAAAGCTTACAAATTACTTATTATATGAAGCAAGAACGAATAACTTTCCCGTTACGGTCTTTCACCCAGGCCACATTGTCGGTCCGGGTTGGATTCCATTGAATCCACAAGGGAATTTCAATATCGAGGTGTGGAAAGCTATCAAGGCAGGTAAACAGCTGCTATTGCCAAACCAGGGAATGGAGACTGTCCACCATGTTCATGCCGATGATGTAGCTTCCGTATGCATCGGTGCTATGGAGAATAGGTCTGTTTCCATTGGTGAGAGTTTCCTTGCCCTCTCATCCGGAGCAGTGACACTCCGTGGGTTTGCCGAAGCTGCATTTCGATGGTTTGGACACGAACCGAATTTGAAGTTTGCCTGCTGGGAAGACTTCAAGAAGAGGGTTTCCGAAGAGGATGCTTGGTTTACGGATGACCATATCAGTCGAAGTCCCTGCGGTTCCATTGAAAAGGCAAAGAGATTGTTACAATATTCTCCAAGGTATACATCATTGCAAGCAGTGTTTGAATCGGTCATGCACCTACAAAGAGAAGGAATAATATGAAATTTTCCCATGTGAATCTCATCGCAAGGGACTGGCGTTCCTTAGCCGATTTCTATATTGACGTCTTCGGTTGTGTAGAAAAGCCCCCAGTAAGGAATTTGACAGGAGCGTGGGTAGATCATCTTACTGGAATACCTGGTGCCCATATCAGAGGAGTACATCTTCTTCTTCCCGGCAATACGGAAGATAGTCCTACTCTGGAGATTTTCGAATATGAAAACAATACTAAAGCCGATGATAGGATGATTAATCGAGAAGGTTTTGGCCATATAGCCTTTGCTGTCGAAGACGTACAGCAAAGCCTTCAGCTTATAGTCTCCCACGGAGGCTCTCTTTTAGGAGAGGTTGTCGATACCCGGATAGAGGGGGCTGGAATGATTTCTGTCGTTTACGCACGAGATCCAGAGGAAAATATCATAGAATTGCAGAAGTGGAGTCAATAAAACCGCAACGAAATAATTTTTGCATGGAGGAATGTATTATGGAACGTTTTGGATCGGGCCTTCAAGGAAAGACCGTTGTAATTACAGGAGCTAGCAAGGGAATCGGCTATGGACTGGCGAAGATCATCGCAAATGAAGGAGCAAGAATCGCTGTCGCTGCTAGAAGTATAGAGGCCTTGGAGTCTTTGGCTTCAGAGATTGCAAAAGATGGCGGCATATGCAAACCGTTCTTATTGGATCTGAGAGACGTAAAATCTATAACATCTTGCTTCGAAAGGATTGTCGAAGAATTTGGTGAAATCGATGTTCTGGTGAATAATGCAGGTATGGGCAATCCAATTCCCGCGGAGAAAATTACTGAAAATGACTGGGATTGGATGATGGATCTTAACTTAAAGGGAACCTTTTTTTGTTGTCAAGCGGCAGCACAGGGGATGCTTAAACGGGGAAAGGGTAGGATTATTAACATGAGTTCGCAAGCATCTGTGGTAGCGATTCCCAATGAGGCTGTCTATTGTGCCTCAAAGGGAGCCGTGAATATGCTGACCAAGACTCTTGCTATCGAGTGGTCGCCTCGTGGTGTAACTGTAAATGCCGTAGGCCCAACTTTTGTGAAGACCCCCGGAACCGCTGAACGCTTGGATGATCCTGAATTTCTTGCCGGCGTATTGGCAAATATTCCAAGAGGTAGGGTTGCTACCATTGAGGATGTTGCTTCTGCAGTCCTTTACCTTGCTTCTGATGCAGCCGATATGGTAACGGGAACTCTCCTTCTGGTAGATGGGGGTTGGACAGCACAGTAATCGTAGGGTTGTATCGGTAGATGGCCGGTCCATGGATTTGTATGTATCTTTAAGATATTCAATCAAGGAGGATAGTTGATGATACAACATGTACAAGACACCATAATGCTCAATAATGGTGTAGCAATGCCAGGCCTAGGCTTGGGAGTATTTAAAGTTGGTGATGGCTCACCAGTGGTAGCAGCCATCAAATCTGCACTTCGAGCAGGCTATAGAGCCATTGATACTGCTGCAGTCTATGGAAATGAAGATGGAGTCGGACAAGCTCTCCGTGAGACCGATATACCAAGAGAAGAAATTTTCGTCACATCGAAAGTGTGGAATGCTGACCAAGGATATGATGCTACCTTGAAAGCCTTCGATGCTTCATTGGAACGTCTTGGTCTCTCGTATCTCGATTTATATCTCATTCACTGGCCTGTCGCAGGAAAGTATGTAGAAACTTGGCGTGCGCTTACCGACCTCTACAAAGAGGGTCGAGTCCGTGCAATCGGTGTAAGTAATTTCCATGTACATCACCTGAAGGATATCTTGGATGCAAGTGATGTAATTCCAGCAGTGAACCAGGTCGAATGTCATCCTTTATTGAACCAGAAGGAGATCAGGGACTTTTGCCAAATGAATAATATTGTCTTGGAGGCTTGGAGTCCTTTAATGAAGGGAAATCTGAATCTACCGGTCCTAGAAGAGTTAGCGAAGACATATCAAAAAACACCTGCACAGATTGTACTCCGTTGGCATCTACAACATGGTGTGGTCATTATTCCCAAGTCGGTGCATGATCATCGGATAAAGGAAAATGCACAAATCTTTGATTTTTCCCTCTCAAGTGCTGATATGGATGCGATCGATGCATTGAATGAAGGAAAGAGGTTCGGACCAGATCCCGATAATTTTGATTTCTAGGATAATTTGATCCGAAGTATTACACCATAGGTGATGGGAGCGAGCATGTTGTTTTCTTCCATCACCTATTATTTTTTGTCAGTATTATGTTCGTCTCGCCATCGTTTGAGAAATATCTGGTATGCATAGACATGTCCTTGGATCTCTGCATTTTTAATCTCGCCTCTGCCGACCCAATCTTGGCCTTGATACACGAGTAGGTGTTCCAATTCCATTTTTATGTCGTCAATTGAGAAGTTCTTCTGCTTTGATCGAAATTCGAGATGTTTCAACATCAATTCATATTCTGTGTCGAGTGTATGCTGTTCAATAGACATGTCAATTCCTGCGAGTCGATAATTTGCTAAACAATCCTTTCAAGATTGTGGAGACCTGCTCATTCCCAAGCGAATCGATATCATGGAAAGCCCTTTCTGCATACGTATGGGAAAGCTTTTTGGCGGCTTCTAGTCCCCCGAGGGAAATTACCAGATCAACAGCTTTGCCGGCTTCGCGTTTTGAAAGCTTCTGCTTAGCCATGAGTTGGTGCAAGACTTGTTCAGTCTTGGGTTTTACCTTCTCTATTTCCATTGCTTCGATCAGAGGGAGGGTTGGAATCCCGCAAAGAAGATCCTTTCCGGGATCCTTTCCCAACTTTTTGCCATCTCCATCGTAATCCAAAATGTCATCTTGGATTTGGAATGCCATTCCCATCAAATACCCGATTCTATGCATCGTATATTGCAAATTTCGTGGAGCCTCAGCTACTGCAGCGCCAGCATAGGCGCTTAAAGCGAAGAGGGATGCAGTCTTTCCGGCAATTCTCCTGATATAGGTGGAGACCGAAATGGCATAGTCGCTTTGACCGGCATCTTGGTCTAGTTCGCTCTCACAGAGACGACAGAATGCATTTGAAACGGCTGCCGCTTCAAGATCACCCTCTTTTCCTCCAACCAATGCCATTGCTCTGGATAGAAGGTAGTCCCCAGCGAGGACTGCCTGTTTTGCTCCGGATTGGGCATAGATGGTAGGTATTCCGCGCCTTGTTTTGGCTTCATCTATAATATCGTCATGTACCAGAGAGGCCATATGGACCATCTCCAGCACACTAGCGATGCGTAAGACTTCTTCTTTCCTCTCGGATTTCCCCAGACGACTTCCAATGAGAACAAGAGCTGGACGCAACATCTTGCCGCTGGTTTTCACCTGGGCGGCAAGCAATTGACGTATAAAACTATGGGAACGATCCACAGCGTCCTGAATCAACGAACCGACCGACTCCAGCTCAGTAGCAATTTCGGGTTCGTTTTTCCAAAATTCATTCATGGTTATAGAGTTGCATCCTTCTGCTTTTGAAGACGTCTTTCCATTTGCTTTCTGGTAAACTCAGGTTCATCCATGAAGAAGTAGAGTTTCTTGGCAATTGGGGTCTTGTTCCAAATTTTCTTAAGATATGGCATCACCCAGTAATCGAGTCCGAAGGCACGACCGGCTCCACCCAACATTACAATCGATACAGCCATGTACCACAGGATCTCTTTTCCAGCGAGAGCTCCAATAAGGAACATGATCGACAGTCCGATTGAAACAATTGCGGCAGGGAAGGTAAATAGACCACCAATGAATGCCAATCCGATACCGACTTCAGCTAGGACTATCACAACTTGGAATAAATAGGGTGCCAATGCCACGAAGGTCTCGTTGATCCATGTATAGATGCCCAAAGGCTCTTTCAACAATGGTGGAGCGAATTGTTTGACGGCTTCTCCTGTGGCTTCTACAGCAGCAGTACTTGCGCTACCCACAGCTTCTGCAGCGGGTTCTGCCCAAGTGCTAGCCGAACTGACAGCTTGTGCAGCTGGCTCTGCAACCGCGCCTGAAGCGGCAGCTGTAGCCACAGCTCCGGAGGCGGCAGATACCGCGTCACCTTCTGCTCCCGGAATTGGTCCCCAATAGACTTTTCTCCCTGTTGTGTCGGTCAGCCAACCTTCGGTAATCTTGTTTACACCCTCGATAAGCCACATAACACCCAGATACATACGCAAGAATACAATCCAATAGGGCGGTACGCGATATGATGCCATTCCACCGATAAGGGATCTTCGATGTTTCATATTGAGGATTTCGTGCTTGAAATAGGTCCATGCACCATTTACTCCACAAACGCCGAATTGGTAATACATGTTCACCAAGTGTTTGATGGCTTGGGCGAAGAATCCAGACATGGACATTCCCATATTGAATGATACGGCGTAACGTCCACCAATCGATACCATGAATCCATGGAAAGCCGACTTGAATGGTTCGACCTCTTTTGTCTTGAGGCCAAGGTCCTTACGGATATTATGGATTACCCCATCAGCTGCTGTCGCTGCAGTCTGTTCAGCGGCTTCTACAATCTGTGGTACGGGCTTACCATCTTCCATGAACCAGATACCATCTCCTGCCAGATAGACGTTGTCGTGGTCAGGGCTACGCATGAATTCGTCAACCTTCTTTCGCTGGACTTTCCCATCTGTGAGGGGTAGGTTATGGCAGAATGTTGTACCGCGAACTCCACAGGTCCATACCAAAGTCTTGGTGTTGATTCGTGTCCCATCTTTAGTTTCGAAGCCATTCTCATCAACATTGACGATAAGACTGTGAGTTTTGATCTCAACACCCTTCTTTTCCATGTACGCGATTGCTTTGTTCTTCGGTTTGTCGGGAAGCATGTTTAGGATACTTCCGAGTGCCTCGGCATTGATCAGACGAACCTCGTCATAGTCGACTCCATACTCTTTACAGAGGATGGGGAGCCATTCGATCAATTCTCCTACCAGCTCTACACCAGTGAATCCACCACCAGCTACAACGAAGGTAAGCATCTCCTTACGTTTGGATTCGTCCTTCTCGTAAGAGGCTTTCATCACGATATCGATAATATGGCGCTTAATGCGAAGAGCATCTTCCAAGCTCCAAAGATAGAATGCGTGTTCCTTGACTCCGGGGATATTGAAGTCCGTTGCTTCGGCTCCAGTCGCAATGATCAACTGGTCATATGGATAGGATGCTGCGATACCTTCGAGGACCTGTTTGTCAAAATCGATATGCTTGATCTCATCACGTACTACGTTCACCATCTTGCCAGCGAAAATCCTATCAAAAGAGATCTTGACCGAACTTTCGTCTACACGGTTACCGGCAACTTCATGCAACTCGGTCATAAGTATATGATGTCTGTGACGATCTATCAGAGTTACCTCTACCTGGTCCTTCATTCTCTTGAAGGCTTTGTGCAGTCTTTTGGCGGCATGGACGCCCGCATAGCCTCCGCCAAGAACCACAATTCGCTTCTTATCCATGTGTTCTCTCCTTATCGCTTGGTTCTAAAACCATATTGATTCCCGATTTTCAGGTCTGGGCATGATTGTCCAGCCGTGACAGGTTGTTGTTTTTCGCATAATGCGATATATCACTTGTATAGTAGTATCATGAAACAGAGTATAAATGCAATTCAGTTCTTTTTTATCGGAATACTTTTTTTAGTATTCTCAACAATGTCGTGTGCAAGGTCGGAAAGTCCTTCCACAATCGAGCCCCAGTCCCAGTCTGAACTCATGTTGGGAACGGCATGTCGTATTACCATATATGACAAGCCGACGGAGGAGGCTTTCAGTGAAGCTTTTGCACGTATCGCCGATATTGAAGCAAGGATGAGTCTCCATCTCGAAACCAGTGAAATCGCTGAGGTAAATGCCTCTGCGGGAATCGGACCGGTCAAAGTTTCCGACGACACCTTCAGGGTCGTTGAGAAAGCGATTGAGGCTGCCAGGTTTAGTGAAGGAGCCTTCGATCCTACTGTCGGTCCATTGGTCACAGCGTGGGATATTGGGGGCGATAATCCCCGTAGGCCTCCACAAACAGAGATAGATAGCCTTCTTCCGCTCATCGGTTATGATCGGGTCATTCTTGATTCGGAGCATCTTACAATCGAGTTGCTAGATAAAGGTATGATGCTCGACTTGGGTGGTATCGCGAAGGGTTACGCGGCGGACGAGGTCGCAAAGATACTCGCTATGCACGACATCAAGAAAGCGATTATCAACCTAGGAGGTAACGTACTTACCGTAGGTACGAGAATCGATGGTACACCATGGAGAATCGGGATCCAGAACCCTGAAGCCGAGCGTGGCGGGCATGTCATGATTGTTGGCTTGGATGATCAGGCTTTGGTTACCAGTGGGCCCTATGAACGCTTTCTGGAGCTTGACGGTATCGTTTACCACCACATACTCGATACCGAGTCAGGGTACCCTGTGAAGACCGATATCACCAGTGCCAGTATCATTACCGATGAATCGTTTCTTGCCGACGCTCTCTCCACTGCTGTCTATTCTTTAGGTTTGGAAAAGGGGTTGGATCTGATAGAATCGCTCGACGGTGTTGAGGCTGTGTTTATCGATAAGGATCGGGAACTCTATCTATCCAGTGGGTTAGTGGATGGGGATATAACGTACACAATCTCAGATACAGACTTCCAAATAACAAATCTCTAAAGTGTAGGGAGCATTCCCAGCCTTCCCAAACTGAAGAGCGCCCATAGGATCAGGACATGCACGCTATTGATCACCCATTCTCTTGGTGTACCGGGAAGGTCGGAGACATTCCCTGCTCCTGATTGGCTGCCTTCGTCTCCGTTAGATAGGGAGAGCATCAATGTATCGATTGCTCCTATGAAAGGACGTTTTGGAGAAATTGCCTTCCAGCCACTGGTGATCTTATCAAAATAATAGAACTGTAATGAAATTAGACGGCCGAGCGTACCTGGGAATTGAGGTTTTCCGGTGACCATGTAGTGCGATAAATAGAGTAGTGCGATAAGGGTGAATGCTTTTCTCATTCCTAGTATCATAGCTCCCGCAGTTATGGGGAAATCACCTAAGGAAAAGAGGAGCAGTCCGTTTGGTTGGAGAAGGTGTGCGCTCGATACTGAAATGAGCAAAATTATATTGGGTAACAACCTAAATCGTCTTCCATGCATGATCGCTATGATAATCACATAGAGGGCCTGGATCATTACACCAAAAGTATTGTCTTGCAGAAGGATAGCGGGTAGAGCCAACAATCCTGCAGTCAAACGGAGATTGGAAACCTTCATTTCTTGGCCTCCAATGTCCGCTTGTACCATGCGCTATGGTCAACGAAGCGCTGTGCAAAAATCCCCAGAATAATCGATGTTGCCAAACCGACGATTAAAAATGGTGGCGCAATCAGACGTGCGGCATCACCGAAGAGAATAGCACGACTTAACTGGAGCTGTGTGATATTGCTTGCCATAGCTCCCGCCATGCTTATGCCGAGTAGGCTTATCCAATGCTTACCATAACGGAACATTACGAACATGACGAATGCACTCGATATAGTTCCTCCAAGGGAAAAGAGTGCTATATAGCTAAATATCGTGCCGGTGATCAGACCTTGTCCAAGGACTTTAAGCAGTGCAAGGAGGATATACTCACGGTTATTCAAAATCCCTAGGCCAATGAGAAGTGGGAGATTGGCAAGGCCGATACGCATGAATGGAACCGGTTTGGGGATCATATATTCCACCGTTGAAAGGAAAAGGGCAAAGGCTGCAAGAAGGGCTACGAATTCAACCCTCGCATGCGTATGTGTTTCAGAATGCGATATCATCGGTACCTCCCTCCTCTGAAGAATCCAAGGAGCCCTCAACGAGGATAAAAACATTGTTTGGCAGGCAGATGATCCAATCCCCAGGGGATGAGATCCATCCAGCAGCTATACAAACCTTGTTCCGGCAATCACTATCATGGACATGTACCTTGCCATCCCGTATCTCTATGGAGGTTTCGCCAACGGGTCCGGTAAAGGTCGCAAACGTATCTTGTTCGAGTTCGTAGATGAATTCACCATCCTCTGTACGCACATGTACTTCCGGTTTTCCGGTGAAGTCGGAGATTCCTCCAAAGCTGAGGACGATAATCGTAAGAGATAAGAGAAGGATTACACTATCGCCAACCCGTTTGAGTTTCATGCGCGAATCCTATCAGTTTGCCTCTCCCTTGTCAAAGATTCCATTAAAACACTCGATTTTACCTGCAGAGAAATAATTTTTCATAAAAAGATAAAAAGATATTGAATTAAATCGATAAAGTAATATATTATCTATTTAAACTTATATACCACCATAGGGGAGAGTATGAACATGAAAAAAATGACCTTGCTTTTTAGTGTCGCATTAATTGTTATGATTGCGTTTACCGCTGTCGGTTGTGCGAAATCGGAACCCGCCGCCCAGGCTCCTGCCGCAGCTGTCGCTGCACCAGCCGCACCTGTTTCCGACGGTTCCCAGGATTTGAAGATCAGCTATCGTTTGAATGTGGCTGAAGCCGACGTTGAGAACTATTTCTCATTTACAGGAAATATCCGATACATGGCAGTAGACAAAGACCATGCCGATGCAACCACTGGTGCATCTGATCAGGGATCTACCCACCTTTTCAATGCCTACTTGTACGATGTTGAAGGGAAGGCCACACTCTCTTCTGGTCTGAGAGGTCTCTTCCTCTTTGGTGTGACCCCCTACGAGCAGATCTTAACCGATAATCTTAACGCCTATAAGACTAGCGATGGTAAGGTTGTCGTACAGTATGCCCACCGTGGTACAGCCTATAGGATTACCAGCGATTCCAACGGTAAGCTCCAATTCCCCAATGGATCATTCGAGATGAGACCGATCGGTTATATCGCCTCTGGTGCTCCCCAGGTTATCAGCAAGGATTTCTCAGCTGATGGAACTTCTGCTACCATCGATTGGGAGAAGGTATGGGACAGTAGCGTAGCAGGTGGTAAGGTTATTGAAGGAAGCGATAAGAAAACCGGTAACATCATGAAGAATATCGCAGCAGCCGATGCTCAGTACTTCTTCGATGGAACTTTGGATATGGCATTGGAAAATGATGTGCTCACTATCGGTGGTGCATTGACCGCTGTCCATCGTTAATTTCAGCTCATTGAAATGAATAGACCGACCTGCTTTGCGGGTCGGTTTTTCATTCCTCCAGAGGGTCAATTTTTTTTGCCAAGGGTCTTGCGTAAGATCCGATCAACTAATATACTATACTCCGATATCGATATATCAGGAGTGATTGAAATGAGAAAGAGATCTATTCTTCTATTGGTTTTGGCCCTTTCCATGACCGCGTTGTTCATGGTCGGTTGTGCCAAAGAATCAGAGCCTGCATCAGCAGCACCCGCAGCACCAGCTGCCCCAGCACCTGCAGCAGCCGCTCCCGCACCCGCCCCAGCACCCGCAGCTTCGGATGAACCGGAAAGCTATGTCGATGGTATCTACTTTGCCATGGATGAAGAGTTTGGTTCCTCAGGTTGGAAATATGCCGTAACCGTGACTGTACAGGGCGGTAAGATCGCAGATGTAGATTGGAATGGCCTGAATGTTAATGCAGGTGTTTCAAAGAAGGTGTACGACAAAGCTGGAAAGTACAATATGGTCAAGTTCGGTGGAGCACAGGCAGAGTGGTACGAACAGGCAGAACGTGCAGAAGCCTATTTGATCGAGACCCAGGATCCTTCCGCTATCACTTACATTGATGATGCTGGACATACCGATGATATCGCTGGAGTATCTATCCACGTTGTAGAGATGTTCGACCTGGTAGAGAAGGCTCTCGCAGCCGGTCCTGCCGGAATCGGTCCCTACATGGATGGAGCCTACTTCGCCATGGCTGACGAATATCCCTCTTCCGGTTGGAAAGAATATGTTTCGCTCACCGTCCTCAACGGTCGTATTGCAGCTGTCAATTGGAGTGCTGTGAACAAGCAGGGCGACGATAAGAAGCCGTATGACAAAGCTGGTAATTACAACATGGTCAAATTCGGTGGAGCACAGGCGGAATGGTTTGAGCAGGCCAAGGCAGCAGAGGATTACCTGATCGAAGTCCAGGATCCTTCCGATATCACCTACAAGGATGATGAAGGCCACACCGATGATATCGCTGGTGTCTCTATCCACGTAGATGCGTTGTTCAACCTTGCAGCTGAGGCTCTTGAGAACGGCCCCGTTGAACTTGGACCTTATGCAGACGGCGGTTACTATGCTTCTGAAGATGAGTTCTCCTCTTCTGGTTGGAAAGGTTATGTCTCCCTTTTGGTCAAGGACGGTAATATTGTGAATGTTTTCTGGAGTGCCGTAAACGAAGCTGGCGACGACAAGAAGACCTACGATATGGAAGGTAACTACCAGATGGTCGCCCGTGGTGGTGCTATCGATGAATGGCATGTCCAGGCTCAGCGTGTAGAAGACTACTTGCTTGAGACTCAGGATCCCAAGGCAATTACCTATAAGGATGATGAAGGTCACACTGACGACATCGCCGGAGCTACAATCCACGTGAACGATTTCTATACATTGGTCGAAAAGGCTCTTGCCGCAGGACCAAAGAAATTCGAATAGAAACAAGTTTCTAATACTTGTACAACGAGAGGTCTTGGACTAAAAATCCAAGACCTCTTCCATTATGTATGCAGACTTTGGGTTAGGGTTATTTCCTGCTTTGTAGCAAGGCGGTAGTCCTTTTTTTATCTTCGGGGGAGACTCGTTTAGAGTCCCTTATCTTCTGGCCAGCCATACGAAGGGTTTCTATATCCATGGTAGTGGTTCCAAACCACGTTAATACTACTGAAGGTGAGACCGTAAAGGCGGTGGCAATTGCCCAGGCTACAGCCATTCTTATGTAGTAATGGTCTCTTTTAACCTGTTCCAGCAACGCCAAATTATCCTCTATCCAGTTTGGTGTCATAAAGTGGTTCAATATAAGCACGATGGCGAATCGGCAAGCATAGGGACGCTTATCATGTAGATGCCTTCTTATGAAGTCCCGGTAAATTGTCGGATACTTAGCTGTTTCCTTTAGCGTGGATGACAGACTGTCACAAAGTGCCCAGTTGTCGAGGTGGTCGAGCATACGCTCCAATAGTACGAGCCGCTCTTCTTCTTCGATAGTTGCATAGGCAAGTGCCAGGAATCGGACCAATTTCTCTTCGTGGTATTGGTCTTCAGTAGGATCGCCAAGGGTTTGGGGATTCCATCGGTTGGATTTGGCTAGTTCCTTTGCGATAGACCGAATTGAGCCCATACGGACTCCCAAAAGAGGTTTTCCATCAGGTATCAACCGTTGTGTGAATTCGCGGTATTCCGGTTCAGCTAATTGAAGCAGCCGATCAGATAAGGATCTGTCCATGATTTCACTCGTTGAAGAGAGGGGTAGAGAGGTAGCGATCACCGCTATCTGGGAGTACGACGACAATGGTCTTTCCCTGATATTCCGCTTTTTGTGCCAACTTGACGGCGGCGGCAAGGGCAGCTCCAGATGAGATTCCAGCGAAGATTCCTTCACTCTTTGCCAGTTCTCTTCCCATCGTGAATGCATCATCATTCTCAATGGTAATTATCTCATCGTAGATTGCTGTATTGAGCGTATCTGGAATGAAACCTGCACCTATTCCCTGGATCTTATGGGGACCGGGTGTTCCTTTGCTCAACACAGGAGACCCGCTCGGCTCAACTGCAATAATCCGAATGGTCGCCTTTTGCTGTTTGAGATACTTTCCGGCTCCAGAAATGGTGCCACCGGTTCCAACACCAGCAACAAGAACATCAATTGTTCCATCGGTATCTTCCCAAATTTCAACACCCGTAGTTTTTTCATGGACACCCGGATTGGCCATATTCGTAAATTGACTGGGGATGAAAGCTTTTTTAAAAGTTTTAGCAAGTTCCTCAGCTTTTTCCATTGCCCCTCTCATACCTTTGCTTCCTTCAGTCAATACAACCTCTGCCCCATAGGCTTTAAGTAGATTCTGCCTCTCCACACTCATTGTATCGGGCATGGTTAATATGACTTGGTACCCACGTGCCGCTCCCATCATGGCGAGTCCAATGCCCGTGTTTCCGCTCGTCGGTTCTACAATTGTCGACCCCTGAGTGAGCAATCCTTTCGCTTCAGCATCCTCAACCATAGCCTTCGCTACGCGGTCTTTTACGCTACCAGCAGGATTGTATGATTCCAATTTAGCCAAAAGGCGTGCTTTCAGATGGTATCGTTCACTGAAATTCGGCAGTTCAACCAAGGGTGTCTTTCCCACCAGTTGAGTGATGTCCTTATATATCTTTGACATGCATGTTCTCCTTTTATACCATAGTAAACATATATGATAAGTATATTATACTGCTATGGCATGCCAATGGTCAAGGTATGGTTTCTTCTATGTAAAAATAAAACCGCTGCGGATAACCACAGCGGTCAGAACATGCACGAGAGGAGAGACGTTATTCGGTTACGATATCGTGTAGCTCAACATCAAAGATCAGAAGGGTATTAGGAGGAATGGTCTCAGTTCCCATTTCCGTGTAGGCCAAGTCAGGGTGGACATAGAAGCGATAATGACTACCTATGGGCATGAGCTTCACACCCTCCTTAAATCCGGGGATGAGGTTTCCCAAAGTAAATACTGAAGGTGTGCCACGGCTGTAGGAGCTATCTCCGGTTGAACCATCGAGAAAGGTGATCATGTAATCGAGCTCGACGGTGTCTTCATCGGTTGGGTATGCACCGTCACCTTCGCTGACTACCTTATATTGCAGGCCACTATCGGTAGTGAGGACTCCCTCTTCAAGAGCATTGTCTGCAAGGAAAGCCTCAGCATCAGCAAGATTTTGCTCGGCATACTCGGCAACCTGTGCTTCGTAGTCAGCCATTAATTTCTGCTGATATGCGGTGAAAAGGGCATCGATCTCCTCATCGGTATAATCGAGAACCACGTCGTTGAATGCATCCAAGACACCATTATGGAAGTTTTCGATCTTTACTAGGATTCCCTGACTCTGTAGATTGTACTGCACGACATATCCGTATCCATAACTGAACATCTCATAGTAGGAGCTCATTTCTCCGATAGGTTCGATATCATTAGCCTCTAACTCTTCTTGTGTAATCTTGCCATCGATAAAGCTCTGATACTTGGCGAACAACTCATTGATCTGTTGCTCGGTAATGGCTGGATCGACATACTGGAAGAAATCTGTAGAACCCGCTATGAAATTCTCGGGTATTAGATTGATATCCTGGGCAAGGATACCGGATGCCATCAAGTGACCATAAACATAACTGAATTTCTCTTCGATCTGGGGATCATCCGCAGTAATAGCAGGAGCACTGTCGATCACCAAGGTCTCTTCAGTGACCGGCTCTTGTTCTACCGGCTCTGAGACAACGGTGGTTTCACTTTGCTCAACTGGAGTAGTCTCCACAGGTGCTTCGGAAACGGTTTCAGGTGCCTCGCTCTTCGTTGCTGTACAAGAAACTATGACCAAACTGGCAATAAGCAGTAAGGCTATCAATGCTGTTTTCTTCATGAATCGATACTCCTTGGAACATGGTTTTTCAATTTTCAACATTCTCCCAATATCAACCTATATCGCGCGATAGTCAACCGTTACCAACACTTGAGGTGGTGAAGATTGGGTAAAGTCGCGTGGGTTCATAATAAATTGTCGAGGATAGGAATGTCGAATGAGCGGATAAAGGATCGTAGTTCCCTTTTCGTTTGTACCATAATCTTTTCGATCACCGATTTCACCATGGTTACAGTCGTATCCTCACGTTTTGGTATTTCGACAGCAGTGCTGTCCCTTGAATAGGCTTCCCGCTCATCTTTGCTTGCCATGAATTGTTCGAAATTCCATGCATCCACATCATAGGACGATTCCAATCTCTTCTCTTCATCATCAGGTAGCTGTGGAAAGAAATCTATCTCTGTAAGCTCTTCGACATCATCAATGCTTGTTGCAAACCTCTGTAGTCTCCTATCGGATCCTTCGTTGGGGAGAATGAATCCAATAGCTTTTTTCTCTGGCTCTACATAGTCGAGAACTACCTTGTAGTAAGCATTTGGAATCGAAACACCGTTATCTCCAATACTATCGTACGGACCATCGGTCAAGACTGGACCGGTTACCACATATATGGAACCTTCGGTTGCTGCGAAGGTTCTGATGGTTGCCTCCAGATCTGCCCAGATTCCCCGATTGAATGATGGGTCTTGTGGGCTCATGTTACTCATATAGAATGAATCTCCCATAGATTCCTCGCTCCAGGGAAGGTCGGCAGCTGGTACAAGATGGCCACGGTCATAACCCGATCCCCGATAATCGTCCAGTTCTGCTGAACCGCTCTTGATTGATGGGTCGCTACGGAAATTGTCCTTTCGCTCATGAATCCCGTACACTTCATCGCGGGTCAACTCATACGCTACCCAACGTGCCTGCTCATGATCCTCATCGTACATCAGGGCGAAACCGGTGTGGAAAGTAAGCACATCACCTTCTTCCAACAGGGGTATCTCCATGCCGGCGACAGCTCCACTTTGGCCTCCATCACCATAGTATTCTTCAACCGATGGGGTGACCATCCAGAGGACGATGTATGCGATTGCTAGAATTGCAATGAGTATAAGTAGTCGTTTTCTTCTATTCTTGTTACGATTCGATCGTCTAGCCATGCATTCCGCCTTATGTGTGGATTTTGTGTATATGTTAAACAAACCGTTGGAAAGCAATAATGTTACAGGTATAGTACTAAGATAGAGGAGGTTTCTATGGAAGATACCTATAGAAGAGAAAATGAGAAATATTGTTATTCCTGTGGAAAGATCATTTCTGCAAGAGCTGAGATCTGTCCACATTGTGGTGTACGTATTGGCTCAAGTGGAACTCCTTTCGTGGAAGAACACAGGATATGGTTAATTGTTCTCTTGCTTTGCATATTTGTCGGTCCCTTGGGTCTTCACCGATTCTTTGTCGGTAAAGTCGGAACCGGCTTGTTAATGCTTTTTACTCTTGGAGGATTAGGAATCTGGGTCATCGTGGACCTTATTCTCATCGTTACCGGGAACTTCACCGATAACGAGGGACAGAGGGTTTTTTAGGTCCAATACGATTACCGTAACGGATGATTATGGTCGAGCATAAAAGCAAGACTGTGATATCCAGCCACACCAAGGGGTCCTGCTGCAAGAACCATGGATCACTGACCAATGATGAACCACTATAATTAATCACAAGGACGAGAAATAGGTTATTCGCAATATGTGCGCCGAATGCGGCTTCACTGCCTTGGTGTATGCGAACCATTTCCATGAATAGGAATCCGCTAAGGAAATAGTAGAGAAGTACGGAGAGTACATTACTCGATCCCTGGATTTCTGCGTTTGTAAGGTGGGCTAGGGTGAACACTATTCCTGAGACCACTGCCATGATCCAATACCGTTTTACCCGCTGTTCCATAATTCGCCATAAGGTAATACGGAAAAGCAACTCTTCGGTAATACACTGGAGAGGAGTAAGTACCAATGCTAGGACCATCAGCAGGAGACGGTTCCATAGTTGGTCCGTTGTATGGAATATGATAGCTTGTGGTTCGAAGACTGCAGTCACCATGGTTGCAATGGTAAGGCCAGCGGTCCAGACAAGTAGGGAGAACCAAAACAATTCCCACCTGAAGTTGAGAGCATTGGTTACGTATCTGAGCAGAGGGAGACCGATTGCATGGTGAACAAAAATCAGAATAGTGAAGAACAGGACGAGAAAGTTGATATGCTGGCCTACATAGATTACCCAAGGGTTCGAGCTCCATGGATTGTTTCTCGTGGCTTCCAAGAAGAGGTGTGTAGCAGCGCTTCCCACAAAAGTCCAAATCAGTTCGATAATCACAAAACTGGCAATCCATCCAAATAGGGTGAGGCGGTTTGAGATGTTAGGATCGGCTGCCAAGCGTATTTCCATGCTTTGAGTATACCACCAAAGATGCTATACTTGCCAATATGATACCCTCCCCAGCCAATACTATCCGACAAACCATCCACCATAGGTTGGGACTAGAGCAATACACTTGTGTCTTTCCCACCGAAACCGCTGCTCGGTTTTGGGCTGACGACTACGTCAGAAAAAGTCCGACAGGGATTCTCCGATTGGACAAGGTCATCGCGTGGGATCGATTCAAAGCTCTTTTCCTCCCCGTTCTTGAGCAGCAGCCTGCCAATGCTATTATTCGAGGATTGTTTGCTCTCGATTTACTCAAGTCAGATGGGCAATCGGTATCATTGCAGTGGTTCAGCTATCCAAATTTTCCAGAATCTTCAGAGAATTTATCGGGAGCAGTAGCCCGATTGCTTCCCCGCTTGGAAGAACTGCAATCATTGCGCATGAAGCGACCTGAGGCATACGGGCGACTTCCCATAGCTTTTCGCAATGATGTAGAAAGGATCGATATGGCTTATCGCCGTTTCCTGAAAGAGCACAATCTCTTTGAACCCCAATTCCTCCACCCTTCGGTGGATCATGTTGGTCCTAGGCAACAAGGACAACGGTATGCGATTTTTTTTCCCGATGTCTGTACAGGATGGGAGGAGTTCTCTCGTATGGATCCGTTTCCAGATTGGGTTGAGATCTATCGTTTTGATGCACCTGCCACAGATTCGACCATTGGCCTTTACTCAAACGAATTGATGGAGATGAAAGCCCTGCTCGATAAGATCGAACAATTGTTGGACAGGGGAAGTCGTTTACAGGATATCATGGTCACAGTAGGAGATACAGGTCACTGGAGACCCTATCTGACGCATGAAGCCGCAATACGGGATATCCCGTTGAATATCGTAGAGGGGCTTTCTCCCTTGGCGTATGCCCCCGGACGCTTTTTGAAGGCTATTGCGGAGGTCCATTCCCATCGCTTTTCTCTTACTTCTATGAAAGATTTTCTTCTCGATCCCCGCTATCCATTTAAAAACAAAACCTTACTCCGTTCAGTGATTGAACGTGGTTTGCAGTATGCTATAGTCATGGGTTCGACGGGAGATGGGGATGACAGTTGGATATCTTCCTTGTCCCACCACGCTCAGCAAAACGATGGACAACTGCTCCAATGGTATATCACCTTCAAGCGTTTGATCACCGTTGTGATGCGAGCATCGACGATATCGTCATTACTGAAGGGAATCTTTGCTTTCCAGGAATTTATGCTTGAAGAGGGCTCTTGGGATATTCTGGGCAAGCAATCGGAGGATACGACCGATGCAAGTATATATGCCTTCTGTGTCGACTATCTTAGACAAATCCAAAAAAATCTCCAAGCCTGTGGTATGGATAGCTATAAGCGGTTATTTCCCCTGTATCTTCAATTTCTTGAACGACAGCGGTATATCCCGAAAGATCGAAAAGAGGGAATACCTGTCTATGGGTATACGGTTTCGGTCGGGATGTGTTGTGAGCACCATTATCTGCTTGGGTGCACCGAAGAGACGACGAGACTCCAGCAAGAGGGTCTTCCATTGATTCCTGAATCGGTTTGGAAAGATGATGATGCTACAGAGATGACCGAAGATTTTCTTGAACATTATAGGATTGCCGGAGAGCACGTATATTGGTCGTGCGCACAATCGGGTTTCGGAGGTACAAGTTCCCTCGCACCCGCTTGGTTCATTGATCATGATGCGGTCGATATACGATCCTACCAAAGCTCCGATGCTAACTATCTTGAACGTCTGGCATGGTCATCGAAGCCAGATGCTATGTGGAACGTACGCTGTCACCAACAGCGATGGTTTGCCCAAGCCCAGAAGACAGCCTATGTTCCTCCGCGTTACGATCTTGCCGAAAAAAACCCTACATTCTCACTTTGGCATCGTCTAGTTCAAGCAAAGGGAGCTCTCAGAGTGTCGAGCACGAATTTAGATGCCTTTGTCGATTGTCCCATGAAGTGGGCTTCTCGCTATCTATTCAGCGTGGAAAAAGGCGATTATGAAATGCAATCGATAGACCATAAACAAGTAGGGATTATCCTCCATGAGATTCTGGAAGGGTTCTTCCGTGAAGTCACAAACCTCACCCATGTATATCGTGCAGATATGGCTGGAGCCTATAAGGAAATTCTTCTTGGTTTGGCTGAGAAGGAATTTTCGGCTTATGCAGCCAGTCCAAGAGCACCAGCAAAAACAACCCTGCACTATTTGCAGGAGAGGTATACCCAGCAATTGTTGGCTATAGTCCAGGCTGAAGCGAAGCAATTCGAAGATTTTGTCAGCGAGGCATTCGAGCAAAAATTAGAACAAACATATCCACAGTCTTCATATACTTTAGAAGGACGAGTGGATCGGATTATGGTCTGCACTCATGAGGATGGCTCAAAGACAGTAGCAGTAGTAGACTATAAGAAGAACCTATCGGATCGCAAGAGCGATTATGACGATTTTTCTGAGGCTATTCCCTCTCACCAGTTACCCATCTACGCAAAATTGATACATGATACCGCAGATAATCCCAATGAGGAAAAGGTCGTCGGGGTAGCGGCATTCTATGATATCGGTAAGGGGTCCTATAGGGTTATTTGGAAAGACGGTGAGGATGAAAAGCGGGAGGGAATGATCGCCCTGGTCGAATCCAAGATAGAGCAAATGGTACAGTCCTTGCAGGAGGGGTATCTTGGTACTACCGACTCACACGAACCTTGTACTCGTTGCGATTATCGCCAGATTTGTCGGAGGAGGTATGCACTCATATGATGGATAGAGACGCCTTTGCCGAGATCGTGGAAAAATTAAACGATGACCAAAAACGTGCAGTCTTTTGTGATACCAATTGTGTTGTCACCGCCGGCGCAGGATCGGGTAAGACTACCGTGCTCTCCTACCGTTTTCTCCGTCTCGTTGTGGAAGGCCGTGCAAATGTGGATGATATCCTTACTCTGACGTTTAGTAGGGCTGCGGCTACTGAGATGCAGGAACGTATCCACAGGACTCTACATACCTATCAGGATGACCAGGATATCCATAGGCAGTTAAAACGGTTTTCAGATGCCACTATCACCACAATAGATTCATTCTGCAATCGTATAGTAGCCTCCGATCCAACCCGTTACGGTATAGGCCCCGATTTTGTGATGGATGAGGATGCAAACAGAGAGATGGCGAGTGAATGTGCATATCGGCTCTTTTCCCAAATGGAGGGACATGATGGTCTCAAATTTTTGGCGACACTCTACAATCCTGACGACTTGATAGACTCGTTGTTTATCGGATTGGCGTTCAACCAATTCCACCCCTCATCATATTTCAATGCTGAAGAGCAAAGAAGATTACTCTCCGAATACCTTCACAGGACCTACCGAGAGGCTCTTGCAGAGAGTTTTACCATAGCCCGTAAGATTGTTGACCTAGATGGAAGTGGAAAGACGTTCGAAAAGAATGCAGATCAGCTACATGATCTTTTAGTCAGAGAAGATGATCTGCTTAATTCGCTGGATCCTGAAATTGCCCTAACGATACTCGAATCGGTGAAAATGAGGAAATGTACTGGAAAGAAGGAGTTCGTAGGATTATGTAACGAGTTCATTGAACGCTTTAAGGAACAATTTCGGATAGCGTCACTCACTTGTGCGGCATTGTGTAGTGAGTCTTTAATCGGTCCAATCTATGAAGTACTTGAAACCTTCCAGAGACTCTATCTGGCGACAAAGAGAGAACGGGGAATACTTACCTTCGGAGATATTGCCCATATGGCGCGTGATATCCTGTTGTACAATCTTTCAGTGAGAAGATACTTCCAGCGTAAGTATCGCTATATCATGATAGATGAATTTCAGGATACCAACCAATTGCAGCGTGATATCATCTATCTGGTAGCACAAGACCAGGAGAACCCTAAGGAGGGACTACCTACAGCGACGGATCTTAAGAATGATAAGCTTTTCATCGTTGGCGATGAAAAACAGTCCATATACCGCTTCCGTGGAGCCGATGTGTCGGTATTCAAGGCTGTAGAAGAGGAGATTGTCACTGCTGGTGGGAAACCGATAAATCTCCCTATGAACTATCGTAGTGAGCCTGCACTGATTGGTTTCTTCAATAAGGTCTTCGAACAGGTAATGGCAGATGCCCACTATGACTTCGAGGCAACATTCGAAAGTCTGGAATCCCGGCCACCAATCGAGGATTTGCAGCCAAGAATCGATATTTTCTTTAAAAAGTTGCCTGAGGAGGAAGATCAGACAGATGATGAGAATAATGTCCTGGCAGTTCAGGCTGAGGCCTATACGATTGGTGAGACCATAAAAAACATGGTACATAGCGACGACTATCTAGTACAAGGCCATGATGGTCTCCGTCGTCCGCTCTACAGTGATATTGCAATCCTTTTCCGGACAAGTTCCAACCAGATGCATTACGAGAAGGCTCTCCGTCTCGCCGGTATTCCCTATACGATCTCTGCTGTCCAATCTCTCTTTTTGGAGGCACCGGCGAACGATATGTATCAACTACTTCAGCTTGTAGTCTTTCCTGACGACAGGTTGGCTTTTACAGCGGCTCTGCGTTCCCCTTTGTGCCGGATCTCCGATGATTCCCTCTTGATCCTTCTCGATGCATACGAAGAGCATACTGCTGAGGCTTTTTTCGATGCAGCGAACTCTCTTCCCAACAGCTCCGATAGGGTAAAGTACGAAGCCTGCAGAACATTGTTTCACCAGTTAGTAGAAATTGCAAAAGAGGGTTCGGTTTCTACATTGGTCTCTCATATCTGGTATGAGGGAGGATATAGGCACTACTTGCTCAGCGATCCTCTATATCAGGTGTATTTGGAGCATTTTGATTTTCTCCATGAATTGGCTATCCAATACGATATGGCAGATCGAGGATTGCCAGCATTCCTCGATTTCGTCCGACCAAGACTGGGGCAAAAACAGAAGCTTTCCGATGTGGAGCCATTACGTGACCATACGGACGGAGTCCAACTGATGACAGTCCATAAATCCAAAGGACTCGAATTTCCCATCGTTATACTTGCCAACATGGGAGGAGAACCCAGGGGTGGCTCTGCCCCTGCTTGGGTTGAGCGTGATGGTTTGATCGTTCCTCGTCACATGAAACCATACGATAAGGTGACAAACGTTATCTATGAGCGGGATAAATTGACATTGAGGGCCATGGAGACGGCGGAGATGAAGCGTCTTTTCTACGTTGCCCTTACCAGAGCAAAAGCGCATGTGCTCCTCTTCGGATGCCAGAATGTAAGGAATCTCGGTGAGAGTAGTAGAGATAAGAACTTCATGGCACTTTTGTTCGCCTCAACCGGAATCCTCGAGAATCCCGGATTGTTTGGTCAGCATTGCCAGATACACGATATTCCTGATGCACCTCTATCAGTACTGCGTTCTGGTGTGAGTAAAGAGAACGTCGATCTTGCAGTACATCGTATGGCTAAGTTTTACCAAGATCCATTACCTTCCCGTCAATACTCCCGCCTATCGTTTGCAGTTACCGAATTTGCCCACAATAGGCCATTAGGTGGACAAGAGACAGAGGAGCTTCACTTGGATTTGTTGCTTCCTTCGGTGGAAGCCGATCCGATGTTAATCGAATATCATCTTGAAGCATCGTTTGGTAGTTGGGTACATCTTTTACTCCAAAAAAGTCTTTCATCGTTCATAGAAGGTTTGCCAGAAGCTCGTATTACCGAAGAAGATGCCTTGTTATGCATGCCTCTTGAGATGACTCGATTGGAACTAGGCCGACAACGAGAGAAGATCCTTATCGGATCTGCTCTTCTCTTGGTAAACAATTTCCTCTCATCCCGATTTTTTGCCGAACTTTTAGATAATGGTCCGATCGCTCTGGAGAGTGAGGTTCCTTTTATCATGAGATGGGAAAATCCTGAGCCGATACTGTTACGAGGCTCAATCGATCTACTCCTCCGGTATAGGAACTGCACCCGGGTAATCGATTTCAAGACAGATGCATACAGACAACCCGAGCAACATGAGGCGCAGTTGGAAATCTATGGAGAGGCAGCAAAACGTCTGTATGACCTACCGGTCTACACAGATCTCTTCTACCTGAGGGGTGTGGAGAACTGGTTTTCTCTCAGACGAGATTCTCTACAGCAGCAATGATCGACTCTATTGCTTTGGTGACAGCCTCGCGAGTAGTACCATAGTTGAATCGGACGAATTGCCCATAATTGGAGCCGAACCATGTACCATCATTCATCGCGATATTCGCCCGCTGACCAAAGAATCGCGATACGACTCCCCCGCTAGGACTACGTGATCGGTCGTAGAGCTCAGGGTGCGCTGCTTCGTCGGCTTTGATAGCATCAAATCTTTCAATGCAGTCGATAAATCCTATGAAAGAGGCCTCTGGGACTACAAAATGAAGACCACTCCGACTCTCTTCCAACCTACGTGTGATATACGATACTTGTTCTGATAGATGTTCCCGTAGTCCCGTGAGCCACGCGAATCCACCCGTATACGCAGCTTCTGCTGTGGCTGTGGCGAGCAAATCGGGAGAGAGGTGCAACGAGCGCAGTCTGTGGCGAAGTTCCTTCTCCAATGTCCGGTTCGAACAGATCACTTCAGAAAAGTGCTCACCTGCGATATTGAAGGTCTTCGATGGTGCCATGCAGGTTGCGCAGGGGACTGCATACTCTTTTGCAATTACATCGAAGGGTATATGGGTGTATCCTAAAAGTGTCAGATCAGCATGTATTTCATCGCTGATTATTGTCAGGGAATGCGCATGGGCAATTTCTGCCACTGCTTCAAGCTCCTGGCGGGAAAATACCCTACCTGTCGGATTGTGGGGGCTACAGAAGAGCAAAAGCGGAGCATGCTCTGTTTCTAACAAATGCCCGAGCAATGGTATATCGAGTGTGAATGTATGGCTTTGCGTATCGTAAAGAAAAGGCCATGGGACCAGATTTCTTCCCAAATTCTTTATGATATGTACAAAAGGTTGATAAGCCGGCATAGGGAGGATGATGGAATCGCCGCTCTTGCTCAGCATTTCCACCAGTATTGCTATGGATGCGAGCATTCCAGGCGCCTGCACCACCGACGAGGGATCCACTTGCCAATCATGGCGCTTTAGAGCCCAATGGGAGAACGTTTCTCCTATAGATTCAAAGAGAGGATAACCGAATACACCATGGTCTACTTGGGAAGCCAGAGCTGAGATTACAGAAGGCGGTGCGGCAAAATCCATATCCGCCACCCAGAAGGGCAATGCATCCGGATTGTTGCATATGCTTTCAATCGCACGTCTGTTGTACTTTACCGATATACTCTCCTTCCGGTCGGTAGATTTGGTGAAATCATAGGTATCCATCGTATTACTCCTCTTTCAGAAAGCTCTTTGGAGGGGTGTACCAACTATGCCCCAACAGAGGCTTCGGATCGAGACGGATCGCATGTTCCGGGCAGTGATGAAAACATGCAAAACACTGTTCACAATGGTGGTGGAAAACCGGCCTTCCCGCCTCTATACTGATGTTGTCTGCAGGGCATACTTTGGCACAAATTCCACAACCGGTACAATCTTCATTCACGACGAACCTTCGGTCCTTATCTTCTCGTTTTTTCAAACCCGATTCCCAGAGCGTATGGAGGAGTCTTGCGAACGGCAGTCGGGTAGCGACTTTGAGCGATTGGTTGGATAAATCAGCTACGATACGCTCTAATCTCCTAGAGGTCTTGTCATGCTTTTTCGTTTGAACTGCTTTACTGGGAATTTTGAAGAGGGGAATATAGGTATCCACCATGGATATGGAGTTCACATAGCTCGCCGCATACCCTGACTCAGCTAATAATCGATCAGTTATAGTCGGGCCATAAAATGGCATCCCGCCATGGGTGAAAATAACAAAGAGATATTCGATCTGTAGATCGAGATCGGACAAGGTTTCCAAAATAAATCTTCTGACCTGCGCAGGAGGGCCAAAGAAATAGATCGGGAAGACCAAGCCAAGGATGTTGGTATCATACAATGACTCTGGGTTTCCCATTGCTTCTCCAACAGGAATGACCTGGTCAAAAGGAAGGCGTTTTTCCAAGTCCATCGCTACGATCTTGGAATTACCCGCACCACTGAACCAACAGAGGGTGGATTTCATACGGAGAACTCCTTCACATCGAGCCCTTCTATAATGGTACATACTGCATCGATATCACTATCATCAAGATCGAGATTGGTAACCAGTCTTACGGTATTTCCATCACCTGAGCAGAGGATGCCATGTTCTCCCAAAACCTCTGCTACCTTCTCCCCGGAGGCTCCATCTACAGAGAAGAAAATGATATTAGTCTCGACATTCTCCAAGTTCACCTTCGCCCACCCACTTGAGGATAGACTGTAGGCGATCCTCTTTGCCCGTACATGGTCTTCCGATAATCGCTCTACATGGTTCTCCAGTGCATAGATCCCAGCGGCTGCCAGGATTCCTGCCTGTCTCATTCCTCCTCCGAGCATCTTCCTGATTGCCCGGGCTTTTGCGATAAAATCTTTTGATCCGCAGAGGACACTACCTACAGGAGCGCCTAAACCTTTGGAGAGACAGAATGTGACGGTATCGGCATTGGCTGCGATAGTCGCAATATCCACCGAGGTCGCCACTGCGGCATTCCAAAGCCGTGCCCCATCCATATGAACGGTCAGACCTCGGTTCTTTGCCAACTGGTAGATATCTTGGAGGGTTTCGAGTGGATAGCACACCCCTCCAATGGTATTCTCTACCTCGATCATGGCTGTGCGTGCCAAGTCGTAGGATAAGGGTTTAATTAGGGGTTCAAGCAGTTGTGCAGTCAATATTCCTCTGGGGGCATCTATGCCTATCGGTAGGACTCCCGCTAAAGCCGAGACCGCTCCTACCTCATGCTGTATGATATGGCTATTGCTATGGGTAAGAACCTCGGCTGCTCTTCCAGCATTGATGAATAGGGGAATTAAATTCCCCATTGAACCGGATGAGACAAAGAGGGCGGCCTCCTTGCCTAACAATTCGGCAGACATCGCTTCCAGTCGGTTAATGGTTGGATCTTCAAAATAGACATCATCGCCCACTTCTGCCTTTGCCATGGCCTCGCGTATAGGTGCGACCGGTCTTGTTATCGTGTCGCTTCTTAGATCATATGGTTTCATCGTATAGACTCCTTGGTCATGGTTTCTGTATGGTTTCCAACAGGGCAAAAAAGGTGGGGAATGTTACTCCCACTGCATCGATTCCCTGGATAGTAATTGCTTTCTTGCAGCCGAGCGATGCAACAGCCATAGCCATGATCACCCGGTGGTCATCGTATCCTTTACAGGTACCTCCATCCAATGTCCCTCTTCCATGGATTATCAGAGCATCCTCACGTTCTTCTATGTTTGCTCCACAGGAGGCTAGATTTTCGTGCATTACCGCAATACGATCGGTCTCCTTTATCCTCGCTTGGGGAACATTACCCAATACTGTAGTTCCCTTCGCAAAACATGCGGTCACAGCCAAAACAGGGAGTGCATCTGGAATCGCATTCAAATCAAATGTTCCCGGTTCCAAATCTCCCATCCCTGGCCCTTCCACCATAATAGCATAGGATTCAATCCACGTTATCGTGCACCCCATTTGCTCGAGGATATGCAGTATCTCCTTATCTCCTTGGGGATCTTCGGGATCAAGGCCTCTCACCGTAACCGTACCTCCTGTCACTGCGGCTGCACAGAAGAAAAAGGAGGCTGAGGAGTAATCTCCTTGGACCGTAGCTTCGAATGAGCTATACGATTGTCCTCCCGATATCTGGAAGTGTTGCATGGATTCATCACATCGGTAGGAAACGCCCTGAAGATCGAGCCATGAGCGGGTCATATGCACATATGGTTTCTCATTGAGCAGTGGAACCGATATCCGACTATCGCCAATGGCCAACGGACAAGCAAGTAAAAGTGCCGATAAGTGTTGGCTGGTATGACAGACGATTGTGGTATCGCCTCCTTTCAAAGGACCCTTTATAGTGAATGGGGGATATCCGATGCGAGCATTCCCTTCAGGATAGGTGATGGTCGCACCAAGGTCGGCCAATGCCTCCAGCAAGGGACCTACCGGACGGTTTTTCAGTTGATCATCCCCAGTGAAGGTGACAGAAGCCCCGCTCTGAGCTGCTAGACCACTTGCCAGGTAGAGCGTGGTCCCCGAGTTACCACAATCTATCGTGATCGTGCTGGGGAATGTCTCAGGTGGATCGACAAGGAAAGTCTCTCCGTTGTTCTCTTGCTTGATCGAAGCTCCGAATGCGAGGCAAGCATCCATGCATGATCGGGTATCCTGGGAATCCAATGGGTTGTGGATAACGCTACGGCCTTTAGCGAACGTGGCCAATAGAAGAGCTCGTATAGTCTGGGATTTAGAGGAGGGGACAGATATGCTGCCCGATACCATTGCTGGGTGGAGTGTCTTGTCCATGTGGCGACTATACCGGGTTTTCCGACTCTACGACAAGGTACCAAAGAGCTAGGCACTAAAAAAGACTCCCGACCGAAGCCGGGAGCCGTAAAAACCATGTAATGGAAAACTACTTGAGGTAGATATCCTTGGTCGGGTGGAAGTCCATAGCGTTGGCATACCAACCGCCCCACTTGGAGGTGTCGATCATGTTGTTGGTGGTGTAGTAGTAGATCGGCATGACACCCTGGTCTTCGTTGATCAAGATATCTTCTGCCTGCAACAATACATCCATTCTGTCTGCGCCCCTCATGGTCGCAGCTTCGCGGATGAGTAGGTCGTAGATCTCGTTGGAATATTTTCCACCATTCATACCGGCACCGGTGATGAACATATCGAGGAAGGTGTTAGGATCCTGGTAGTCACCGACCCATCCTGCACGAGCGACCTGGAAGTCTCCGGTATTTCTGCTGGAGAGGTATGTTGCCCATTCCTGGTTCTCAAGTTCGAGGGTGATGTTCAGGTTGTTCTTCCACTCCTGCTGGAGGAACTCGGCGATAGCCTTGTGTCCTTCGCTGGTGTTGTAGAGGATCGCTGTCTCGGGGAATCCGACACCATTGGGGTATCCGGCTTCGGCCAAGAGCTGGCGGGCCTGTTCGACATCGAGGATAGGATCGCCGAGACTGGCGTAACCTGCCATCTCAGGAACAATTCCCCATGCGGGGAGCTGTCCGCCACGGCTAACCTGGTCAACCAATGCCTGACGGTCGAAGGACATTGCGAGAGCCTTTCTGACTCTTGCGTCATCAAATGGAGCCTTCTCAACCTGGAAGGTGTAGTAGTAGGTCGCTACTTGTGGAGCCCTG
Organism: Pleomorphochaeta sp. DL1XJH-081; assembly: GCF_049310885.1. Taxonomy (NCBI): domain Bacteria; kingdom Pseudomonadati; phylum Spirochaetota; class Spirochaetia; order Spirochaetales; family Sphaerochaetaceae; genus Pleomorphochaeta; species Pleomorphochaeta sp. DL1XJH-081. The sequence goes on from NZ_JBMDYO010000003.1 coordinate 354,570, forward strand.
TGGTAATCGCGGCGCAGTGATGCTGCTTCGATCTGATCGAGAGGAACAGTGGTCATCCAGTCGACCTCACCATTGAGGTACATGTTGTAAGCGGTGTTGTTGTCATCGATGGCGTAGAAGATGACTTCGTCAAGTTGTACGGCCTCGGCATCCCAATAGGTTTCATTGGGAACAACGCTGATATAGGACTGCGGTACATATTCATTGAGAGTGTATGGCCCGTTACCTACGAAGTTTTCGGGAAGGGTCCACTGATCGCCATACTTCTCAATGGCATGCATGGGGACCACTGCAAATGAGTAGTGGGCCAGTGCATCAAGAGCATAGGGAAGTGGTCCAAGAAGGTCTAGCTGGAAGGTCTTGTCGTCCAATGCACGGATACCGACAGCTTCGGGGCCTGCTTCGCCAGAGTTGAACTCTGCTGCGCCCTTCAGGAACATTGATGGGAACCATGCGTATGGGGTTCCGGTTGCGGGATCGAGTTCGCGGATCCAAGAATCCACAACTGTCTGTGCAGTGATGGGAACACCGTCACTCCATTCTGCATCACGCAAATGGAACGTGTATTGGGTGTTATCGTCGCTGATTTCCCAGCTTTCAGCCAATCCGGGAACAGCTTTCGCAGTTTCAGGATCGTAAGCTACCAGACCCTCGAAGATCGCTTCGTAGATGCGGTGTTCGGGAACACCCTGGATCATATGGGGATCGAGGCTTTCGGGCTCAGCGCCGTTGACCAACTTGAAGACGACCTTATCCTCTTCAGCTGGAGCCGGAGCGGCTGGTGCTGCAGGAGCAGGTGCTGCCGGAGTTTCAGCCTTTGGTGCTGCGGGAGCAGGGGCTGCCGGAGCTGCCGGAGCTGGTGTTGCGGCAGGTGTCTCAACCTTGGCGGCCTCTTCTTTCTTTCCACAGGAAACAAATAAGGCACCGACAAGGAGAATGATTAATGCAATTGATAGGACTTTTTTCATATACATATCTCCTTATGAAATATATGCGTTCACCATAGAGTACAGTAAAGAATCCTAATAATCAAGGAAAATTAACCAGCGGTAAGGGGGCAAATGTACTTTTCGGTGTCCGATAGGCACGTCGGTATACGTGTACTCGCTTTCCTTGTTTCTCTATTGTCAGTATAGTATGGAAGTACAAGAGTATAAGGAGAATTATGAGATGCGTATGCGTTTGAAGAAGCATGACAGTGGATCGGCAACCTATGCGGTCGGCAATGCCACCAGATGGATGTATGCAATTTTTTCCCTGTTCATGGGATACGGATTTGTCACGGTACTGATCGACGGTTCCTTCGGTCTGTCTTCACTCATCCCCCTCTTCTTTCTCTTGATTGGAATAATTGGTCTCGGTTATAGGGAGAAGTGGGATTTCGATCCCGCAAGAGGCTCTATCACCTATACCATCGGGGTCTATATGCTGGTAAAAGTGAAGCAATATCGGGTAGAGGATGCCGATAGGTTGCAGGTCTCACATTTTGTGAGGGGAAGATCCCCTGTGGAGACCGATGCCAAGCCGAGAGGCCGAAACAAGGCAATGGTGGTCTTCTCATTGCATATGAGAGACGATTCAGTGAAAGATATTGAGATTATTCCCGAGCGGACAAGTGCAGGTCGGACCGAGGCTTCCGCCCAAATCCTTGCCACGATAATGGACTTACCATTCCACGCTGACCGTGAACCGGATACGATCCAGTCGGTTTCGGTACGCGATATCTGAAAACGAAAAAAGGCTGCTGCCTGGCATACTTTCGATACCTGGACAACAGCCTTATGACCCTAATGCGGGGATCTTGCTTCAGTAGCTACGCTCTACTATTCGTACAACCAACAGGCAACCTCATGGTTTTCGTCAATCCTCTTCATAGGAGGAATATTGGTCTTGCACTTGTCCATCCGATAGGGACAACGGTCATAGAAATAACAACCGAAACGCTCCTTGTTGGGAGAAGGTACATCACCAGTGAGGATAATCCTCTGTCGTTTGCGTTCAATCTCAGGATCGGGAATCGGGGCTGCCGATAGAAGGGCTTTTGTGTAGGGGTGCAATGGATTTTTGTAGAGATCACTGGAACGGGAGAGCTCCATGATCTTTCCAAGGTACATGACCGCTACACGGGTACTGATATATTCAATTACCGCAAGATCGTGGGCAATGAAGAGGTAGGTGAGTCCAAGCTCTTTCTGCAAATCGTGCAGAAGGTTTAATATCTGTGATTGGATAGACACATCCAATGCACTTACCGGTTCATCGGCAAGAATGATCTTCGGATTCAAGGCCAAAGCCCGAGCTATGCCGATACGTTGCCTCTGGCCACCACTGAATTCATGGGGATAGCGGTTCTTGAATGCCTTGTTCAAACCTACACGTTCCATCAGGTCCTCGACCCGTCTTTCGATATCGGTATTAGTGAGTGTCTTATCGAGCATGCCGCGTTTTCGATAGATATCGAGTGGTTCAGCAATAATCGTACGTACGGTCATTCGTGGGTCGAGCGATGCATAGGGATCCTGGAAGATCATCTGCATATTCTTACGAGCATCGAGCATGATCTCGGTAGGGGCGTGGATCAGGTCCACCCCATTGAACACGACGCTACCGCTGGTAGGTTTGTAGAGTTGAGCTATAGAACGGACTGTGGTCGATTTCCCACAACCCGATTCACCGACGATTCCGAGGGTTTCTCCCTCATTGACGGTAAACGATATGCCGTCCACAGCCCTCACTGCACCGACTTGGCGCTTGAGGATAAAGCCCGACTCTATGGGGAAGTGTTGCTTGAGGTCCACGACCTCGAGTAGCGGTTTCTTCTGGGAAGTATTACTCATGGGATTGCTCCTTCTGATCGTCAAATAGCCAGCAGGCCACCTCATGTCCATTCCCCAGGTCTGTTGTCGGGGGATACTGTGTCCTACAAATGTCCATTACCTTGTGGCAACGGGGGTGGAATGGGCAACAGGGTGGTAAGTCGATTACATTGGGTGGTTGGCCTTCGATGGAGAAGAGCTTTCCGTCATGGGCTTTGTCAAGTCGTGGAACCGACTGGATAAGGCCGAATGTATAGGGGTGAGATGGGTTCTTGTACAAATCTTCTGTCTTCGCCTTCTCTACGATTTTTCCCGCATACATAACGCAGACGGTATCGCACATTCCTGCCACGACGCCAAGGTCGTGGGTAATTAGAATGACGGCGGTTTCCAGTTTCTTAGCCAACTCCTGGATTAGCTCGAGAATCTGGGCTTGGATGGTCACATCCAATGCTGTAGTCGGTTCATCTGCGATAAGGATCTTTGCTTCACAGCTGAGCGCCATAGCTATCATGACTCGTTGTCTCATGCCTCCGCTGAATTGGTGAGGGTAGTTGTGTACCCGTTCTTCAGCTGCTGGTATACCGACAAGTTTGAGCATGTCGATGGATTTGCGTAAGGCCTCTTTCTTGGAGATGTCCTGATGCAACCTGATAGTCTCTATCATCTGGGTGGATATCTTCAAGAATGGATTCAAACTGGTCATGGGGTCCTGGAAAATCATGGAGATCTCGTTTCCACGAATATGGCGCAACGCACTCTCTGAGAGTTTTAGCACGTCCTTTCCTTCGAACAGGACCTCTCCGTCGACAATTTTTCCCGGAGGACTCGGAATCAGACGCATAATGGATAGGTTGGTAACCGACTTCCCGCTTCCCGATTCTCCTACTATCCCAAGGGTTTCACCTTTACCGAGTTTGAAGGAGATTCCATCTACGGCCTTCACGATACCGGCATCGGTCTTGAAATAGGTCTTGAGGTTTTTTACCTCAAGTAATGTATCGTATGTATCTGGTGATGATTTTTGATTCGTCACTTTTCTTGCTCCTATAGCTGGTTCTTGCTCTGTGGGTCGAAGGCGTCACGTAGACCGTCTCCGAGGAAGTTCATCGCGAATAGGAAGATGGTCATAGCAGCTGCAGGGAAGAAGAGCTTCCATGGATACAGCGTCATGCCACCAACCGCATCTCCCACAAGCGAGCCCCAAGAGGCGTAGGGAGCTTGGACTCCCAATCCAAGGAAGGAGAGGAACGATTCGGTCATGATGAACGATGGGATTCTCAAAGTCGAGAAAACGATGATTACACTGAGGGAGTTCGGGACCAAGTGGCGGAAAATGATTCTCCAAGTGGGGGCTCCCATGGATCGCGCAGCCTCAATGAATTCCTGGTTCTTAAGTGACATGATCTGGCCACGGACCATACGGCTGATTGTGAGCCAACTGATGATGGCGAGTGCGAAGAACAGGTTGAGTATGTTCCTTCCGAATATCGCCATCGCTATGATCACCAGTAGCATGTAGGGGAGTCCGTACATGATATCTACTACCCGCATGATGAAATAATCGACTTTTCCGCCAAGGTATCCGGCCAATGCTCCGAGTACGATACCGATAAGTACGCTGGTTATGGTTCCTATGAATCCAATTGCTATGGAGACCTGGCCTCCATAGATGATTCTCGAGAGCATGTCACGACCCTGATAGTCGGTTCCCAAGTAGTACTGGCGGTCATGCTTTCGGGAGGCTTCCACATCAGCGGAGAGCGGTCCCTTAATGGAAATTTCCTCTTTCAGGGGGAATTCTGTAGTCTCGTCGGTCGCTGCATCCTTCAAATCGGCTGCTGCGATATTCTCTGCCTGTGCGGCAATCTTGGCGAATACGTTCTCACGAACCAGTTTATCGTGTTCGCGTTCTGACATCCCCTCTATCTCAAGATCGTAAAGGACCGCATAGTCCTCATCGGTAAGATCGGGATTCTGTGCGGTAACAGTCTTCATGACCTGTTGCTGGATTTCTCGTTCATATTGGTCTACGACGAGATCGATCGGTGCTCCAATCATCTCTGCATAGAGTCTCACCAGAGTATCGATTTCCAGTTTCTCAACATTCTCCTTATCGCCAGTATCCGGATTGTTGTACCATACTTTCTTTACGGTTATGAGGAGATCGGTTTTCAACTTCTTATCCAGATTATCCAGAGTCCTCTGTTCGGCTGCAGTAAGAGTGTAGAGGCCTTCGTCTATCTGTCGCGTTCCCTCGATAAGCATGAAGTCCCATACTTTGTTGGCTTCGCTGTTGTCGATCCATGCCCAAAGCTGATCTTCCACCTCTTGGGTGACACTCATGCGGCCTTGTCTCCATGCTTGGGTATAGACATCGGCTTTTTTCTTCTCTAAGAGCAACTCTCCTGCATTCTTGCTGAATGATGGCTTAAGGTGCTGGTGGTCGAGGATGATCTGGTCATAGGGGTAAATGGGGAGAATCGGTGCTGTTACGGCCAAAAGGATATAAATAGCTACGACAACAACGCTGATTACCGCCATCTTGTTCTTCTTCAGACGTCTCCATGCATCCTTGGTGAGACTGTTGCCCACAACCACCTGGTTGAATTCGTTAAGGGCTTCGTTCTTGTTCTTTTTACTTCCAAACAATTTCATGCGTTCTCTCCAATGGTCCTATTTATAGGTGATGCGTGGGTCAAGCAGCGAATAGATGATATCTACGAAGAAGTTCATGATAACCAGGATAACCGAGTAGACGATGACGACTCCGACGATCAGGGTATAGTCACGGTTGAACGATGATTGGACAAAGAACTTTCCAAGTCCGGGAATTCTGAAGACCTGTTCCACGACAACCGATCCGGTTATGATTCCCGCAAATGCTGGTCCAAGATAGCTCACTATGGGAAGCATGGCTCCTTTCATGGCATGCTTGAATATAATAGCCGAGTTTTTCATGCCTTTTGCCTTTGCAGTCCTGATATAGTCGCTTCTTAAGGTCTCTAACATGCTCGATCGTGTCAGTCGGGCTATGGTGGCGAAGTCGAGGAAGGCGAGAGTAATGGCGGGCATGATGATAGTTTTCCAGCCATCTCCGGAGGTGAACCATCCCGATGTGGGTAGCCATTGCAGTTTCATAGCAAAGACGTATTGCAGCACCGGTCCTATGACAAAGAGTGGAACCGATATCCCCACTACGGCGAAGGCCATACTCAGGTAGTCGACCCAGGTATTTTGTTTAACCGTTGCAAGCATACCACTGGTTATTCCAAATACTATGGCTATGGATATGGCGATTGCTCCCAAGATCATGGAGTTGGGCAGGCTCTGGAAGATGTAGAAGTTCACATCATGGTCTTTATAGCGGTAGGAGGGGCCAAGGTCTCCTCTCATGACATCGAACATATACCGGCCATACTGGACTAGGAGTGGGTCGTTCATGTGGTATTTGGCTTCGATATTGCGTTTTACGACTTCGGGTAGGGCCCGCTCTCCATCGAAGGGGCCTCCTGGTGCTACACGGACTATGAAGAAACTGATGGTGACGATGATCAAAAGCGTAGGGATGATGCCCAATAGCCTTCTGATTATGTATTTAGTCATTGGCAACCTCGCGGCAATGAGAATAGTGATACAAGTGCATACGGACCGATACTATACCAAGATGTTTAGTTATGCAAGTAAACGGATATACCATGGAGAGATGTCACGTCAAGAAAAATCGGTACATCCTAGGTGTGTCTCTCTCTCGGGTGCGATATATTGGTATGATTTTTACAGGAATAGTAATGTTTTGATGAAAAGTTTTTTCCGGTTGTCCCAGGATGTGACAAAACCATATCAAAAGTTGACTTGATAGTTTTTTGTATAAATTTCGTATATGGGAGAGGTTTCTCCCTACGCCACTATCGGCTCTCCGTCACCGGTTTTCTTGCTCCCCTACGGTACACAAGCCGTCGCCGTCCGATGCGTGGCTACCCGCTCTTCTGAGTCGGGCAACAGGTAAGGAAAAGTGTTATCTCATGTGATAATGTAAAATAATTCCATAATTATTATAGTTACAGTATTACAGATTCTGTCAGATTGTAGTTGTTAAAATTAGGTGAAAAGAATATACTGGAAAAAATTTATGTTCATTAAGGAGTAATTCGATGAAAAGGAAGTTGATCCTTGCATTGCTGATTTTGGCTGTGAGTACCTCATTCGTATTCGCAGGAGCTTTCGGTGCTGGCGTAAGTGCTGGTGGTAATCTTGCATTCGTAGGAACCGATCCTAGTGGCGATGGAACCCCCCGCTATGGTTTCACCGGTGGTCTCTATGGCGACTATGCTCTTTACGCAGTAGAAGACGTCATGGACCTTTCCGCACAATTCGGACTCAATTATGCGATGAAGGGTTTTAGAACCGAATCAACAAGTGGAGATGTAAAAGTTAATCTCGACTATATCGAGCTTCCCATACTCGTGAAAGCAGCCTTCGATTTGAATTTGCCTGTAAAACCATTTGCACTTGCAGGCGGCTACGTTGGGTATGCAATTACTCAGACGTATTTAGTAGATGATTCTGAAATTGATGGAGCTCTTCTTGGTCAAGATAACAAAGACTTGGATTTTGGCGTGACATTTGGTGCAGGAGTTGATTTGGACATGGGAGTTTCGATTGATGCTCGTTTCAACCTCGGTTTGGCCAATATAGCTGATGAAGGTTCTGCACTTGAAAGCATGAAGAACCGCTCAGTTTCTCTCATGGTAAGCTACAATATCCTGTAGTCATATTTTTTGTTAGACACGGTCACCGGGAGTTATTTTCGGTGGCCTTTTCTGTATGACGGGCATGTCATCATCCTTGGGTGAAAATCCCAAGGGGCGTAGTTGCCGACGAACCCGATAGCGA